>CAJTMZ010000174.1 GCA_910577445.1 uncultured Lachnospiraceae bacterium | reverse complement strand
CAAAATTCCCCGGAAAACCAACGGTTGTCCGGGGAATTTGGAGCTGGTGGGGTGACTTGAACACCTGACCTGCTGATTACGAATCAGCTGCTCTACCGACTGAGCTACACCAGCGTATCATATTTAATTGAGTTGACTAAGGCGAAGAAGAAATGTCCCCTTACGGACAACCAGCGACCTGCTGATTACGAATCAGCTGCTCTACCGACTGAGCCACAGCAGCATTTTATGAGAACCGGCCTATTGCCGTATTCTGTTTTTGTGCCCTTATCAACAGCCAGCGACCCCATCATTACGAGTGATGTGCTCTGCCATTGAGCCACACTAGCGAGCGCATATGATTATACCCAAACTGGGCCGGTTCGTCAAGAGGCAAAATAAAAACTCTCTTTTCAGATTGGTGTTGCTGAAAGTGGTTTCGTCAAACTATTCGTTAAAATATCTAAAGCGGGCAGCTATTCATTTGGCGGATAACTGCCCAATCAACCGGAAGTTGTCAAACTGTTTTGTCCTTCGCTAAAACAA
>CAJTMZ010000173.1 GCA_910577445.1 uncultured Lachnospiraceae bacterium | reverse complement strand
GTCAAACTGTTTCTGGTGGAGCCGCTCCAGCTCTTTTATATAATTCTGCTCCGTCTCCTTTAAGACGGTATTATACTGATCAAGATATTCCCGCCAGTTTTCATCTTTCTGACTGTATGCCCCGTGGAGGTTCCCATATGCTTCCCTGATGGCATCCGTCTTTTCATGCTCCTTGTTTTCGGTAACATGGAAACTGATCCTGTAATAATCATCCGGGGAAACTTCCTCCCCGTTTCCGTTTTCTACCTTGAGGCAGTATTGATTGGTATTGATATCCCAATTAGGAACGGTCAGTTTTTTTCGTCCCCCACCGTCCCACTCCGCCTTCCCTACCTGGTTACCGTATTCATCATACAGGGTAAGGTCGTAATCACAGCCCTCCGGCATATCTATATAAACCTCAACGCCAAAGTAATTCCGCTGAAAGTTCATAAATGGGATGGAGAAGTTATAAAAATCCACATCCTTTTTATCACTAAGGCTTCCTTTCAGGCTGCTGGTCTCATCCTTGATCAGAAAATTCAAATCCAGGAATGTGCTG
>CAJTMZ010000172.1 GCA_910577445.1 uncultured Lachnospiraceae bacterium | reverse complement strand
ATGACAACGCAGGAATACACATTTAAGTCGCTCCCCGTGCGGGAGCGTGGATTGAAATCATGAAGTTATCACAAGCCCTGACGGAGATCGGTGTCGCTCCCCGTGCGGGAGCGTGGATTGAAATAGATTTGATTTACGACATTTTGTTTGGGAAAAATGTCGCTCCCCGTGCGGGAGCGTGGATTGAAATATCAGCCTAAACTAAGACCGAAAGGACGTCCAAAGTCGCTCCCCGTGCGGGAGCGTGGATTGAAATATTCGGTAGATAGACAGCCGCCCGGCTTTCAGCTTGTCGCTCCCCGTGCGGGAGCGTGGATTGAAATTGTTTTGATTTTGCCGTTAAGCAAAAGTGTAGCCGTCGCTCCCCGTGCGGGAGCGTGGATTGAAATACCCTCCTCCCCAAAAACAAGATCTATATAAAGGGTCGCTCCCCGTGCGGGAGCGTGGATTGAAATAGTGTGATCTCTTGATCTGTATATATCTTACCACGTCGCTCCCCGTGCGGGAGCGTGGATTGAAATCTAGAAATGAATGTGGTAAAAAGAAGACGTAT
>CAJTMZ010000171.1 GCA_910577445.1 uncultured Lachnospiraceae bacterium | reverse complement strand
AATGCGCTGCAGAAGGAATGCAGGGATTTTGCAAAATATCCGGCGGGAATATATTGTCTGCTGATTCCCACAGGGGGCGGGAAGACATTGAGCAGCCTTGCTTATGCGCTGGAATATTGCAGACGGCATCCGGAAACGGAACGTATTATTTATGTATCTCCTTATATCAGCGTGACGGAGCAGAATGCACAGGTATTCCGTGAAGCGGTTGGCGGGGAAAAGTGGATTTTGGAACATCATTCATCGGTAGTCAGGAGCGGGGACGGTGAAGGGGAGGATTATCGGGCAGATAAGTTTTCGAGATATGACATGAATTGGGAGGAACCGTTTATCTGCACCACCTTTGTCCAGTTTATGAATACGCTTTTTTCGGATAGAAGGGAATCAATACGAAGGATGCACCGGCTGGTGAATGCGGTGGTGATCATCGACGAAGTCCAATCGATGCCTATAAAGTGTACACATACGTTTAATTATATGATTAATTTTTTAAATACGGTATGCCATACAAATATTATCCTTTGTACGGCCACGCAGCCGACTTTGGAGGAAACGGAGTGTCCGGTTTGCTATAGCGAACCCAAATATATGATAGAAAATGCTGCCGGCTGGTTCGATCAGTTTGAACGGGTAAAAATTTGCACGCCGAAGAAAGGCGGGAAGTATACGTTTGAAA
>CAJTMZ010000170.1 GCA_910577445.1 uncultured Lachnospiraceae bacterium | reverse complement strand
GGAGATGATTCTATTTCAATCCACGCTCCCGCACGGGGAGCGACTCTATGTCCGCCCCAAAATAATCTTCATCCTTAGTATTTCAATCCACGCTCCCGCACGGGGAGCGACCGTATCTGCATCGTACATCCTTCTGCTGACGCGATTTCAATCCACGCTCCCGCACGGGGAGCGACTATAAATCGCCTTTATAACCTCTGCATCATACAGAATTTCAATCCACGCTCCCGCACGGGGAGCGACGCTTCCGCTTCTTCTTGCTTCTTCTGTTCTTTCTGATTTCAATCCACGCTCCCGCACGGGGAGCGACCTTTCCACGCCACTCCTATTCTCTTTCCGATTCCGATTTCAATCCACGCTCCCGCACGGGGAGCGACTTCTTCACTCGGCACGCCCTACCCTTGATTTTGACATTTCAATCCACGCTCCCGCACGGGGAGCGACACGCATGTAGATAGCGCATATACGATTCATTAGGATTTCAATCCACGCTCCCGCACGGGGAGCGACAAGTAACCGATACGATAGCCATAACAACTTGAGGAATTTCAATCCACGCTCCCGCACGGGGAGCGACAATATTCACCATTATTTCGTTCCAAAATGTAAATATTTCAATCCACGCTCCCGCACGGGGAGCGACATACAAGCATCGACGACAAGGAGACCGACACCAAATTTCAATCCACGCTCCCGCACGGGGAGCGACTTTTAACCTTTGTCGTGGTTGTTGTCTTAGGGGGATTTCAATCCACGCT
>CAJTMZ010000169.1 GCA_910577445.1 uncultured Lachnospiraceae bacterium | reverse complement strand
AATAATGCAGCATTATTTCGTATGCCAAACCATTTTTCAATGATATTCTGCAACAATCCTCTCAGATAAATTTCCTCCATTATTGCAACACCTATGTAATACACAATGCCCTCTACAATAACTCTATATATTGTTGGTTTATTATTGAATGGTGAAAGTCCTATGCAAAAAGCAACTGCCACTATAAGCGTAGCAACAAGGGAAGGAATACCATATTTCTTCAAACCATTCGGAATATTTTGAAATTGTAATCCAAAATTCCACTCTTTTATAATGGTTTTCCTGCATACATAGCATAAAGCAAAAGCCAATACAAAATTTATCATCAAAGAGAAATAAATCGGTTCAATATCCCTGATTTGTATATTACAGAATAAAGCCGCAGGTAATGCGGTCATTTCCATAAAGGTCATTATTATTGTCAGTATAGTAACACTGATTGATGTGCGTTTGTTTATCATAATTAATCTCCTTAGCCATTAATTTATTGGTTTGTTCAATGATTTTATTCTACCACAAGAACTCTCGCAATTCCATTAAATTCTGCTTAATCTCTTTTTGCCTTATTATAAACAATCATCATCTGCCTTGTCCGTTCCCTCTGCTCGGTGCTGATAAATGATTTCGTTCCATTAATTGTCGGAAGATTGAATTGTGGAATATCATTGACGGGTATTTCTCCGTTTGGGGGAATAGGCGTTCATTTCATACGGTAATATACCATAATTCTGTGCGCCCCTGCGCACATGGGATCAGAAGCCGAAACAGTGTCTTTCTGTTTCGGTATTATGCCATAAATTTCACATATTTCAACCTCTCTGAAATACCGATAAATTCAGAAAAATTCAAAATATAAGTCCTTGTAAA
>CAJTMZ010000168.1 GCA_910577445.1 uncultured Lachnospiraceae bacterium | reverse complement strand
GGAGGTCGTGGGTTCGAGTCCCATCCGGGTCGTTATCAGATTTTATCTTACGGGTAATCGGTGTATGCCGGCAGATGTATCCGTGTGAATGAAATTTGAAATGTATGATTTAAAACATATGGAATCTTAGCTCAGCTGGGAGAGCATCTGCCTTACAAGCAGAGGGTCATAGGTTCGAGCCCTATAGGTTCCACTTAATGCTGGTGTGGCGGAATAGGCAGACGCAAAGGACTTAAAATCCTTCGGGAGTTAATCCCGTGCCGGTTCAAGTCCGGCCACCAGCATTATTTTATGGGAATCCATTCCGGCAGAGCTGGGGTGGATTTTTCTTTGCCTGAAAATTTGCCGTTCATAGTGGCCAGCGTTACAACATGCCGGACAGTGATGGTGTCTGTATTAAAACTGGCTGGGGGAGTATCTGATGGTTACGACGATAACCTGTCGCCGCTTTTCGTCGACACGGTAAATAACCGTATAATTGCAAACGAAAAGCTGCCTGTATCCTTTGTTGGCATATGCGCCTGTTTTCCTTACCGGAAAACGGTAGGGCATTTCTTCTAAAGAAAGGATTGCCTTTTCCATTTTATCCACCATTTCCAGTGCGGTTTCAGGTACCAGTAAAGTCTGGGCGATATAAACATAGATGCCATCTAAGTCCCGTAAAGCGCGGCTTGTAAGGGATACATTGTATTTATCCAAAATGTTTCCTCCTTAAAGAATCAAATGCGCTTCTGGCATCATGCAGTATTTTGTTCTGGGCATATTCGGTTTCTGCTTCTAAGATTGCGGCATCTGTTTCGGCGGTTTCCAGCATGGACTCATATGTTTCCATGCTCATAATAACAAGGTCGCCATATCCGTTCTTAGTAATAAATACAGGT
>CAJTMZ010000167.1 GCA_910577445.1 uncultured Lachnospiraceae bacterium | reverse complement strand
GCCGAAACATTCCAGGAGAAGTCCGCCGCCATAGCCCGGTCCACAATCTTGTTCCACTCCCGCTTCTTATCATAATAAATGCGCTCTGCATAACGGATAGCCCCAAGCATTTCATGGGCGTTGTAGTTCACAAAAGAAAAGCCTGTGCCTGTGTTCTCGTATTCGTTGTAAGGCTCTACTGTATCCTTCAGCCCTCCTGTCTCCCTGACAATAGGAACCGTGCCGTAGCGCAGGCTCATAAGCTGGCTTAAGCCGCAGGGCTCAAACAGGGACGGCATAAGGAAAGCGTCACAGGAGGCATAAATCTTGTGTGACAACGCTTCTGAATAATAAATATGTGCGGAAACCTTATTATTATACTTCCAGTCAAAATGCCGGAACATATTTTCGTAACGCTCTTCCCCTGTGCCAAGGACCACAATCTGCACGTTATCCTGGCACAGCTCATCCATAACATGGGCAATCAAGTCAAAGCCCTTCTGGTCTGTGAGCCTTGAAACAATGCCTATCATGAATTTCTTCTCATCCTGCTCCAGCCCAAGCTCCGCCTGGAGGGCGCGTTTGTTCTTCACCTTTTCCTTGCGGAAATTCACCGCATTGTACTTAAATTCAATATACTTATCCGTCTCAGGGTTGAATTCCTCATAATCAATCCCGTTGACAATGCCCCGCAGGGAATTGCTCCTGGCACACATCAGCCCGTCTAACTGTTCCCCATAGAACTTGGTCTTAATTTCGTCCGCATAAGTACTGCTTACGGTGGTGATGGCATCTGCATACACCAGGCCGCCCTTTAACAGATTGGCATCCTTAAACAGCTCCAGTTTGTCCGGGGTAAAATAATATGCCGGAAGGCCTGTGATATCCTGCACCTCCTTGATGCTCCATTTGCCCTGGAATTTCAGGTTATGGATGG
>CAJTMZ010000166.1 GCA_910577445.1 uncultured Lachnospiraceae bacterium | reverse complement strand
TCGGCGGGAGGGGGTAGCTGATGGCAACTGCGGTCGCTCCCTTCGCGGGAGCGTGGATTGAAATTATAGCCTTATACTTATCAACCGCAAGGCCAATAAGTCGCTCCCTTCGCGGGAGCGTGGATTGAAATAGTCTTTTGTTGATAATCATTATCATGATACTATGTCGCTCCCTTCGCGGGAGCGTGGATTGAAATCCAGTTTTCCGTTGCTAATATAGTGCAGGTCATGTCGCTCCCTTCGCGGGAGCGTGGATTGAAATGGTTCACCAGTTGGATCGATATCCTTATCATGAAGTCGCTCCCTTCGCGGGAGCGTGGATTGAAATGTTTGTTTGGTAGGCCTGGCGCCGTTAAGGAGGGGTCGCTCCCTTCGCGGGAGCGTGGATTGAAATAGACTCCGAAGCAATATCCGGCTCGGACGCATAGCTGTCGCTCCCTTCGCGGGAGCGTGGATTGAAATATTTTATGGCGGGTGACGTAGGAACCCGCTATCCCGTCGCTCCCTTCGCGGGAGCGTGGATTGAAATAGGAATTCTTTGGTTTTTTTTGCCGAAAACCCTTAGTCGCTCCCTTCGCGGGAGCGTGGATTGAAATCCCAAAGGAACAGGAGCAATATCCAAAGTATAAGTCGTCGCTCCCTTCGCGGGAGCGTGGATTGAAATAGGATAAACAACAGTAGCAAAATTTCGTCCCTTGACGTCGCTCCCTTCGCGGGAGCGTGGATTGAAATGTTTATTGGAATTTTATTCTTTTTATTGACATTTGTCGCTCCCTTCGCGGGAGCGTGGATTGAAATGGCATTATAAGTTTGGTAAAGGTCATTGGTGGAATGGTCGCTCCCTTCGCGGGAGCGTGGATTGAAATAATATCGTCCTCGTTGGTCGGAAATGCGAATTTGTCGCTCCCTTCGCGGGAGCGTGGATTGAAATCGCTCTGCAGATTGTTAAGAGCGAATCCCTCGTTAAGTCGCTCCCTTCGCGGGAGCGTGGATTGAAATTTTGATGAAGTGGCGCTTATGCCGGAATCTTTTGTCGCTCCCTTCGCGGGAGCGTGGATTGAAATTACCTGGGTAGCAGTAGCAACGG
>CAJTMZ010000165.1 GCA_910577445.1 uncultured Lachnospiraceae bacterium | reverse complement strand
CGGGTGGGGGCGACTTATCTTTACATAAATTTTACAATCTCCGGATGGCGGATTTGAAATGCCTGTTGTATGATGGAAAAAAGAAAGGATAAGAGCATTTATGATTTTTTGTGTGGAAGACGACAATTCGGTTCGGGATTTGATGATATATACCTTGAACGCGGCAGGCTTTAAGGCCCGGGGATTTACCGGCGGAAAGGCTCTTTTCGCGGCGCTTGGGGAGGAGACGCCGGAGCTTATTATGCTTGATATCATGCTGCCGGCGGAGGATGGAATCCCCATGGACGGCATCGCCATCTTAAAGAAGCTCCGCAGCGGCGGGGCAACGGCGGATATTCCGGTGATTATGGCAACGGCGAAAGGGACGGAATATGACAGGGTTATCGGCCTTGATATGGGCGCCGACGATTATCTGACCAAACCTTTCGGGATGATGGAAATGATATCCAGAATAAGGGCGGTGCTGCGCAGAAGCAGGCCGAAGGAGGAACTTAAAATACTTCGGATGGGGAGTCTTGAACTTAACAGGGAGGGGCATACTGTTTCTGTAGGCGGAAAAAGGGTAATGCTTACCTTAAAAGAATACGAGCTGCTCTGTCTGCTTATGGACAACCCCGGCAGGGTATTTACCCGGGAGTGCCTGCTTCAGAGCGTGTGGGGCGCTTCCTATGTGGGGGAAACCCGTACGATTGACGTGCATATCGGCACTTTGCGCTCGAAGCTGGGAAGCTGCGGCGATTATATCGAAACGGTCCGGGGCGTGGGCTACCGTATGGAGGCGTGAGACGGTAATCTTTGCCTGTGCATAAGGGGCCGGGAAATGAGGAAAATTTATGACGAAGCGTATTTTCAAGTCTATGTGTGTGGTGGCATTAAGCGTTTTTCTTGCCTCCCTGGTGCTGTTTATCGGTATATTATACGATTATTTTTCCAGTATTCAGAGAAAGCAGTTAAAAATGCAGACGGACCTTGCCGCTTCGGGGGCGGCCCATGCGGGAATGGATTATTTTAAAGGGCTTAACGTGGAGGAATACCGCATTACCTGGATAGACAGAACGGGAGCCGTGCTCTACGACAGCAAATCGGACGCGGTGGAAATGGAAAGCCATCTGGAGCGGGAAGAAATCGAGGAGGCTTTTGATAAGGGATACGGGGAAAGCGTGCGGTATTCCACCACGCTGTTAGAAAGAGCCGTCTACTGCGCCCGCCGCCTGCCGGACGGAACGGTGGTTCGCTTGTCCATTGCCCAGAACACGCCGGTTATTTTGATTATGGGAATGCTCCAGCCTATCTGCCTGATGATAGCGGTGGCGTTCATTCTGTCGCTTGTGTTGGCGTCCCGCTTATCAAAAACCATTGTAAAGCCCCTCAACGAGCTGAATCTGGACATGCCGGATTGGTGCGGCACAAACGGGTCCGCGCCTAAGCGTCATCTGTCCCCGGGAATAGAGGAATACCCGGAAATTGCCCCGTTGCTTAATCGAATCGCCGCCCAGCAGGAAAAAATCCGTCAGGGGGAACAGATGCGCAAGGAGTTTACCGCCAATGTTTCCCATGAACTGAAAACGCCCCTCCACACAATTTCGGGAAGCGCGGAGCTTATGATGAACGATATGGTGGCGGCGGAAGACATCCCGGAATTTTCCAGACGGATTTACGCAGAGGCGGGACGCATGATTTCTCTGGTGGAGGACATTCTGCGGCTTTCCCATCTGGACGAGGGAGCGGAGGGGATGCAGATGGAGGAGACCGATTTGTACCGGCTTGCAGAGGAGACGTTAAAGACCCTTGAGCCG
>CAJTMZ010000164.1 GCA_910577445.1 uncultured Lachnospiraceae bacterium | reverse complement strand
AGCTTGCTGCGTTGCAAGTTTGATGCCCCGTCAGCTTGCTGCGGGGTTGTTGACTTTGAGCCTGCTTAAAAAAACGGATTTCCGTGGTGCGGGCGGACTTCCGCCTTGCTTTGATTATTGTTTTACTGTATAATAATATATCGAAAGGCGGTACAACAATATGGCAAGAACTGTGAGCATCGGAAATCAGGATTTTGAGAAAATCAGAATAAATAATTATTTTTATGTGGATAAAACGAATTTCATCAGTCAATGGTGGGAATCCGCCGATGAGGTAACGCTGATTACACGCCCGAGGCGTTTTGGGAAAACGCTGAACATGAGTATGCTGGAGAAGTTTTTTTCCCTGGAATATGCTGGCAGAGGGGAGCTTTTTGAAGGGCTTTCCATCTGGCAGAAAGAAAAGTACCGCCAGCTTCAGGGCTCGTACCCCGTAATGTTTCTCAGCTTTGCCAGCGTGAAAGAAACTTCCTATACGGATGCCAGAAGGAAAATATGCCGGATTATTGCAAGATTATATAATCAGTTTGATTTTCTGGCAGACAGCGATAAGCTGAATGAAAACGAAAAGGCCCAGTTCCGGAAAATTTCTGCAGATATGGACGGAGATATCGACACAGATTCCCTGAATCTTCTGTCAAATTACCTGATGAAGCACTATGGTAAAAAAGTCATCATCCTTTTGGACGAGTACGACACACCCATGCAGGAGGCCTATGTTTACGGATATTGGAACGAGATGGTGTCCTTTACCAGAGGCATTTTTAACCCTGCCTTTAAGACAAACCCCTGTCTTGAGCGGGCTGTTATGACCGGGATTACCAGGGTCAGTAAGGAATCTGGCTTCTCTGATTTAAATAACCTTGAAGTGGTAGCCACAACCTCCCCAAAATATGCGGATGCTTTCGGTTTCACGGAGGAAGAAGTCTTTGCGGCGCTGAATGAATTTGGCTTATCGGAACAGCGACAGCTAATCAAAGACTGGTATGACGGGTTTACCTTCGGCAGCACAAGGGATATTTATAATCCATGGTCCATCATCAATTTTCTTGACGAGCAGCAAGTGGGCGCTTACTGGGCAAATACCAGCTCCAACAGCCTTGTGGGTAAGCTGATACGGGAAGGAAGCCCGGATGTAAAGAAAATCTTTGAGCGGCTGATACAGGGGGAGAGTATCCGGGTGGAAATAGACGAACAGATTGTCTACAACCAGCTCTCTGAAAATAAGAATGCCGTCTGGAGCCTTCTGCTTGCCAGCGGCTACCTGAAAGTAAAAAACTGCCGCACATATGCGACTGAATATGGAGAATGGAAACAGGAATACGAACTGGAGCTGACTAATTTTGAAGTCCGCGTTATGTTCCGCCGGATGATAGGCAGTTGGTTTGATACTACTTTCGATTCCTACGATAATTTTTCCAAAGCGCTGCTTTTGGGCGATTTAAAGGCAATGAACACGTACATGAACAGAGTTACAACGGAAATGTTCAGCTTCTTTGATACGGGGAAAAAGCCTTCCGCCGACGAACCGGAACGGTTTTACCATGGTTTTGTACTTGGCCTGATGGTGAAAATGGCGGATAAATATGTAATTACTTCAAACCGCGAAAGCGGTTTCGGAAGGTACGACGTAATGATGGAGCCGAGAGTCGTTCAGGGTTCACAGAATAATCTCTCTGAAATCCCTGCCATCATTCTGGAATTTAAAGTGCAGGATTCGGATGAAAAAGAGCTTTCCGATACCGTTTGGGCTGCTTTGCGTCAGATAGAAGAACGAAATTATCAGGCTGGCCTTATTGCAAAAGGGATTCCGCCAGAGCGTATACGGAAGTACGGATTTGCTTTCTGCGGGAAAAAGGTACTGATTGGGGAATAAACGGTAGTGTAAAATAGTTTGTGTCTTTGGAAAAAAATACCTCTTTTTTGGCAAGAA
>CAJTMZ010000163.1 GCA_910577445.1 uncultured Lachnospiraceae bacterium | reverse complement strand
TCCGGTTCATCCCAAACACGTAAAATCCCGCCGCAGACATTGACAGGAGCGACAGAACCAAAAACTCCGCATAGCTGAAAATCTGGTCGTAATACAATCCCATATTGCCCCCGCTCCTGACCATAATACCATTGCTCGCTCCCAGGCTCGCCACATCATACACGATAACGATTACAAGCAAAGGAGCAGACAATATGACATACCACTTTCCCGGCTTTCCGGAAAAAACCGACCCAAGATGCTTCGCCATCCAGTATACAATCAGTATTACAAAGAAGTAGCTGACGCCGCTGGTTAGTCCGCTTACCCAGCCGTCAGAAACCGGTTCCGGAATCTTTTTTACCGTATGCAGGAAAAACAGCTCCAGACAGGATAAAAAAGAGTCGCAGAAACTTGCCGCCATCCTTACAGTCACCATCAGCATGGATGCGGCCAGAATCCTTTTTTCCCTGTCCGACCGAAATAGCAGCATCACCAGTCCCGTAAAGAATACAGGATGCGTCAACACAGAAAACGAATACAAGGCGAAAGACATCCGGCCCAGAATACTGCCAAACAGCCATCCGCAAAAGGACAAAATCAAAAACAGGCCTTCATTTTGTTTGGAAGCCCCTAAAAATTTTTTACAGAATTTATCCGCTGCCCATAAATATCCCAGAAAGAACGGCGCCACGATGAAAATGTCCATCCATTCCAAAAACAGTTTCATAGAATCCCCCCATTTTTCCGCATCACCTTAAGCACCTCCCGGACAAACTCATCGTATCTTCTTTTTGCAATCACGATTTTTTCCCCGTTTTCCAGAAGCGCTTCCTGCCTGTTATACCCGTCAATATATTTCAGATTGATAAGATAGCTTTTATGACACCTGAAAAATCCCTTATCCCGCAGCTTATTCTCCAATTCCCCTATCTGCTCATAATAGGTAAAAATCCCTTCCGGCCCATGAACATAAACCACTCTCCCCTGTATCTCGAAATAGTATATATCATCAAGAAATAACTTCTTTTTCTGCCTTTCCCTGCTGACAATGATAAATTCCTGTGAACGGCTTTCTGTTTTCAGGACGGCTTTTTGCAACACGCTTTTCAGTTTCCCGTCTTCCACAGGCTTCAGCAGATATTGAAAAGCCTCCACGTCATACGCCTCAAACACATACTCCCTGCTGGAAGACATAAAAATAAGTATCCTGTCAAATTTCTCACGGAAAATCTGTGCCGTTTTCAGCCCGTTCAAATCCCGCATGATGATATCAAGGAAAACAATGTCAAAATGCTCCGGCGCATGCAGCAGTTCTCCGCCGCTTTGGAACTGGCGGATGATACATGGAATTTTCATTTCTTCCAGAATATCTTTGATTTTTTTTGCCATGTTGCAGCATTCTATGATTTCATCATCACACACTGCTATCTGCAGCACCTTCATCACCTCTTTTACGGGTATATGGTATATATCGGCATGAATGCGAACAAGGTTCTGTCAATGACATGAACGGGCGTTTCAGCGTAATGACCGTAAAAATTTTTCCAACATAAATTATATCAAATTATGGGGTATCTTATCAAAGGTCATTGCATGAAACTCCCATCTATTGCGCGAAAACGAAAAGGCCGTATCTTTCCATTGACAATTAAGTGCTTATTGTTTACAATGTGTATATAGAAACAGCACACCAAAGAAAGGAGAGCTGAACTTTTTGAAGATACTTATATCAAATTCCTCGGACAGCCCCCTGTATCAACAGATTAAGGACCAGATTAAAGACGCTGTGCTGAAAGAAGAATTAGCCCCGGGAGACGCGCTTCCCTCCATACGCGCCTTTGCGAATGATTTGAAAGTCAGTGTCTTAACAATCCGGCGGGTTTATGAGGAATTAGAACAGGAAGGCTTTGTTACAAGCCAGGTGGGGATAGGAACTTTTATATCCGCGGGCAATCTTGAACTGCTCCGGGATTCCAGGCGGCGGCTTGTGGAACAGAAAATGCTTGACATGATACAGACAGCAAAATCATTGAAAATAAGTAAAGAAGAACTCAATGCCATGATGGATATTCTTTACGAGGAGGATTAAAATGAACGATATTTTGAACGTAGAGAACTTGAACAAATCGTATGGGGATTTCTCTTTAACAGATGTGACTTTTTCTTTGCCGGAGGGCTGCATAACAGGTTTTATCGGAATTAACGGTGCGGGCAAAACCACCACATTGCGGACGCTTTTAGGACTGGCGAAAAAGCAGTCCGGCAATATTCAGTTTTTTGGCCTTGAAATGGAAAAGAACGAGAAGAAGATTAAAGACCGTATCGGCATTGTTTTGGATGATGGCTGCTTTTATGACGAACTCTCCTTAGCTGAAATGAAAAGCAT
>CAJTMZ010000162.1 GCA_910577445.1 uncultured Lachnospiraceae bacterium | reverse complement strand
CTTTTTTGATGTAAAAAACAGCAAATCTGAAATAATTTCCCCCTTAATACAAATTTTAGAAATATTTTTGGAAGTAACTGTATAAAATATTAAAGAAGTATTACAAAAATGTGAAAAGTGTAATGGCCGTACCGCAGGTAAGAAACTGCCGCAAACCCGGACAGTTTCAGATAAAGAAAGGACGTGTTATGTTATGTACAGAAAATTTGTAATGCAGTTATTTCTATGTAATATGGTGTTGCTGACAAGCTGGTTTTGTGTAAGAGGGGTGCAGATAACTTTCCTGTCGGCAACTCCCGCGTTTAAAACCGGCTTATATGAATACGGGCAGGCGCAGCCTGAAATGGACAGGTTCCACGGATTCCTCAAAAAGGCGGCTTCCGGTCAGAGAGTGGTGGATTATTCCGTTATCGAAAAGAAGTACAAGTATGACCTGTCTTCGGCGGATTACGAAGCTTTGCTGAAAATTGTACAGGCAGAAGCGGGAACCGAGGACGAAAAGGGAAAAATGCTTGTTGCAGGGGTCGTGTTAAACCGGGTAAAAAGCCGCAGCTTTCCTGATTCCGTCACGGAGGTGGTTCTGCAGAATAAAGGCGGGGTCTATCAGTTTTCACCGGTAGGCGCCGGAACCTATCAGACGGTCAAGGTGACCCAGAGCACAATCGACGCGGTGGAGAAGGTGCTTTTAGGGGAGGATTTGACGGAGGGAGCCCTTTATTTTGTATCCAGAAAGGGCGCAAACCCGGAGAAGGTAAAGTGGTTTGATTCAAAACTTACGAAATTATTTGAACACGGCGGCCATGAATTCTTTACAAGCCGCTAATGACTGTGATAAAATCAGTGGGAAACTAAAAACGAAAAATACCGGAGAAACAGTGTGGAAACGAGGGAAACAATGGAGATTCTATATAACAGTACAAGGTCAGAAAACGCGCCTGTGAAGGCGTCGGAAGCTATTTTGAAAGGTCTTTCGCCGGACGGCGGATTGTTCGTGCCGGACCATATTCCGGCTTTGGACGTGCCGCTTGACGAACTGGCGAAGATGGATTATTGTCAGACGGCCTACGAGGTGATGAAATTATTCTTCACGGATTTTACCGGACAGGAGCTTAAGGACTGCATAGCCAGGGCTTATGATGAAAAGTTTGACACAAAGGAAATTGCGCCCGTGGTGGAAAAGGACGGCGTTTTTTATCTGGAGCTGTTCCATGGCGCAACGATTGCCTTTAAGGACATGGCCCTGTCCATCCTTCCCCATCTGCTTACCACTTCCGCCAAAAAGAACAATGTAAAAAACGAAATCGTGATTCTCACGGCGACTTCCGGGGATACGGGAAAAGCGGCGCTCTCCGGTTTTGCCGATGTGGAGGGAACGCGCATTCTCGTCTTTTATCCGAAAAACGGCGTAAGCCCGATTCAGGAAAAGCAGATGGTGACGCAAAAAGGGAAGAATACGCGCGTGGTGGGCATTCGCGGGAATTTTGACGACGCCCAGAGTGGAGTAAAGAAGATTTTCGGCGACAGAGAGCTTTCACAGGAGCTGGACGCAAAGGGCTTCCAGTTTTCTTCCGCAAACTCCATCAATATCGGACGGCTTGTGCCTCAGATTGTTTATTATGTGTATGCCTACGGGCAGCTTTTGAAGGAAGGAAAGATAAAAGCCGGCGAGGAGATAAACGTGACGGTTCCCACAGGGAACTTCGGCAATATTCTGGCCGCCTTTTATGCAAAGCAGATGGGACTTCCCATAGATAAGCTGATTTGCGCTTCCAACGAAAACAAAGTGCTGTACGACTTCTTCCGCACGGGAACCTATGACAGGAACCGGGAATTTGTGCTGACCTCGTCGCCGTCTATGGATATCCTGATTTCCAGCAATCTGGAAAGGCTGATTTATCATATAGCGGGGAACGACTCAGATAAAAACCGGGAGCTGATGACCGCCCTTACGGAAGGAGGAACCTATTCCATTACAAAGTCCATGAGGGAAAAGCTGGCTGATTTTTACGGATACTATGCAGACGAGGAGGAGACGGCAGAAACCATCCGGGATTTGTACCAGAAAACAGGTTATGTGATTGACACCCATACCGCGGTGGCCTCCTGCGTGTACGGCAAGTACCGGAAGGAAACGGGAGATACAAAGCCCACGGTGCTTGCGTCAACGGCGAGCCCCTTCAAGTTTACCAGAAGCGTTATGGCGGCCATTGACACTAAATATGAAGAGTCGGAGGATTTAGAACTGGCGGACATGCTCTCACAGATTTCCAAAGTGAAGATGCCGAAAGCAATCGAGGAAATCAGGACGGCTCCGGTTTTACATAATCATCTGTGTGAGAAAGATGAAATGAAGCAGGCCGTACTGGAATTTTTAAGTAAATAAGAGGCGTGTCCGTTTACAAAAAACGGTTAAACCGCCGGTTTTTGAAAAAGAAATATTGAATAATCAGATAAATGACTCCTTATGGGAAGTTTGAAAACAATAAGCTGGCCCGCGAAGCGCGGCAGAGATTGTTTCATTCCTGTAAGGAGTCATTGTATTTTATAAGAGAGCTATGAAACCAGGGTTTGTGAAAGCAAAAGAAAATGTAAACAGGCAGGACATGAAGTCAGGAGGGAAAGATTGAAAATTTTCAATCTGGAGATTT
>CAJTMZ010000161.1:246-2724 GCA_910577445.1 uncultured Lachnospiraceae bacterium | reverse complement strand
TAGGTTCGAGCCCTACTCGGGGAGCTAAAGTGAATAATTTAAAGGTTAGCCTGTAGACATATAAGTTTACAGGTTTTTTTATTGCGATTCACTAATTGCCTGCATGGGGAAAAAGGTATGGAAGGAAAATCCGAAAAAACTTGCTTTTTGTGGAAGAGAGGATATGATAGTAAAAAGGGCATACTTTTGGAAAAACCAGAGATAACCGGGAAGGAGATACTTGACCTATGGCAATCGGAGACAGGATTCAAAATCAATTTATGGTATATCGGGATTTATACACCGGTATGGAAATAGAGCGCCTGACAGAGCCGAATCATGTAAGCCATCATATGTACTTTTACAACAGAATGAGCACCGGCGACGGAAAGAAGCTGTTGTACTGCGCTGAGTTTGAGGAGAGGCAGTTATATCTGATGGATATGGAAACCGGGGAGGCTGTTCAGCTAACCGAGGGCGGCGGACTGGATGATTATGGCGGAATCATATCTTCCACTGATAAGCATGTGTATTATCAGCAGGATAAGGTAATATGGAAGCTGGCGTTGTCCGGCCTTGAGCGGGAGTGCGTGTATCGGATTGCCGGGGGTTGGAGGGGCGACAGTTGGACGGTGAGCGACGACGGCCGTTATCTGGCAGTGATTGAAACGTTGGAGGAATCACTTCCGAAGCGGGAAAAGGGCGAGGGCTGGGATTTCTTTGCGAAGACCTGTCTGGCAAAGCCTCATTGCAGGATTATCTATGTAGATTTGGTTTCAGGAACCGTGCGAACGGTGGTGGAAGAGGACTGCTGGCTGGGCCATGTTCAAATCCGTCCGGGAGATTCGGATACGATTATGTTCTGCCACGAGGGGCCTTATGATTTGATAGACGCCAGACTCTGGCTGGTGCAAAGCGACGGAAGCCGTTGCCGGTGCTGTCGGGAACAGCCGTCGGATTTGATATTAACCCATGAATTTTGGCTTCCGGACGGTTCAAAGCTGGCGTTTGTGTATCGCGAGACAACGGGCGGGAAAAGAGAAGATATACGCATGATTAATCCCGACACCATGGAGGAGGAAATATGGATGCGCTGTTCGCCTTACGCCCATTTTATCTGTGACAGACAGAACCGTTACATGGTCGGGGACGCCCAGGGCAGCGATGTGCCGATTCATCTGCTGGGAAAAGAGACTGCGGAGGAGACTGCAGAGGAGAAGCCGGAAGAAGTTCGGAATGATTTTATCTATCTGGTGGATGTGGAAAAGCGCAGGGAACAGAAGCTGTGCTACCATGGGACTTCTTGGAGCGCGGTTCATGGAAATCCGCAGGATTCTCATCCGCATCCATGCTTTACCGAAGACGGGAAATACGTGATTTTTGTCTCGGACAGGGAGGGAGCGCCCTGCATTTACCGGGTGAACTTACAGCAGTACAGGGATAAATAACCTAAGGAACGATAATAAACGGAAACAGGAAATGAGCAGGGAGGCTTTTGGCTTTTTCTCATTTCCTGTTTCTGTGTGAGGATGACCGTTTATCTGGGCCACCGCTCCCGTCTTTCCTTCAGAGGCCCGAATGGCATATGGGGTTCCGCCTGATACCAGTAGGCCACGGTCGCCACATCGTCCTGCCGCTCGAACAGGCCCCCGTGGGAAACGCCAATCTGCTGGATTGTCACACGGATATCCTCGTCAAACAAAACCGGGTCCGGGATGTGCCACCGGTAAAAGCTTCTCTGAGGCATCATGTCGTCATTGTGATAGTCGTTATGGATTTCCGTATCATGCCGGGAGTAATAGGGGTAACCCAGATAGGGTGTGCAGAAGGTATTCTCCACGGTTTTTCCGTTTTTGCGGGTGGCAAAGCTCCAGGCGCCGCCAAAGTAATCCTCCGTTCCGGTTCCGCATATAGTGGGATATTCTTCGTCCCCGTCCAGATAAAATTTGACTTCCCCTTCCCCGTACCAGTAGCGTTCTAAGGCGGTCAGCGCCATATAAGTGCCGACATACTGCCCTTTTCCTCTTACGTTATCCAAAATAACGTAATCCTTCGCTTTCTCCGTAATCCGCTGTCTTCTCCACTGGGCATGAAAATACCCGGATTTTTCCGGCAGTTCCGGCAACAGGCAGTAATCCACCTGATAAAAGAAAGCGTTCACGTCTTCATCACACTGATTTTCCAGAGTGATTTTCATGCTTTTTCCAAAGGGCATAGGGAAATAGGAGTTAAAGCCTCTTGTGGGGTTCACGACAACCGGCAGGGAATTAACCTGATAGGCAACGCCAAAACCGCAGCAGAAGAAATCGCCCAGCGGGCTTTCAACTGAAGGCGAGGTTTCCCCGTCCCAGTAAAACCTCAGAACCAAATCCCGCAGGACGTAACGGTTCTTATCGCTTACCCTGTCCGTCACTGTCATCCAGATATGCTGAATCACGCCGGGCCCCTCTGTCTCGGCTAAGGTTACGGTTTCGCCGGCTTTCACCAGCGGAATACAGG
>CAJTMZ010000161.1:0-217 GCA_910577445.1 uncultured Lachnospiraceae bacterium | reverse complement strand
CCGGCTGCCATTCCGCCTTTTCCCTTTTCGCCCGTCCGGTTTTCCCAGTTAATGCTTCTGCTTTTCCCTTCTCTTAAGAGGGGAAGCGCGGAAAGAGTGTTTTGAAAAAGATTCATTGTTTTGGTATCCTCTCTGTTTTGGTTGGAGTAAGTTTTCTTATAAAGATTCTGTTATTTGGGATATTCTATCATACTCTGAAAAAATTCCAATAGCTTTA
>CAJTMZ010000160.1 GCA_910577445.1 uncultured Lachnospiraceae bacterium | reverse complement strand
TTATAATATATAAATAAATAGGATGAGTACAAAGTCTCCAGGCTTTGGAAAGGAGCATGTTATAAAAATGAAAAAATTATTTGACGATGAAGAAGACGAGCAGTTCGGTTTTGAAAAATCAAGAATACTGGTGACGGTCATTCCGTTTGTGCTGATTATTGTCATTCTCGCCATCACACTGATTGTAAATAATCTGAAAAAATCAGATGAAGCGTCAAAAGCGCAAAACGACGACCTGCAGCAGAGCATAATGGATTATGCCGACGAGAATAAAGGGGCCGGGGAGGCAGATACAGATACTTCCCAGCCTGTCAGCGCGTCCTTTGCGGAGACGGAAGAACACAGAGGCGACGAGGATATTGATTCGGAAACGGAAGACGGGGAGCAAGACAGTAAACCCGAAAAAACCCCCGCGCCAGAGGCAAGTCCCACACCGGTAAGGGAAGCCATGAAAGCCGGTAAAAAGGATTACAGTAAGGTGGAATTTCATAAGGATGAACAGCTCCGGGATATGATGGCCTACTGGGAGGACAATAACCAGAAAGCAATCAATGACCTTGTCTATCTGGATCACTATGTGGCAATGTCCTACAGCCTTAAGGGAACCAACAATTTTCATTATTATGGAGATTTGGATGGAAACGGTAAACCTGACGGAAAGGGGATTGCCGTGTATGCGGACAACAGATATTATTACGGGGACTGGAAGGGCGGCGTAAGAAGCGGTCAGGGAACCTGGATACATTTTCATATCCATTTCACAAAAAATACCGACGACTTATACACGGCTCATCAGTACACGGGAAGCTGGGCCAATGATTTGCCAGACGGGGAAGGTTCCGAGCATTATGACTACGACATGTCGCTGCTGAAAGAAAATCAGGGCTACAACGCAAACCTGATTGGCAGTTATTCCGCTGGGCTGATTCACGGAGACTTTTATATGACGAACATCTATTCCGACGGCAATTCCAAGGAATGGAACGGAAAAGCGGAGCATGGTTCCTGGGAGTACCTGAGCAAGAACAGGGATAAGCGGGGAAACGGGCCTGTTCTGGTGGAAACGACGAATCCCGATAATTATATCTGGATGCACCCGAATAAAAACACCAACATCGGCGTGCCGTGCCTGTTCTTCCCGACAGACGGTAAATAGGGCAGCCGGTAAATGCCAATATCACTATCGAATGTGTCAGGAGGCAGAACAGATGGAAAAATATGCAATTATATATGTAAGTGTGACGGGAAATACCGAGAAACTGGCTCATGCAATTGGTAACATGCTTCCCTCAGAGGACTGCGTTTACTTTGGAAAACCTGATGGGAAAGCCCTGGAAGCCGGGCGTCTGTACATCGGTTTTTGGACAGACAAGGGCGGCTGCGATGCAGGATTAGCGGATTTTCTGGCAACAATCCAAAAGAAAGAGATATTTTTGTTCGGAACCGCCGGATTCGGGGGAGAGGAAGAATACTTTAACCGGATTATGGAAAATGTGGAAAAGAAAATCAACGACAGCAATGTTGTGATTGGCCGTTATATGTGTCAGGGAAAAATGCCGGTATCCGTGCGGGAGCGGTATGAAAAAATGATGCAGACGCCCTCCATGAAAACAAAAGCCGAAGAGCTGCTCGAAAATTTTGACAGGGCAGTCTCCCATCCGGATGACGCGGATATTTTGAATCTGGAAAAAGCGATTTCCCTTTGTACCTCAAAGTGACAAAAAAGCCGCCGCATGCAAATGTCAGACAAATAACAGAAAACCGGCGGAAAAATAAGAAAAAGAAGTGGAATACACAGCCATTCCGTAGTAAAATATTAACAGGGGATTACAAAGGAGGTACGGGGATATGGCATGGTGTCCAGAGTGCAAAAGCGAGTATGTAGAGGGGATTAAAGTATGTGTGGACTGCGGCTGTGAGCTGGTGGAGAATCTGCCGCAAGAAGGAGCCGCCAGCGAAGAAGATATTTTAAAAATAGCAGACGTTATACATATTCAGCCAAATGTACAGCCGCTCCTGAAGGCATTGAAGGAAAGCGGGAATATGCCGGACGCGGAGGATGATTTTCAGTTTGAGGAAGAGGAGCCGCGGCCCAAATACCAGCCGGTTTATGTCAATAATGAGGAGAAGGCGGAGGATAACAGAACTTCGGGGTATACCCTTCTTACCGTAGGAGGAATCGGTTTTATCGCGGTGGTTTTAATCTTTTTCGATGTGATAAATGTGGCGGCGCTGCAAAGCAATAAATATATGATTACAGGCGTTATGGGAGTGCTTTTTCTGCTTTTTATCATCATGGGAGCCATTTCCATGCGAAATTCAAAAATTTTTAAGAAGAAAGCAGGAAAGGAAAACAACCTTACCATAGAAATTAAAAAGTGGTGTACTTCCAATCTCAAAGAAGAGGAGATTGACAGTCTGCTGGACCTTTCGGGGGAGCAGGAGGAACTGAAATATTTCCAGCGTTTTGATTATGTGAAAAAGGCAATTCAAAAGCAGTTTGTAAATCTGGACGAGGCCTATCTGGACAGGCTTGTGGAGGAGGTTTACACGGAGATTTTCAGGGAAATATCCGATGAGACATTTCAGGAAACATCCCGGGAGGATTAAATGAAAATCACGCTTATTTCTGTGGGAAAAGTGAAAGAAGATTTTTACAGGAAAGCCGTTTTTGAATACGAAAAACGGCTTTCAAGGTATTGTAATCTGGAAATTGTGGAGGTGGCGGATGAAAAGACGCCCGAGGGCGCGGCTCCGGCCATGGAGGAACAGATAAAA
>CAJTMZ010000159.1 GCA_910577445.1 uncultured Lachnospiraceae bacterium | reverse complement strand
AAGGAGCAGGTAAAAACCTATATCATTAACGCGGGGGTATCCTCGCTGGGCGGGACGATTACGCCGGAGGGAAAGAGCACAGTTGCGGAAGGCGCGGGAATCCTGTATTCGATTGCGCCTAAAAGCGGTTATACGATTAAGGCGGTGTATGTGGACGGCAAATCAGTGGGAGCGGTATCCTCCTACAGCTTTACCGATATAAAAGAAAATCACAATATTTCCGCGGATTTTTCCGCTCTGTCCGGTCAGGGAAGCGGCACGGACAAGGCCGGTTTTGACAAGGCGGATAAGACAGACAAAAAGAAACCGGACAAAACGCCTGATAGGGCGGAGCCGGAAGACGAAGAAGACGACAGGGAGAATGACGGGCAGCAGGACGTTGAGAACGGCAGCCTGACAGGCACGCTCCAATATCTGAACATCCCTGTGGAAGAAGCGGAGCGGCTGATTGACCAAAACAACGATACAAAATTGCTGACCGGCGCGCTTGCCACCGGGGATTTAAAGGTTACTATCCGTAACGGGTTTGCGGATACGGATGAGGAAGATTCGTATGAAAGCTTTTCCGAAAATTACGGGGTTATCAACTTTGACGCCGTACTGAGCAGTATTCTGACCAGGGAAGAAAAGATGGAAATGCTGCTTGGGAACGCTCCTATAGCCGTCAGCTTTTATATAGACAACGCGGGTGAAGAAGAACCGGAGCTGATTACAAGGACTTTCGAGGAGAATATGCCCAAAGGGATGAAGGTGGGGCAGTACTTTGAAATGTTCCTTATGAAAACGTGTCCTGACGACACCTATGTGATTTCCGAACTTTCGAAAGAACTTCAGATAGTGATAACGGTTCCCGAGGCGCTGCGGGAAGCCAAAAGAGATTTTTACATTTTAAGATTACATATAAATGAAGAGGGCGGTTTTGATTATTCGGAAATTGCGGATAAAGACAATAACCCGGATACGATTACATTTTCCACCGACAGATTTTCGCCTTATGCAATCGCCTACATTGACAGGCACGAAAAGCCGGCGGAAGTTCCGGAAACTTTGGAAACGGCAGAAAACAGGGCCGGTCACAACGACGCAGCGAACGCGGCTGCAAACTTTATTGTCATCGCGGCAATAATTATGGGAATTACCATTACCATTTGCTGGATGCTGTACCTTATAAAAAGAAAAAAATAGCGAAAGTTATTTTTTATCACGAAGTAAATGAATATTTACTCACATGGCCGGAAGAAAATAAAAAGTTTACAAAAATAGAGAGCAGTTAAATAAGGAGAATATGAGATGATGGAGAAGATATTAATTGTTGACGACAGTATGGTGCAGGCAGCACAATTGAAATCTATTCTGGAGGATGATTATGACGTTACCGTTGTGCATACGGCTGAGGATGCCCTTAAGCTGGCTGGCAGCGGAGATTTTTCCATGATTCTGCTGGACGTGGTTATGCCGGGAATGGACGGTTTTACGCTGCTGAAAAAGCTGCAGGAAGAGATTAACACCCAAAGCGTTCCGGTAATTCTCATTACCAGCCTTTCCGACGTGCAACACGAAGAACACGGGCTGGTATCAGGCGCGGTTGACTATATTTCCAAGCCGTTTAACGCTCTGATTGTGAAAGCCAGAATCAAGACCCATATTAAGCTGTACGGTTATCGGAAACAAATCGAGCATCAGTCCAGGACGGACCAACTGACCGGTATTGCCAACAGACGGGAATACGAGCGTTACAGTAAGATTAAGTGGAAAGAGGCCGCCCGGCTGAAAGTTCCCTTTTCTATCTGTATGATTGATATCGACCACTTTAAAACCTATAACGATACATTCGGGCATCCGGCGGGAGACAAGGTGATTGCGGCAGTTGCAAAAACCGTATCCGGTTATTTACGGCGCACCACAGACTTTGTGGCCCGTTACGGCGGCGAGGAGTTTGTGGCTTTCCTTTTGGGGGAAAGTTCGGGCAATGCCTTTGAATATCTGAGAAAAATCCGGCAGGCGGTGGAAAACCTGCATATTCCCCATTCCCCTTCCGTGTCCGAGTGGGTTACCGTAAGCATCGGGGGCGTTACCGTGGTTCCGCCGGAAATAAGCTCCTATAACTTTTTTCTGAAAATTGCGGATTCCATGTTATATGACGCCAAGAAATTCGGACGTAACAGGGTGGTATGGTCCAATGAGAATATGAAGCAGCTTCTGGAAAAATAGATGATTTGCGGGTAATGCCTGATACAAAGGGCGCTCTGATACCGGCAACGACGGTTATGACATCCACTGACGGCTGTTAAAGTCAATATCGCCTTAAATAAAGTCAAAAAGGGTTCTTTTTTCGCCTTCGTTTATGGGGTAATATAATACTCGTAACAGGGAAACAGAAGTAAACAATGAGAAAAGGAGATGTTGATTATGAGTATCGTTGTATTGAAAAAGAACCTTGTAAAATATTTTGAGAAACACGGAATGGAGATTATGTGCAGCCTGTCCGTACTTGATGATAACTCCAACGCAATCGAGAACTATATTACACTGAGATAATAAAAACGATGAAAGCCAGAGAGGCCGCTTCTGATTATGGGGCGGCTTCTTTTTCTGCCTTTTAAGATTTTCCCGGATATTTCAAATTTATAATTAAAAAAATGCGTTTAAAATGAAATGAAAAATAATTGAAAAATAATTTTCAGAAAAATAAAACTTCTGTATTGCCAAACCCGTCCGGTTATGGTAATATATTTTTCGTCAGGTCAACCGCACGATGATAAGGAAAGAATGCATGCTTCCGGATTGATACGGAAAGCTTTGA
>CAJTMZ010000158.1:2611-2968 GCA_910577445.1 uncultured Lachnospiraceae bacterium | reverse complement strand
GAAATTCGGGTTTAAGTTTATTGTTTCCACGCTCTATACGATTTTTACGGTATCCCTATTTACCAATGCGTTTTCCGGGCTTCCGTCTCTTACGACGGAACCGCTCCTTGGCGGAATATTCGGCGGAATGCTGGTCGCCGTGGGAATCGGCGTGGTTATGCGCGCGGGGGCGACCACGGGCGGCACGGATATCATAGTAAAGTGTTTAAAGCAAAAAAAGCCCCATCTGAAAACGGGAACGATTTTTCTTTCCATTGACGCGGTTATTATCTGCATCGGCGGTATTGTTTTCGGAAACCTGGATACGGTTTTTTTCAGCGTGATTTCGGCGGCGGTGACTTCCAGAGTGCTGGACCT
>CAJTMZ010000158.1:0-2601 GCA_910577445.1 uncultured Lachnospiraceae bacterium | reverse complement strand
GGGCGGGACGAGGCGAAGATGATTTTTATTATCAGCAATTCTTCGGAGGCCATTACGGAGAGAATGTTAAAGGAGCTGGATACCGGCGTGACCCATCTTACGGGCACCGGGGCTTTTAAAAAAGAGGAAAAGCAGATTATACTTTGCGTGGTGAAGAAGCAAAACGCCTATAATGTGGAGGAAATCGTCAAGCAGGAGGATGCCAGCGCCTTTATGATTATATCCAGCGCCACCGAAATATACGGAGAGGGCTACAAAAGCTATTACGGGGAACGGCTCTAGCCGTAAAACTGGAAAGGATAAACAATTGAAAATCATTTCATTTCATAATATACTTATCTGGTAAACAGTATACTGGAAAGGTCCGGAAGAAAAATGAGTGAAAAGTCGATGAGGAGAAACAGAAAAAGGCAGAGGATTAGCCTGCTTACCAATATTGTATTCAGTCTTGTGACGCTGACGGCTCTAACCGGCTGCATCGGGCTGGTTTTGCAGAACTACGCGCTGAAAAACGAGAGCAGACAGACCATGGGGCGGCTGAACGAGCTGGAGGATTACAGCAGCCAGCATATTTATACCCAGGAGGAGATGGATACTTTTGTCCGGGAGGCCGCGTCTTCCGCCCGGGAGACGGAGCGGGAGAGTATTCTCGGAGGGCTGAAGGAGAGCGTAAAGAACGGGGAAAGCACGGTGGCGATTCTGCGGGAGCTTTATCCTGAGGACGTGGTGGTATACGCGGACGGAAGCTACTCCTTTTTCCCCATAACGGACGAACTGAAAAAGCATAATTATAATACGGAGAATTTTGTATTACAGGATAATAACGAGATTGCATACATAGACGACAATCCGGATACGGTTTCCTTAAAAGGGGTGGACGTGTCCAGACATCAGGGAACCATTGACTGGCGCAGGGTTTCCGGCGAGGATATCTCTTACGCTTTTATCCGGGCGGGCTTCCGGGGAAATTCGGAGGGTAAAATCTCGGAGGACGAGTATTTTACGGATAACATTGAAGGGGCGCTCGACAACGGCATTGACGTGGGGGTTTATTTTTATACCCAGGCGCTTGACGAAGAAGAGGCCGTGGAGGAAGCCGAATTTGTGCTGGATTTAATCGAGCCTTACGATGTCGCCTATCCGGTGGTGCTTGATTTGGAGGAAGTGGGGGTTGACGACGCCAGAACCGCCCAAATGACAAAGGCGGATTACACAAAAGCGGCGGTGGCTTTCTGCGAAACCATTAAGAAGGCCGGATATACGCCGATGATTTACGGCAATCTGAAAACCTTTATGATAATGCTCGATATGAAACAGATTGAAGAATATGACAAATGGTTTGCCTACTACGACGAGTCCGTGTATTTTCCTTATGATTTTTCTATCTGGCAGTATTCATCCGAAGGAGCGGTGAACGGCATCGGCGGGGATGTGGATATGAACGTATGTATGAAAGATTATGCGAAAGGAAACCAGAATCATACTGAACGCGGACTGTAAGGCGGGGCAGCCAGATTAGGAGAAGATATGGAAGAAATCCGGGAGTGGGTGAAAAGCGGATATCTGATGGAAAAGTTCCGGCTGTTTCATTTAAAGGACAATGAACCCAGAGAATATGAGTATCATTACCATGATTTTCATAAATTAATCTGGTTTATTTCCGGCGAAGTGGAATACCATATCGAGGGAAAATCCTACAAATTAGAACCCCATGATATCCTTCTGGTGAACAAGGGAGAGATTCACAAGCCCTTTGTGGAAAGTAGCATGGTCTATGAAAGGTATGTTTTTTATATTTCCAGCGAGTATCTTGACGAGCATTCGGAGGCGGAGAGCAGTCTGGATTTATGCTTTACCATGTCCAAAACGGAAAACGGAAACGTGGTCCGTCCCTCTCCGGCGGTCAGCAGGATTTTATTTGAAACCGTAAAGCTCTTAGAGGCGGCGGAAAAGGAAAGCGGATACGCAAAGGACATGTATTGCAGAATCCTTTTTCTGAAGCTTTTGATTGAGCTGAACCGGTACTGCATCGCCCACCCCGAGGCGTTTCATAAAATGGCAAGGTACGACAAGAAGGTGGTGGAAATGATTCACTACATCAACGACCACCTGCCCGAGGATTTGTCGATTGAGGCATTGTCTGCGAAATTTTATTTAAGCAAGTACCACATGATGCGCAAGTTTAAGGAAGAAACGGGATATTCCATGCACCAGTACGTGCTGGAAAAGCGCATTCTGGCCGCCAGGCACCTGATTCTGGCCGGGATGCCGGCGACGGCCGCCAGCATGGAATGCGGGTTTAAGGATTATTCTACTTTCAGCAGGGCTTATAAAAAGATATTGGGGCAGACGCCGTCGGATGTTTGAAGAGGGGGGGCTGAAAAGGGGGACGCGGAAGGAAAGAGTAGCTTCCTTCGTCGCCACGCTCCCGCTCTATAAAAACGTAGCGGTGGTAAGCTCGCGAACTGCTGCGCAGTTCGTGACCTCGCTAACCACCGACGTTTTTATAAGGGCTCCTTAAGGAAGCTGCTCTTTCTTTCCGCTGTTCTTTGCAGGCCATAGGATGATTGTAGTTTTGAGCAATCAAGTATCTTATATAGC
>CAJTMZ010000157.1:1696-3108 GCA_910577445.1 uncultured Lachnospiraceae bacterium | reverse complement strand
GACAGCCTTTCTGACTCTGCATACTCTCACCGGAATCTGAAAATTGATTTCCGTGAGCACTTAAACCCTGTCCATAATATAACTCAAAAGCCTGTCCGCCACTTCCTCCTTGCTCATCATCGGAAGCTGCACGCAATCCTCTTTTGAAAGCAGCGTCACCACGTTGGTGTCCGTACCAAACCCGGCGCCTGCCTGCTTTAAGTTGTTTGCGACAATTAAATCCAGATTCTTTTTTTGAAGCTTCCTGCGGGAGTTCTCTTCCATATTCTCGGTTTCCATGGAGAAACCGCACAGAAACTGCCCTTTCCTTTTATGCTCGCCCAGAAAGCCCAGAATATCCTCTGTGCGTTCCAGCTCGATACACATGTCGTCGTCTTTTTTCTTTATCTTCTCGTCGGCGGTATGCTTTGGACGGTAATCCGCAACCGCGGCGGCCTTGACGATAATATCCGCCTCCCCGGCGCGTTCCTTCACCGCCCCGGCCATGTCCGCTGCCGACAAAACATCTACCGTGTCCACGTTTATGGGCGGAGTAAGACCGGTTCTGCCGCTCACCAGCGTCACCTCTGCTCCCCGCAGCATTGCTGCCCGGGCAACGGCATACCCCATCTTTCCGGTGGAGTGATTGCTGATAAAGCGCACCGGGTCAATCTTTTCCATGGTCGGCCCCGCCGTCACCAGCACCTTAATCCCCGCCATATCCTTCGGGGTAAGCGCCTTAATGATATACTCCAGCAAAAGCTCCGGTTCCGGCATTTTGCCCTCCCCGGTGTCTCCGCAGGCCAGATAGCCGGTGGCCGGCGTAATCACTTCCATATGATAATGTTCCAGCAGCCTTAAATTGTCCTGCGTGACCATGTTCCGGTACATTCTCGTGTTCATGGCAGGCGCAAAGATTTTCGGACACTCACAGGCAAGCAGCGTGGTCGTCAGCATATCGTCCGCAATTCCGTGAGCGGCTTTTGCAATCACGTTGGCGGAAGCCGGAGCCACCATAAATACATCCGTCTGTTTTGCTAAAGAGACATGCTCTACGCTGTGCTGGAAATTCCTGTCAAAGGTGTCCACAAGACATTTGTTGCCCGTCAGCTCCTCAAAGGTGATGGGATTGATGAAATTCGTTGCGTTCTTCGTCATTATGACGGTGACATCCGCCTTTTTCTTTCTTAACATGCTGGCAAGTATGGCAGTCTTATATGCCGCGATACTTCCCGTTACCCCCAGCACGATGTGCTTTCCCTCTAACATCCCTGCTTCCTTTCCGTTTATATTTCGCTCATTTTCAGGCTTTGTCTATTCGGCCGGCTCCGTGTTTTTCCTGTAAATAATTTCCAGCCCCTTTAAGGTCAGTTCGTCATCGTAAACGATTTTTTTCTTGCAGTAGGGCACAATGCATCCGGCCAGCCCGCCGG
>CAJTMZ010000157.1:1402-1686 GCA_910577445.1 uncultured Lachnospiraceae bacterium | reverse complement strand
TAGCCACTACCTCGGCCTGATATCCCAGCTCGTCCCATATGCGCTCAATCATACCGTCAATACAGGACGCCTGTCCCATTATGATGCCGCTTTTCATACAGTCTATCGTATTCTTCCCGATGACTTTTCTGGGAGCATCCAGACTGATTCTGGGAAGCTGCGAGGTACGGTTTACCAGAGAATCCAGGGATACCTTAACGCCCGGCAGAATCATGCCTCCGATATAATTTTTCTTTTTGTCAACCACGCTGATAGTGGTGGCCGTTCCCATGTCTATCATTATT
>CAJTMZ010000157.1:0-1377 GCA_910577445.1 uncultured Lachnospiraceae bacterium | reverse complement strand
CCCGCCACTGCGTTTACCACCAAATCCGAGCCAAGCTGCCCCGGATTATCCATTAAAATATTTAATCCGGTTTTGATTCCGGGTCCTACCAGCAGAGGGGACACACGCAGAAGCTTTTTCAGCGCCGAGGTCACTATATTATTCAGCGGCGGCACCACCGAAGCCACGATGCATCCTGTAATATTTTCCATCTTAATCCGGTACAAATCCAGAAGGGTTTTAAAATCCACAATATACTCCAGCTCCGTTTTGGAACTGTTAGTGGACACCCGCTCCACAAAATAAGCCTTTTCTTTTTCCATACAGCCGATTACTATATTCGTATTTCCAATATCCAGTGCAAGAATCATTGCCTGTCCCCTCTTCATTTCTTTTAATCAGTATGACCGCCAAATCCGGTCCCTTTTTTATTTTAACTCCTTCACGGGCTTTACCTGCATCAGAGCCAGTCCGACTCCCGCAATCAGGATTGCCGCGACCGCGGCTTCCACGATTCCGTTAAAACTGACAATCCCCATGATAACATCAATCACCGTATCCCCCGCAATGCCAAGGGCCTGCGCATAAGCATCCTTATACAATACATAAATCCCGCTCATAACAAACAATGTGTTGGTAAAAGCTCCCGTTACCCCCGCATAGGCAAGCGCTATGCTGGTGGAAGTCTTTTTCCACGCAGACGCCGTCAGGAAAACAAATAAAATCACACCTGTAATAATCCCTGCCGCAGCGCCAATCATGCCGCTTTCCTTTCCCGGCATCAGATTATCCACAAAGGCCCTGACGGAAAAGAAAAAGATAACCGATATCACCCCATTAATCAGGACGCGCCATACTTTCTGTTCGCTTTTTAACAGTCCGCGAATCAGGATGTATACAAAATAAGGAACGACGCCTACTAAAATTCTCGGCACAAAGCAGATATACAGGCTCTTAAATACGCCCGAAACTCCAATCACATTTGCCGCGAGAACCGGCGAAAACACAAAAGCCGAGGCCGTAGCCGCTTTAAAGGTATTGTTAATCAGGCTTGTCAGCCCGAATACAAAACCCAAAAAGGCTCCCTTTTTCGGTCCCAAAAACAGCGCCCCAAGGATAACCGGAATATGAATTACCGTAGCGTTGATAACCACCAGCGGAATATATCCCAGGGGGGTGAACGCCATTATCACAATAATGGCAGTGAACAGTGCCGTGAGCACAAGCTCATAGGTTTTTTCACTTTTCATGGTACGTTTCCTCCTGTTATTATTCTCTTTCTGAGATACAATACGGTGTAATCATACCATATCAAAAGCCCGGGGGCAACGATTAAATGTGCCGCACCACGGAAATCAATTTTCAGATTTCGGTGAAATGAATACTGCCAAAGAGGCT
>CAJTMZ010000156.1:2908-3155 GCA_910577445.1 uncultured Lachnospiraceae bacterium | reverse complement strand
ATTTGGGGAAGAGTCCTTTTGAGAGTTATATGTGCGAAACGGGGCTGGTGCTGGATGAGATTGGCTATATGCTGCGCCACATCCGGACTTTGGCCCGTGAAAAAAGGGTGTCAGCTCCTCTTGCCCAGTTCCCCGCCCGGAGCTTTAAAAAGCCGTCTCCTTACGGGGTTACGCTGATTATGAGCCCCTGGAACTATCCTTTTTTGCTGACTCTTGACCCTTTGGTTGACGCCATTGCGGCGGGCAA
>CAJTMZ010000156.1:0-2880 GCA_910577445.1 uncultured Lachnospiraceae bacterium | reverse complement strand
CCGCTACCGGCGGGCTGATAGAAAAACTGGTGAGGGAGTGCTTTAAGGAAGAGTATGTGGCGGTGATTACGGGCGGCCGGGCTGAAAATGCTTTTCTTCTGCGGGAAAAGTTTGATTTTATCTTTTTTACCGGAAGCCAGTCAGTGGGAAAGGAAGTTATGAGAAGGGCGGCCGACCATTTGACGCCGCTGGTGCTGGAGCTGGGCGGAAAGAGCCCCTGCCTTGTGGAAAAAAGCGCGGATTTAAAGCTAGCGGCAAGACGGATTGTGTTCGGGAAATATTTAAACTGCGGGCAGACCTGCGTTGCGCCCGATTATATCTGCTGTGACAGAAAAATAAAGGACGATTTGCTTTTGGAGCTGAAGGCGGAGCTTGTCAGACAGTACGGGAAAAAGCCTCTGGAAAATCCCGGTTACGGGAAAATCATCAACGAAAAACATTTTGACAGGATTTGCGGGCTTATGGATAAGGATAAGGTGGTTTGGGGCGGCGCGTCAAACCGGGAAACGCTGCAGATAGAGCCTTCGATTATGGATAACGTCACCTTTTCCGACGCCGTTATGGGGGAAGAGATTTTCGGGCCGGTTCTGCCGGTTGTTACATATGAAAGTCTGGATAAAATGCTGGAAAAAATTAACCGGGGGCCCCATCCTCTCGCGCTGTACATTTTTACGAAAAATCCTCTTGCGGCAAAAAAGGCGGTTTCTCTCTGCCGGTTTGGCGGCGGCTGTATCAACGATACGGTGATTCATCTTGCTACCAGCCGCATGGGCTTTGGCGGCTTTGGGGAAAGCGGCATGGGTTCCTATCACGGAAAGGAAGGGTTCGACGCTTTTTCTCATTATAAGAGCATCGTGGATAAAAAGCTGTGGCTTGATTTACCCATGCGCTATCAGCCTTACCGTAAAGACTTTGAAAAGCTGCTGCATCTTTTCCTGAAATAAGGATTTACTCCGCCCGACGGCACCGTTTTTGTCTTTCCGCATATAATGGAAAGGAAGATATTGCGGAGAAATTGATTATGGCGATAGGGTATCTGCAGATACAGATAAGGACGGCCCACGGAGCCGTTCCGATAAGCGGCGCGGCGGTTAAAATACAGGATGACAGAGGGCGCTTAGTTTATCAGCTTACCACAGATGAAAACGGGGAAACACCGATGGTTTCGCTGGAAACCGTGGATAAAAGTCTTTCGTTGGATTCCGGTTATTCCGGTGACCCTTATGTAAATTATGAGGTTTTTGCCGGTGTGCGGGGGTTTAAGCCGGTCCATATTTCCGGCGTTTCCATATTTGACGGGGAGAAGGCTGTTTTGCCGGTTGCGCTTGTCCCGGAGGGAAAGGAAAGCGGCGGGACGGGGGAGGACGGACGGCAGGGCGTGACGGAAATTACAATAGGAAAACCGGCTGTGGCAATGGAGGGACAGCGCCGTCAGGAGGGGCCTGTCACTTCGGCTTATGTGCTCCGCTATGTGGTAATCCCAAATCCCATTACGGTGCATCTGGGAAGTCCCTCCTCCTCTGCGGCAAACGTACAGGTTTCTTTTCCCGATTATGTAAAAAACGCGGCAAGCAGTGAAATTTATCCTACTTGGCCGGAGGAGGCTTTAAGGGCCAACATCTACGCGATTATCACCTTTGCGCTGAACCGGGTTTTCACGGAATGGTACAGGAGCCGGGGCTATAGCTTTGACATCACAAACAGCACCGCTTATGACCAGGCATTTGTATACGGGCGGACAATCTACGAGTCTATCAGCAGAATCGTGGACGAGATTTTCAACGAATACGTGCGCATCAGGGGACAGAACGCGCCCTATTTTACTTCTTTCTGCAACGGAACCACCGCCACCTGTCAGGGGCTTTCGCAATGGGGAACGGTGACCCTTGCCCAGCAGGGACTTTCTCCTTTGCAGATTCTAAGGAGTTATTATCCCCCCAATATTGAGATTGCGCAGACAGGCATTATTACCGGAATCCTGTCCTCCTATCCGGGTACGCCGCTTGGGACGGGCAGTACCGGGCTGAATGTGCAGACCATACAGACATGGCTTGGCAGGATTCGGAAAAACTATCCGGCCATTCCCGTAATCAACGATGAAACAGGAGTGTTTGGCGGCAGCACAAAGGCCGCCGTAACCAGATTCCAGGAAGTTTTCAATCTGGCGCCGGACGGCGTTGTGGGAAAATCCACCTGGTACAAAATGTCCAGTATTTATACGGCGGTTACGAGGCTGGCGGAGCTTGACAGCGAGGGAACCAGCCTGGGAATCGGAACCGTTCCGCCGAATGTGGTTTTGCGGCAGGGCGACCGGGGGAACGACGTGCTTACGCTCCAGTATCTTCTGGATATGCTGTCGGAGTTTTATGCCGGCGTTCCCGCTGTGAGCCAGGACGGTATTTTCGGAAACGGAACAAGGCAGGGGGTAATCGCTTTCCAGCAGCTTATGGGGCTTTCGCCGGACGGCATTGTGGGGCCTGCCACCTGGAACGCGCTTTATGACGCGTATCTGGGCATACTGGAAAATGTGCCTCTTCCCAAGCCGGAGGAGGGGATTACGGTTTATACGGTGCAGTCCGGCGATACTTTGTGGCTGCTTTCCCGCCGGTTCAACACCACGGTGGACGCCATTAAGCGGTTAAACGGACTGACCAGCGATATGCTGAGCATCGGACAGGTGCTGAAAATCCCTTCCGAGGGCGTATCTTCCTACTTTGAATACGTTGTGCGCTCCGGAGATACCCTGTGGCTTTTAGCCAGAAGATTTAACACCACGGTGGACGCCATTAAGCAGATGAGCGGCATAACCAGCGATGCGCTGAGCATCGGCCAGGTGCTTAGAATCCCCACATAGGGGTGTCCATGCAGGGCGCGCCTTCT
>CAJTMZ010000155.1 GCA_910577445.1 uncultured Lachnospiraceae bacterium | reverse complement strand
TGTGATAGCTCAAATAATATTTTTTTGTGGGTGTAGGCTCCGAAAAGCCTTGATATTACAGTGTTCCTATTAAAACTCATTCATATGAGCCCGGTGGATTTCTGCCAGGCGCAGGTCATGGTTCCACTATGTGGGATAAAGAGAAAAATTTATGGCATACGGCAACCATGCGAATCAGTAAAAACCACATTTTTGAGAGGCGTGTTGGAATCTGGCCTGCAGGATTTGATGAAGATGGAGAACTTTTTTGTAATCAGCGCTATGGAGATTGGCCCATGGAGATTGGGAATGGAAAAATAAATCCCTGGAGGAATCCGGGGTGGTATCTGATAAGCTATGGAAAGCCAGTGACGGCTTCTTCCAGCGAAGAAAGAAAAGGACCGGAGCAGGCTGTAGATGAAAATGTACAGACCTGGTGGCGTGCTTTGACCGCTGAGAGTGGGGAATGGCTGCAGGTTGATTTGGAGAAAGAATATACAGTAAATGCAGTACAGATTAATTTTGCCGATGATGGAATTGATATTCCGGTGCCGGGCAAACTCCAAAGAACGACACAGGCACGTTATATCGAGGAGAAAGATTATGTAACCCGCTGGAAGTTGGAAGGTTCTCCGGACGGAGAGCATTATTTTATGATAGAGGATAAATCGGAAGCAGAGACAGATTTACCCCATGATTTGATAGTAAAAGAAAAAGGTGTACGATTACGTTTTTTAAGGCTGACAATTCTGGAAGTGCCTTATGGACAACGACCATGTATTTCGGGCCTGCGGGTATTTGGCGTTGGAGATGGGCAAAAACCGAGAACACCCAAGTTCGAAGCGGTAAGGGAAAATGCTCTGGATATGATGATAAAAATCACGGATGGCGATGCTGTGGGATATAACATTTTATGGGGCAGCAGTCCCCAAAAACTTTATCATAGTTATATGATATTTGGAATGGAACAGCGTGTGGGCGCACTGGTTAAAGACCGTGAGTATTATGTGCGTGTGGATGCCTTTAATGAAAACGGAATTACGGAAGGAAATACTGTAAAACTTATGGAAGACCAGTAAAATGAAAGAATAAGTAGGCACTTAAATAAATAGTTTTTGAAGAAAAGTCTCAACGCATGTTGGGGCTTTTTTATGCATTCATCCTATCCCTTTCTACACAAACACCTTAAAAATCTGCATATCCTCCTGAAAAATCTGAATTTCATTTTTTCCCTTAAATTGATATACTGAGCCGTAAAATGGTAGCAGAAAAGAAAAATATGCGGATTTTGACTATTTCGAGCTGGCGGATACAGAAGAATGTCAGGGAGGAGGGACGGAAAATGATAATTGACATTACAGCGCAGGGCGCTGTGGGAGACGGGAAAAAAGTGAACACTGCGGAGATTCAGGTGGCAATAGATATGTGCCATGAGGCAGGCGGCGGAACGGTGCTTATTCCAAAGGGAAATTATATCAGCGGGACCGTTTTTCTCAAAAGCAACGTGCTTTTGGAAGTTGCGGCGGGCGGGGTGCTTACAGCCAGCGGGGATATCCGGGATTACCGGGAAAATGTGCATTATAACAGATACCGCAATGAGAAAGCCCTTGACAGGTGTTTTATTTACGCAGAAAATCAGGAGAATATCAAAATTACGGGAAAGGGAGAAATCAACGGAAACGCGGAGGCTTTCCCAAATATGGGAAGCATTTACAGACCCATGATGCTGCGTTTTCTGCGGTGCAGAAATATACATATTTCGGAAGTAAAGCTGTATCAGTCGGCATCCTGGACGGCGGCTTTTTTGGATTCTTCCTGTATATGGGTGAGGGAAGTGCATATTTTTAATGACAAAAATTATAATGGGGACGGTCTGGACTTTGACGGCTGCGCCCATGTGTTTGTGGATAACTGCAGCATTACGGGAACGGACGATAATCTGTGTCTTCAGGCGGGCAGCAGGGAATATCCGGTCAGGGACGTTCACATCACCAACTGCGAATTTTCCTCCCTCTGTGCGGCAATCCGTATCGGCCTGAAATCCATCGGCGAGATTCAGGGCGTGGTTATCAGCAACTGTACCATGGAGAGGGTGTGGAGAGAGGGAATTAAAATTGAGTGCACGGAGGGCGGCAGCATTACGGATATTGCGGTTTCTAATGTGGTGATGCGGGATGTGTCAAGGCCCCTTTTTATCATTCTGAATAACCGGTTTGAGACAGAGGACTACGGCAGTTCGGTGGAGCTGAAACAAATGCCGGAGATTGGCAGGATGGAGAATCTGATGTTTTCCGGCATTATCGCAGCGGATTCAGAAGAAATGAAGAAAACACACTTCCGGTTTGACGATGATATTATGGGAAGACCCGAATTTGAGGGAATCCGTATTGATGCGGAAAGAAATCATCCTATCAGGGGAATTACCATGACGAATATCCGGTATCACAGCGTAGGCGGGGTGAAGAAAGAGGATATTCCCGAATGTTACCCGGAAGTGCTGGACAGACGTCTTTACCCTGGGGTGAAGGTGTCGGAAAATTATTACCCTGACTGGAGCAGAGCCGCTTTTATGGATGTCCGTAATGTGGAAGACCTTTATCTGGCCGGTATACAGTTTTCCTGTGAGGAGCCGGATGAGAGGGAACCTTATTATATAGAAGGATGTCATGTATTGAAACAGGAAATTTATTTGCAGAAGACTAACGCGAAACAGCCTATTATGTAGAAACGAGGTGCGAAATGAAAGAATATCAGGTATGGGCAGAAGAAGTTTTACAGAAGGTACGGGAAAAGATGGAATGGGTGAGTGAAAAAAATCAGGATAAAATCCCGTATACCACAGATGCAAACGGCAATTACGATGACCGCTCGGAAGAAAAGGAGTGGCTTGCAGACGACGGCTTAAACTGGTGGACCAACGGTTTCTGGGGCGGTATTATGTGGCTTTTGTATCAGGATACGGGAGAGGAGCGATATGCGGATATTGCAAGGAAATCGGAGAGGAAGCTGGAAAAATGTTTTGAAACCTACTATGGCCTTCACCATGACGTGGGCTTTATGTTTCTTCCCACCGCAGTGGCGGATTACCGGCTGACCGGCAGTCTAAAGGCCAGAAGGGCGGCCATGCACGGGGCAAATCTTTTGGCCGGCCGGTTTAATCCGGCAGGAAAATTCATACGGGCATGGAATGAAGTGGGGGAAAGCGATACAAGGGGCTGGGCAATTATCGACTGTATGTTCAATATTTCCCTGCTGTACTGGGCGTCGGAGGAAAGCAAAGACCCCAGATTTCGCCAGATAGCCATGCTGCACGCGGACACTGTCCTCGCGCATTTTATCCGGCCCGACGGCTCCGTCTGTCATATTGTGGAATTTGACCCGGAAAAGGGCGGGATGATAAGAAGCCACGGCGGGCAGGGATATGGGGAAGGCTCCTCCTGGACAAGGGGGCAGGGCTGGGCGGTATACGGTTTCGCAAACAGCTACGCCCATACGGGGAAGCAGGAGTATCTTGACGCGGCCAAACGGTGCGCCCATTATTGTATGGCGAATATTCCGGAAAGTGGGATTATTCCGGTGGATTTCAGACAGCCGAAGGAGCCGGCATGGGAGGATTCCTGCGGCGCATGTGTGATTGCGGGAGGGCTTTTGGAGGTGGCAAAACATGTGACGGCGCCGGAAAAGGATATGTATGTGCGGGCCGCAGGGAAGATTTTAAAAGCCATAGCCGACACCAGAGCGGATTTTGGCCGCGGCTGCGACGCCATTGTACAGAACTGCACCGGAGCTTACCACAGCGACACCCATCATTTTACGATGGTGTATGCGGACTACTTCTTTATCGAAGCCCTGTATAAGCTTACGGGGACCGGAATACTGCTCTGGTAGCAGAGCATCTTAAAAAACTGCACCTGAAACTTTAAAACCTGTATTTTTTTAGAAAATAAAAACTGATATAGTACAATTACAAAAGACGGAAGGCCAACCGAATGGAAAAAGAGCTAGGAGGA
>CAJTMZ010000154.1:1652-4637 GCA_910577445.1 uncultured Lachnospiraceae bacterium | reverse complement strand
TATCGGCTCCTTTTTATAATTATAGGCGACTACAATTCTGCCCAGCCTTTCCTTCAAATCTTTCATATCCGAGGCAAGGCACAAAACCGCCATAATTTCAGAAGCCACGGTAATCACAAAATGGTCTTCCCTGACAAAGCCGTCCGTTTTTGCCCCAAGTCCCACAACCACATTGCGAAGTACCCTGTCGTTCATATCAAGACATCTTTTCCAGACCACCTCCCTGGTGTCAATCTCCAGTTCGTTTCCCTGCTGGATATGATTGTCAAGGAGAGCCGCAAGCAGATTGTTGGCGGAAGTAATGGCATGAAAATCTCCCGTAAAATGAAGATTCAAATCCTCCATGGGAACCACCTGAGCGTAGCCGCCGCCGGCAGCCCCGCCTTTGATGCCGAAGCACGGCCCAAGAGAGGGTTCCCGCAGGGCGATAACCGCCTTTTTCCCCAATACGCCGAAAGCCTGTCCCAGCCCTACGCTGGTGGTGGTTTTCCCTTCCCCCGCCGGCGTAGGATTGATGGCCGTCACCAAAATCAACTTTCCGTCCGGCCTCCCCGAGAGTTCTTCCATGTATTCCTCGGAAAGCTTCGCCTTGTATTTCCCGTAAAGTTCCAGTTCCTCTTCCACGATTCCAAGCTTTGCCGCAACCTCCGTAATCGGTAAAAGCTCTGCCTCCTGAGCAATTTGAATATCCGTTTTCATCCCATGCCCTCCATCCGCAATCTACAACGATTCCTCTATATACTGTTCAAACTGTTCCTCGCTCATTAACACCTTCCGGGGCTTCGTCCCTTCTTCCTCGCCTACCACGCCGGCGTCGCAGAGCTGGTCCATAATTCTTGCCGCCCTGTTGAATCCAATCTTAAACATTCTCTGGAGCATACCGATGGAAGCCTTGTCCTTTTCGATGATAAATCTTGCGGCCTCCACAAAATACTGGTCTCTCTCGCCGCCGTCTCCTGAAGAGGCGCCCCCGCCGCTTCCCATGGTGGTAATCTTCTCCTGAATATCCGGGCTGTAAATATTGCCCAGCGTCTGGTTCTTTAAAAATTCCACCACATCGGACACTTCCTTGTCGGACACGAAAGCGCCCTGCACTCTGGCGGGCTTTGTATAACCCTGCGGGTAAAAGAGCATATCGCCCTTTCCAAGGAGTTTTTCCGCCCCCACCATATCCAGAATGGTTCTGGAATCCGTACCGCTGGATACGCTGAAAGCCACGCGGCTTGGCATATTGGCCTTAATCAGGCCCGTAATTACGTCCACGGACGGCCGCTGGGTGGCAATCACCAGATGAATACCCGCCGCTCTGGCAAGCTGCGCCAGCCGGCAGATAGACTCCTCCACCTCGCCGGGACAGACCATCATAAGGTCCGCCAGCTCGTCCACGATAATGACAATCTGGGGCATCTTCGCCGGGGCGTTCTCATCCCCCTTGTCCTTCATGGCTTCCACTTTCTTATTATAACCCTTCAAATCCCTCACGTTAAAGTCCGCAAACTTCTGGTAACGGTCCGTCATCTCGGCAACGCCCCACTGCAGCGCCCCCGACGCCTTTTTGGGGTCTGTCACCACGGGAATCAGAAGATGGGGAATCCCGTTATAAACGCTGAGCTCCACCACCTTCGGGTCCACCATAATCAGCTTCACGTCGTCCGGATGGGCCTTGTATAAAATACTCATAATCAGAGTGTTGATGCAGACGGATTTACCGGAACCCGTTGCCCCCGCAATCAGCATATGGGGCATTTTGGCGATATCCGCCACCACAACCTTGCCCCCGATATCCTTCCCCACCGCAAAGGCGAGATTGGACGGAAACTCCTTAAATTCCCTGCTTTCTATCAAATCCCGCAGGGCAACCATCATGTTTTCCTTATTCGGCACCTCGATTCCCACAGCCGCCTTTCCGGGAATGGGCGCTTCAATCCGGATATCCGTCGCCGCAAGGTTCAGCTTGATATCGTCGGAAAGGCTTACGATTTTGCTGACCTTTACGCCCTGCTCCGGCTGCATTTCAAAACGGGTAACCGACGGCCCCTGGCTGATGTCCGTGACCGTCACCCGCACGCCGAAATTCTGCAGTGTCTGCTGCAGCTTCTGTGCCGTTTCCCTCAATTCCCTTGCAGAATCGCCGCCGTTCTTTCCCGGGCCTTTCGCCAGCTTGCCAATGGGCGGAAATATGTATTTCTTGGGAACCACCGGTTTATTCAAAGGCTGGGAAGGATTCTGCGTCTTTGCACCGCCCACAGTACCTGCGCTTCCCGCCTCCGCCGCTTTTACGGGCTTTTCCGGCTTTTCCGTGGAGGGCCGTCCTTCGCCGGTCGCTGCCGCCCCGCCGTCAAACGTGCTTTTTGGCGTAACGTCCGCAATGTCCTGGGCGTCCTCCTCCTCAAAAACCGGCTCCGGCGTCAAAGCGGAATCCTCCATAGCGGAAAATACATTGGTGATTTCGGAGAGCTCGTCGTCCCCTTCCGTACCCGATGTGTCTTCCTCTTCCAGATAGGCGCTGTTAATTCTGATATTTTCAAGACCAAAACCTGTCTGCTTTGAATCCGCTTCCGGCTCCGGAATTTCCGCCGCCTGCTCTATCTGCTCGTCAAAATCTGTCAGGTTAATCTCATGCAAATCGTCCCTTACCTTGCTTTTCTCCCCGGGTTTATCGGTCAGGGCAGTGTCCAGCATCACGCCGGTAACTTTTTTGTCCATGCGAAGAATCTTTTCGTCCTCACGTTCTAATGCCCGCTGCTTCTTTTCTTCCTCTCTGCGCTTTCTTGTCTCTTCCATCTGCGCCCTGCGCTCTTTTGCCCGCTCCTGGCGGTAGGCCCGCTCCTCCATGGAACGCTCGTAAACCTTTCGGCTGCCGGATTTCACGCCGGACACGAAAGATTTTTCCGTCACAACCACAACGGCGATAATGGCCGCTACCAGAAGCACCAGCACCGTGCCAATCATCCCCAGAAAACGGCAGCTTAAATAAGCAAGGGA
>CAJTMZ010000154.1:0-1640 GCA_910577445.1 uncultured Lachnospiraceae bacterium | reverse complement strand
CCCGCCAATCACGCCGCCGCCGCCGTGGGATTCGCTGCACCTTACATAAATTTCCGTTAACTGGTAACTCTCCGCCGATTCCGGCGCGCCGGTAAATAAATCACACACTATGCCCACAATCAGGAACAGTATTGCCCCGGCCACCAGTTTTCGGGCAGCAACAGGGCTCCCGCTGTTTACCATGCCGAAAGCAATCATAAGAAATATTACCAGCGGCATCACATAAGCCGTCAGGCCGAAAATACCGAACATAACGCTGCTCAGGGTATTTCCCACCACCCCCGCAATGCCGAAATTGCATACAAATAAAAAGATTGCCGCCGCAAACAAAATAATCAGAAAAATTTCATTTCTGATTGCCACGTCCATCGGTTCACTTGTTCTTCTATTCTGACCGGCTCTGCCGCTTCTGCTGTTTTTCTTTCCGCTCTGCCGGCTTCGCCCTGCGCTGCTTTTCTTTGTCTGTGCCATACCAAATACTCCCCTTGGTTATCCAAATGCCCATAAGGCACTGGAATAATCCCATATAGTATAGCATCTTCATTGAACCTTGTCACCAACAAACGATATTTTGTATTGAATTATTTATCATTGCGCTTTGTCTTTTTCTTTTTGTCAATCAGGGAGTGCAGTTTATCCATGGCTTTGCTGATGCCGCCTGTTTCGTTGATGATGCCTTCCGCAACCGCTTCCTCGCCCACCAGTATGGTTCCCACATCCTTGGTGAGCACCCCTGTTTCCATCATAAGCTCCTCAAATCTGCTCTTGTTAATTTTGCAGTGGCCGCACACGAATCCCGTGATTCGGTTCTGTATCTGACGGAAGTAATCAAAGGTCTGGGGAACTCCAATCACCATTCCGTTCATCCTTACGGGGTGAATCACCATCGTTCCCGTGGGGACGATAAAGGAATAATCCGTGCTCACGGCAATCGGCACTCCGATGGAATGGCTCCCGCCGAGCACAAGGGATACGGTGGGCTTGCTTAAGGAGGCAATCATCTCCGCGATGGCAAGGCCGGCTTCCACGTCGCCGCCCATGGTATTAAGCAGAATCAGCACGCCGTCAATATTGCTGCTGTCCTCGATAGCCGCCAGCTCCGGCAGAATATGTTCATATTTGGTGGTTTTTGAGTTGTTTCCCAGATTGTCATGCCCTTCCACCTCCCCAATCACGGAAATCAGGTGGATGGTATGGGATTTCCCGTTTTTGTCAAGGGTAACCTGACCGGTTTCTTCGATTTTTTCGCTTCTATGCTTTTCTTCGTCTATTTTTTTGTCTGACATACTTTCCCTCATTTCCGCGCCGCGTTTCGCGCATAACAAATTTAAAAAAGACTGCGTAGGCAGCGTTTATACATTGCCAGTGCAGTCTTACTTAGTATGCTTTCTTCTTATTTTTTTATGCATCAGAAGTCAAAATCGTCGTTTTCACTGATTTTATAATCGAACTCATTTTCGTCCGGAAACTCCAACAGGTCGTCATACTCCTGCAAATCAAAATCCATCTCCCGCTTCACATGCTTTTTCGGCCCCGGAAGGGGATTTTCAATATATTTTATTCTTCTGCCATCTTCCGCGATAAAATATTCATCCTGTTTTTCTTCCACCGGCATTTTTTTGTCCTCTTTCCTCCGGGCT
>CAJTMZ010000153.1 GCA_910577445.1 uncultured Lachnospiraceae bacterium | reverse complement strand
AGATAAGTCAGCCCGAAAGGCGAAAGCGCCACCTGCAAAATAGGAAAAATCACGGATTTATCCGGCCGCATATCCGCAAGGGCAACACGGTTTTCTTTTTTCATAAAAAAGGCGATACTCAATATCAGGGTGAGCGCCTGTCCAAAGACGGTGGCAAGGGCGGCGCCGGCCAGTCCTAAGCGTAAGGCAATCACAAAATAGTAATCAAGAAAAATATTGGCAAGACATCCAAGAGCCATGGAGCACATGGCGTAAAAGGACGCCCCATGGTTCCGCATCACAGGAATCAAACCGGTGGCAAATACCTGAACGACGCCGCCAAGAAGAATATATCTCACATAAATAACGGCAAGGGGATGAAGCTCTCCTCCGGCGCCAAGAAGTTCAAGCAAAAGCGGAGAAAACAAAAAGAGCAGTACAGTCAGCAGGATGGAGCCTGTAAGAAGCAGGAAAAAGGCGTTGCCTTCTGCCTTTGCCGCTTTTTTTTCGTTTCCGGCCCCTTTGTTTAAGGACATCACCACGGCCGCGCCCATACCGATGCCTGTTCCGAGAGAAAAAATGAGCGCAACAAGAGGCCATGCGATGTTGATTGCGGCAAGACCCGCGTCTCCCATGGCCCTGCCCACGAAAATGCCGTCCACAATAGAGTAAATTCCCGTCAGTAAAAAGGATAAGGTTGAAGGGAGAATGTATTTTATATATTCTTTTTTCATAACAGACCTCCGGCTTTTCCAGGCGTATTTTTATATGGCTTTCGGCCCCAAAGCGTATTGGCGTGGGGCCATATATTCTCGTATTATACGGAAAGAAAGCGGAATAGTCAAATCGGCGTTCTATGAACGCAGATATTTCTGCAAAAGAAACAGCGCGGCCACATTGGGAATTATCATCAGGGCGTTGATGAGGTCGGTGCATTCCCAGACCAGATTCAGCGGAAGAACCGCGCCGATGTAAATCATCACGATATAGGCGACCTTATAGACGAAAATCCCCCTGTTGCCGGTCACATATCGGAAAGCCTGCTCTCCCAGATAAGACCAGCCGATTAAGGTGGTGATGGCAAAAGCCACAAGGCACAGGGACAGGAACACGTTTCCGAGTACGGGAAGATAGGAAAAGGCGGCCTCGGTGAGTCCGGCTTCATTGACACCCCGGACGGAGGCAGGGTGCAGCAGCATATTTGTGACGATAACAAGCCCGCTTAACAGGCACATGACGACGGTATCCCAGAATACGGCAGTCATGGAAACGTAAGCCTGATGGGAGGGATTGTCAGTGTCCGAGGCCGCCGCCGCGATGGCAGCGGTTCCGATACCGGCTTCATTGGTAAAAAGGCCTCTTGCAATGCCATAGCGGGCGGTGAGCATCAGGGAGGAGCCGGCCGCGCCGCCAAGCGCGGCTCTCGGGGCGAGCGCGTGGGACAAAATCAGCCGGATGGCCGGCAGAAGCGCTTCCCTGTTGATAATCAGAAGAATAACGCAGCTTGCCGTATAGAGAATGGCGAGAAAAGGCACCAGTTTCATGCACACGTTCCCGATGGAGCGAATCCCGCCTACAATCACAAGACCTGCCAGAATTGCGGCGGCAAATCCCGCAATGTGGGGATTTAAGCCGAAACTTAAGGTGGTGGTCTGGGTGATGGAGTTGGACTGGGTGGTGCACCCCACGCCAAAGGCGGCGACCAGCGTCAGGAAACCGTAAAATTTTCCCACAGAGGGCATGTGCAGGCCCTTTTCCCACACGTACATCGGGCCTCCCTGATAGACGCCGTTTTCCCCCTTTTTCCGGAAAAGGACGCTTAAAAAGCATTCCGTGTAAGCGGTAGCCATACCCAAAATTCCGGTTACCCAGCACCAGAAAATGGCGCCCGGGCCGCCGAGGGCGACGGCAGTGGAAACGCCGATGATATTTCCTGTTCCTAAAGTAGCCGCCAGCGTGGTTGCCAGCGTGGCAAAGACGGAAAGGTTGTTTCCGTCCTTTTCTTTCGAGGGCGTGACGGAAAGGCGGATGGCTCTCAAAATATTTTTCTGCGGAAATCGAAGTTTCATGGTAAAATAAAGATGTGTACCCATCAGCAGAAACAAAAGAGGGCCGCTCCATAAAAACTGATTGGCGGATTTTATAAAAGTAAAAACGACTTGCATAGATTTTTACAGCCTTGAGAAATCTTATTACTAATATAGTAGCGTTTGGAAAAGGATATGAGTGCTTTTTGAAAAGAACGGGACAAAAAACGTCGGGAGAAAAGAAAGTGAAAAAATGGCAGCTTTGGACGCCGGGGATATTGATTTTATTTTCGGCAGGGCTTAATATGGCAGGAAGGATATGGAAGGGCTTCAGCGATTTTTATGTGGATAATATTTTTCCGCTTTGGGTGGAGACTTATGGAAGAATCACCGGGCTTTTCCCGTTTTCCGTAGGGGAATGGATGCTGTACCTGGCGGCAGCGATGGTTTTCGCTTTGCTGGCGGTCCCGGTTATCTTTATCGTCTGTCTGATTTTGAAAAAAAGACTGCCCCTTACCCTGAAAAAGCTGTATGGCCGGTACGCCCTTTTTCTGTACTGGGTTCTGGGAATCGTCAGCGTGATTATGATGCTGAACTGCTTTCTCCTGTATCAGGTTTCGCCCATCACGGAAAGGTATGAGATAGGGAAAAGCGCGGATAGGGAATACGGGGTGGAGGAGATAGCCGCCCTTCGGGATTATGTGGTGGAGCAGGCCAATGAACTGGCGCCTTTTTTTGAAAGGGACGAAAAAGGGTATATTATATATAAGGAAGATATCAGGGAAAAAGCCAGGGAGGAAATGAGACGGCTTGGCGGAACCTTTGAAAATCTTAAGGGATATTATCCAAGGCCCAAGGGGCTGTGTTTGTCTGGATTCTACAGCCAGCAGAGCATTATGGGATATTATTTTCCCTTTTCCATGGAGGCCAATTACAACAGGCAGATGTATATTACCAACATGCCGGTGTCCATGTGCCATGAGCTTTCCCACTTAAAGGGCTTTATTCTGGAAGACGAGGCAAATTTTATCGGCTATCTGGCCTGTGTGGATTCCGGGGACGAGCTGTTTCGCTACAGCGCATACCTGAGCGTGATTGGCTATCTGGACAGGGATTTTGTCAGGGCAATCGGGGAGGATGGCGAAATATACGCCGCCCACCCGCAGATTGACAGTCTGGTCGCGGCGGATAAGAAGTTTCTTACAAAAGAGAGCTGGGAGCAGGTGGAACGGAAAGCGGTTTTAAAAACGGAAACCGTAAAGCGGGCGGCGGATGCCTTTCTGGACACAAACCTGACGCTGAATGGCGTATCCGACGGCACCGTCAGCTACAGCCGGGTGGTAAAACTGCTGCTGAGATACTACGACGGAAAACTATACTGAATTTTAGAGCGTTTGTTACAATAAGCTGGAACAGCGTTTGTTGAAGAGGGTGAATTTTATGGAAAATATTATTTCGTATATCAGGGACTGGGGAAAGTACGCCCTGTCTGAAAGACCGTTTAACGAGGTGGACAGCCTTGTCCTGTGCCAGCTTGTATATTTGAATTACGGAAAATTCGTGCCCGGACCGAAGGAGAAGAAGGAGGCGGTGGGGATACGGAGCATTTATGCCCATTCTGAAAGGGACATTATTCTGGACGATTACTGGTATCGGCAAAATAACAGGGAATTGTTTGCCGCGCTGGCGGAATCGGTAAGGTTCGGCGGTCTGAAAATGAACGGCTACGTCAATGTCATCAACGAGGAGGAGGAGACGCAGTTTTCGGCGATGACTTACTTTCTTGAGGACGGGAGCGTTTACATTGCCTACCGGGGAACCGATGCAACTCTTGTGGGGTGGAAGGAGGATTTGAATCTGGCTTTTTCCAAACCACTTCCCAGCCAGTATCTGGCGGCCGAGTATCTGGATGGGGCGGCAGAGCGGATTGAAGGGAAGTTCTATGCGGGAGGGCATTCCAAGGGGGGCAATCTGGCGGTTTATGCCGCGATGAGCTGTAAGGACGAGACGAGAGAGCGGCTGATTAAGGTCTTTAATAATGACGGGCCGGGGTTTCGGCCGGAAATCCGGGAACAGGGAAATTTTGCGGCCGTTGAAGACAAAGTGATAAAGTTTATTCCGCGTTCTTCTCTGGTGGGAATGATACTGGAGAACCACGGAAAATATGAGATTGTGGAGAGCCGTGGAATCGGGACGTTCCAGCACAATATTTATTCCTGGAAGATTAAAGACGGAGCCATAATCAGGGCAAAAAATATGACCAGCGCAAAAATTAAGAGGGATGCCGCCTTAAACGAATGGATACTTTCACTCTCCGAGGAAGAGATTCATCTGTTTATTGATACCCTCTACGAGGTGCTTTCCGCCTCGGAGGCTTCCGATGTGTTTGAATTTGGGGCCGATTTGAAAAAGAGCCTGCAGAATGTGGCGACCGCGGCAAGAGAAGTGGATGAAAATACCCGAAAAACGCTGCAGAAAATGATTCGTTCCCTGTTTGAAATGATGCTTGAAAATATGAAGAGCGCGCTGCTGCAAAATTAAGCGATAAAATTGCCGACAAATTTTTTAAAATTTTTCAGAAAGTAGTTGACAGATTCAGGAAAGCCGGATATAATAATTTTTGTTCGCAGGAATGGCGGAATTGGCAGACGCGCACGGTTCAGGTCCGTGTGGTAGCAATACCATGAGAGTTCAAGTC
>CAJTMZ010000152.1 GCA_910577445.1 uncultured Lachnospiraceae bacterium | reverse complement strand
TTTCTTTTATAGACATAATTATGAAGCCATATCCAAAATTTCTCCATCGCTGTCACAAAGTGTGCGGAATCCCAGCATATTATATTTTTTAAAATATCTGCCAAGCAATCATCTCAAGCATATATTATCATATTGTATCAGTATCTGCCAGTCTGAGAACTTAAAATGTACCTTACATCTGTTCCATTTTCCTGAAATTTCTGCCTTATCCCACCAACATACTTTTCTCAACATCACATAGGCTTACGCTTCATTATAAACATATCCAGTATACTCATAAAATAATTTGGGACTGATATAGTAATCATACTGTTTACTGCCTTCCTTCCTAAACGCAACTCCAATTGGCAGAATCCCTTTAATCATAGCCTGCCTTATAAACTGCTGGTCTTTTTTCATAATTCTCGCTGCCTCTGTAACTGGTATACCTTCACCTGTAAATCTAATCTCAGCGCCCATTCTCAAACTCCTCCTTGTAATTTCTTTGTTGCAACTTTCTTACCTGTAAATTTTCTGCTCATAGACAGAACCCTCCCTGAATTTTGATAAGGTAAATACACTCATTCTTATCCATAAAAAAGAGGGCTAACCAAACCATTTTCTGGCTTGATTAACCCCCAAAATACGGGCTTTTCTTAGAACTTGCCTTCCTTAGCTGCTTCCTCAACGGAGACAGGAATCCTTAATTTTACGATACTTTCAAGCCATTTGGGTGCTACGCGGGTGTTATCAACTCAATTTATCTGCGATTAACTGGAACTATCTTCGTTTTATGACTTGAATCCTCCTGACAAATATGGTATATTTTAAGCATAAAAGGAGTAACCGCCCACAAAGTGGTTGACCTCCCGGATAAGTTTTTAAGCCTACCTAGACCGCCAAGTACAAGGTAGGCTTATTTATTTTCGCTTGTTGTTCCTATCTATGTAGGCAAGCAATGCGACAAGAAACGTTCCGAATAATATTAACAATGTTAAAACTTCGTAGGTACTCATCTACACCACCTCCCCTCTTTTTCAAGTTTGGGAGGCTACCACCTTGCAACACGATTACTTCTTTGCCAAATTATAACATGGACTATTCTTTTCGACAACTTATATTCAAATTTTCATCATTTTATTTTCTGTCTGAAATATTCCCCTACTGAGTTCCCCATAAATCGTCTGCAATTTGAATTTTTAGGGTGCTACAGTTGGGTGCTGTACGGGTGCTACTTGGGTGCTACGAACTCAAATTATCTCGATTTATCTTAAACGCCACAAACATGAAAAACCCCAGAATCCGCGCAGTTTCAGACTATTTTCTTTTTTCATTATGGTGGGGGCGCAAAATACGCCTCTGTCACACCAACCACCATTTTTCAGCAAAAACGCGCTTATATTGTATCTAAAAACGCCACAATTCAAAAGAATTGTGGCGTTTTATCTGTCTTTATATATTGTTTTGCAATTTTTAATTTAATCAGAACTTGCCTTCCTTCGCCGCTTCCTCAACGGAAACAGCAACCGCAACGGTAGCGCCTACCATCGGGTTATTTCCCATACCGATAAGTCCCATCATTTCAACGTGAGCCGGTACGGAAGAAGAACCTGCGAACTGTGCGTCGGAATGCATACGGCCAAGAGTATCTGTAAAGCCATAAGAAGCCGGGCCGGCAGCCATGTTGTCAGGGTGAAGGGTACGTCCTGTACCGCCGCCTGATGCAACGGAGAAGTATTTCTTTCCGTCTTCTGTTCTTTCTTTCTTGTATGTACCTGCTACAGGGTGCTGGAATCTTGTAGGATTGGTTGAGTTGCCTGTGATGGAAACGTCAACGTTCTCCTTCCACATGATGGCAACGCCTTCAGGAACAGAGTTTGCGCCGTAGCAGTTAACCTTTGCACGAAGTCCCTCTGAATAAGACTTGCGCTCGATTTCCTTTACAGTGTTGGTGTAAGGGTCATACTCTGTCTCAACGAAAGTGAAGCCGTTGATTCTGGAGATGATTTTGGCAGCGTCCTTGCCAAGTCCGTTTAAGATAACGCGTAAGGGTTTCTGACGAACCTTGTTTGCCTTTTCTGCGATACCGATAGCGCCTTCTGCAGCAGCGAAGGACTCATGGCCTGCTAAGAAAGCAAAGCACTCTGTCTCTTCTTCCAGAAGCATCTTGCCAAGGTTTCCATGTCCAAGGCCAACCTTACGGGTATCGGCAACGGAACCGGGAATACAGAAAGCCTGAAGGCCCTCGCCGATAGCAGCGGCAGCTTCGGAAGCTTTTCTGCAGCCTTTCTTAATTGCGATTGCAGCGCCTACCGTGTAAGCCCAGCATGCGTTTTCAAAACAGATGGGCTGGATTTTCTTTACCTGCTCGTAAACGTCCAGACCGGCATCCTTTGTGATTTTTTCAGCTTCTTCAATAGAAGAAATGCCGTAAGAATTTAAAACGGAATTGATGGTATCAATTCTTCTTTCATATGATTCAAATAATGCCATTTTTACATTCCTCCTATTCTATTATTCTTTTCTGGGGTCAATAATCTTAACAGCATCATCTACACGTCCGTACTGTCCGCATGATTTCTCGTATGCAGTGTTAGGGTCATCGCCTTTTTTCATAAAATCAGTCATCTTTCCGAAGTTTACAAACTTGTAGCCGATGATTTCATTGTCCGCGTCAAGTGCGATACCTGTCACATAGCCTTCAGCCATCTCAAGGTAACGGGGCCCTTTCTTTAAGGTTCCGTACATAGTACCTACCTGGCTGCGAAGGCCCTTGCCCAAATCCTCAAGACCTGCGCCTACCGGAAGGCCATCCTCTGAAAACGCGCTCTGGGAACGTCCGTAAACAATCTGCAAAAACAGCTCTCTCATTGCCGTATTGATTGCGTCACACACAAGGTCTGTATTTAAAGCTTCCATTACAGTCAGGCCGGGAAGAATTTCCGATGCCATTGCCGCTGAATGCGTCATACCTGAACATCCGATTGTCTCAACAAGCGCTTCCTGAATAATTCCCTCTTTGACATTCAGAGTCAGCTTACATGCGCCCTGCTGAGGTGCACACCAGCCCACACCGTGTGTTAAACCTGAAATGTCTTCTACTTTTTTAGCCTGAACCCATTTTGCTTCTTCTGGGATAGGAGCACAGCCATGATGAACACCCTGTGCAACTGTACACATTTCTTCAACTTCCTTTGAATAAATCATGTGAAAACTCCTTTCAATATGTAGATTCCTTGCTGATAAAACACTCTATTGACTTGTGAATATTTTATCACACCTTGGTTTCTATTTTCGCATATCTCACGCGAAAAATCCAGTCCTTTTGATAATTTTTAATACTTTTCGGCAATTTCGCCCTGTTTTTTGTAGATGCTTCCGGCCGGAATACAGCCCCTGACCATACTGGTGGGATAAACGTTTGAATTTCTTCCGATAACGGTTCCCGGATTCAAAACGCTGTTGCAGCCTACCTCTACATTGTCGCCTAACATTGCACCGAATTTCTTAAGGCCGGTTTCAACCTTTTCCTCACCGTTTTTCACAACCACAAGGGTCTTGTCACTTTTTACGTTGGAGGTAATGGAACCTGCTCCCATATGGGATTTGAAGCCGAGAATGCTGTCTCCCACATAATTGTAGTGAGGCACCTGTACTTTGTTAAACAGAATCACGTTTTTCAACTCCGTGGAATTTCCGACCACAGCGCCTTTTCCCACAATGGCGTTGCCCCGGATAAAGGCGCAGTGGCGGATTTCCGCGTCCTCGTCTATGATGGCGGGACCGTTAATGTTAGCCGTTTCCGCCACGGTGGCGGATTTTGCAATCCATACGTTTTCCTTCACTTCCTCGTACTTATCGGCGGGAAGGGTTTTCCCAAGCGCCACGATAAAACCGCTGATTTTCGGGAGCGCCTCCCAGGGGTAGGTCACTTCCTTTAGCAGCTCTGCCGCTATGGTTTCCTCCAGAGTGTAAAGATTTTTTACTGTAAACTGTTCCATAATTTCCTTCTTTCTGCCCTGCTTTTAATGGCTCTGCCCTCATACTTTACATGAGAGCATTCTGCGGATGCAGTGCGGACGCAGCACTTTATTTTTTATAATTTTCAGCAGCCAGATTAAACTGCCTGTTTAAAGCAAACTGGTTGTTCAGGCCCTTTACGATATTGGTTCTTCTGGAAACAAAATCGTCCAGCTTTTTCATGTATTCATCCCCGGTAATCGTCCCCTCCACCACCATGGTAAGCCCTTTTTCCCAGCTTGCGGTAAGGGCCGGGTCAAGAAGCGGACGGATGGAACTGTTTACCACATCGTAAATCATTTCCCCCATCAGGGTCGGCGTAAGCGCCTGGGTCTTTTGATTAAGCGCAAGGTATTCTATATTAATCAGCTTTTTTAAGATTTCCGCGCGGGTAGCCGAAGTTCCGATACCGCTGCCTTTAATCTGGCTCCGAAGCTCCTCGTCCTCAATAAACTGTCCGGCGTTTTCCATGGTCAGAATCATGGTGCCGGAATTGTAGCGTTTGGGCGGCGTGGTCTCCCCTTCTTTTATCTGCATATCCTTTACCGGAAACGTCATTCCTTTTTTCAGTTTGCCGAGAGCTTGCAAAAACGCCTGACCGGGCGTATTTTCATCTGAGGCGTCCCCTTTCGTATTCCTGGCTGCGGCAAAGGAAAAAGCCGCGGCTCTCAGATAACCTTCCTCCTCCAGGACTTTGGTTCCCGCAAAAAACTGCTCTCCTTTTATGGAAAAACAAAGTGAAATCTTTCTGTATACCGCCGGTGGCAGGAATATGCTCAAAAATCTGCGGACGATAATTTCATAAACCTTTGCGGCCGTGGGGCTTAAATGATTCAGGTTATTTAATCCCTGCCCCGTTGGAATAAT
>CAJTMZ010000151.1 GCA_910577445.1 uncultured Lachnospiraceae bacterium | reverse complement strand
TTATTCCGGCTTCATTGAATGCTGCTGATTTTATAGAAAGGCGTTTCCATGTGTTGTAAAAGTCCATTACATCATCCAATGTCTGAAAATGTTCTTCAAAAACTTCTGTCTGTTCCTCTGAAAATTCGTAATTTCCCCAGATAGTAAGGTCAACTGTGCCGAGTGACTGCATAAAAGTTGCCAACAGCGTCCACGGCGGCGTTTTTCCGGGAAAAAGATTTCACACAGGCTTCACATCATCTTCACACGGACTTCAACGCCCTTTTTTATTCTTACCTCATCAAAAAAAGGGCTGCCGATATGAAAAATACGCTGGTCTTAATGCGGCGGTCCCGGAAGCAGGAGGTAAAATTTATGTTTTCAGGTTTGGAGTGGTACTGGTGGCTTGTGATTCTGGCGCTATTAGTGGTATCCGTCCCGTTTAAAGTAAAGTTTATGAAGTGGTGGGAGTGGCGGCGCAGGGAAAAGAAAAAGGAAGAGGACGGGGAAGGGAGGGATGAGAAATGATTGAAGTAAAAGACCTGACTTTTTCCTACGGGAAGGGGCTGCGCGGGAAGGACAAACAGGCGTTACGCGGTCTGAACTTCACCGTAGGGGACGGGGAAATCTTCGGGTTTTTAGGGCCCAACGGTTCCGGGAAATCCACGACCCAAAAGATACTGACGGGTATTTTGAAAGGGCACGGGGGAATGGTGTCTGTGTTCGGAAAAGACTTAAGGAGCGTGCATACCCGGGAGTTTTATCAGAAAATCGGCGTTTTGTTTGAGTTTCCTTATTTGTATGCCAATTTAAGCGCCCTTGACAATCTGCATTATTTTTCTTCTTTTTACCCAAAGGAACAGCTTCGGGACGCGGAGGAGCTGCTTGACGAGCTGGAGTTCAAGAAAGATTTCCGAAGAAAGCCGGTATCCTCTTATTCTAAAGGAATGCGCCAGAGAGTCAGTATGGCGAGAGCTTTAATCAGCAGTCCAAAGCTTTTGTTTCTGGACGAGCCGACCAGTGGCCTTGACCCTTCCGGAGCCGTCCTTTTCCGCCGGATAATAGAAAGCGAGCGGAAGAAGGGGACAACGGTATTTGTGACCACTCACAATATGTTGGACGCCGACCTGCTCTGCGACAGAGTGGCGTTTATTGCGGGCGGGAAGATGGTGGCCCTTGATACGCCGGGGAATCTGAAGGAGATGAACGGCAATCACAGCGTTGTGGTTAATTATCTGTATCAGGGCAGGCGCGGGGAAAAAACGATGGAGGCATCGGAGCTGAAAGGAGGGGTGCCTTTTCCCTGTGACGAACTGATTAGCGTTCATTCCAAGGAACCGACTCTGGAGGATATTTTTATCCGGTATACAGGAAGGGGGCTGTCTTAATGCTTTATTCTCTGTTAAAAAAGGACTTCAGGATGATGGTGTGGGGGAAATTTTTTCTTGTGGCTTTGGGGTCTTTTCTGCTCTATACATTATTTATCAACTTTGGTTATCTGAACTTTATGGAGGACAACGCCGATAGCTACAATGTATATCTCTATGACCCGGACGGCGCTTTTGAGAGGGTTTCGCCGCTGGTTTATCAGGCGGCATCTGAGGAAGAGCTGGATGCGGCTCTTGCCAAAGACGCGGGCGGGGGCGTTGGGATTAAGGTAGAGGCCGGCAGGCCGGGTGTCCTGCTTTACGCGGGGGCGGAAAAGGTTGACCGCCATAGAGCGGATTACGCGCTGTCACTTCTGGCTGGCGGCAGCGCGTATACGCCGGAAACCGCGGGAGACAATACGCCGGAAATGAAACAGCGCAGGGAGATTACCTGCGAACTGCTGTTTATCGAGATTGTTGCGGCGGGCTTTTTGGGGATTGCTTCCGTACTGCTTAAGGAAAAGCAGATGGGGGTAATCCGCATCCATGCCGTAATGCCGTTTCAAAGAAGTCTGTTTTTGGTATCCAAGCTTGTTCTTTTTTTGCTGACGGATTTGGTTTTCGCGGTTTTGATGACCCTGTTTAACATCGGGTTAGCGGAGGCGGGAAGCATTTTGCCGGCCGTGCTGGTACAGACAGCAATTCTGTCCCTTATTATGGCGCTTACGGGATTTTGGTGTACAATGCTCTTAAAAGATTTTAAACAGTTTTCACTGGTCTATCTGGCGATTATGCTCTTTACGTCAACTCCTGTTTTTCTGGCCGCCAACACGTCAATCAAAATGGACTGGATACTTTATCATCCGTTTTACCATGTATACATGGGTCTGAAAAACGCATTTTTCGGCTGGCCTGTCACGAACCCGGTTTATTATATCTGCGCGGCGTGCGCGGTTGTCCTGCTTTTTGGCGTCGCGCTGGCGGCTTTCCGCAGAGAAATGGGAAAGGAGGGCTTATGATGAAAGGATTAATCTATCAGCTTAAAAGCGTCAGGAGAGATAAGTTTTGCATCATGTCCTTTCTCCTGCCGGTTATAACAGCCATAGCTTTAAATATTGCCGGGTCTGTTGACCTGTCTTCTCTGGGGGAGTATTATTTTTGCGTGATTGACGGCAAAGTCCCTGCGGAAACGCAAAAGTGGCTTGCGGGATATGGCGATGTGGCGGTCTGCGGTACGAGAGAAGAATGGCTATCGGCAATCAACGACCCATCTACCAATTTAATCGGCGTGGAGATGGAGGGTGGCGGCATCAAAACAATTTTATCCGGCGATGAACTGAAAATATGGCAGCAGGCGGCGGCCACGCTTCCGACGCTCTATGAACAGCGAAAAATGTGGGACGGAATCAGGATACAGACTTTGGACCAGCCTGACGTACTTAAGGGATTCGGGTATATTTTCATGGCAATGACGCTGGTGGCGGCCATGTTTATGGGCTGTACTTTTAATGCCATGAACATCATCTCCGAAAAGGAGGAGGGCGTCGCGCTGATTAATGAAATACTGCCTATGACGTCCGGGCAGTATGTGTTTCAGAAAATTTTTATCGGGTTTGCGTTCGGCACTCTGTCCGCGGCCGCCACCGCGGCGGTTGGTTTCAGGCTTTCCCCGGCGGGCGCGGCGGCCATGTTTGCGCTGACGGTGCTGTCGTCCCTTACGGCGGCTCTGGCCGGCCTGTTTATCGGACGGATTTCGGACGGGCTTATGGTGGGCGTGGTTTATATCAAAGTCATTATGATTGTGTTTATAGGGGTTCCCCTGCTAAAGTACCTGGCGGTGTCGGGAAACGAAACGCTTTCGTACATTTGCTATCTGGTCCCGTCCAGCGCCGCTTTTGAGGGGATTATGGATTTGGTAAGCGGCAATACGGCAGGCGTCGGCAGGGATATGGCGATTCTCGCGGTTCACTGCGTTTTTTGGTTTTTGCTCTATCTGCTGACTGCCGGATATGGAAAAAGGATTATTGAAAAATGCCGGTATCGGTTTTAGGCAATTTCATATATAATAAGGATACGGCGGTATCGGGTTCTGCGGCGTGGCGGCAGATGGCCGCTGCCTGACGGAGCAGGCTTTTACCTGCGGAATAGAAAGGTAAAGGAAAGGCGGAGCTTTGAGATATTATATTGCGGATTTGCATTTTTTCCACGGGGCATTAAACGACAAGATGGACAGACGGGGGTTTGCCTCCGTGGAAGAAATGAACGAATATATGATTGGAAAATGGAATAAAAAGGTGCGGAAAAATGACGATGTCGTCATCGTCGGGGACCTGTCGTTTGGAAGCGCGGAGGAGACAAATGCGCTTTTAGGGCAGCTTAAGGGAAAGCTGTACCTTATCTGCGGCAATCACGACCGGTTTGTAAATAATAAGGACGCTGATATTGGCCGTTTTAAATGGATAAAGCATTACGCGGAGCTTTCCGACAACAGGCGGAAGGTTATTCTGTGCCATTACCCCATCATGTGCTATAATGGTCAGTACCGCGTGGACGAAAAGGGAGAGCCAGGGACGTACATGCTTTACGGGCATGTCCACGATACGAAGGACGCGCGGCTCATAGAACGGTTTCAGGAGATAACGAGAAACACGTGGATTACGGACGCCGAGGGAAAAAGGCGCCGGATTCCCTGCAATATGATTAACTGTTTCTGCGGATATTCTGATTATGAGCCTTTTACACTGGACGAGTGGATAGCGCGCGACAGAAAGCGGAGCGCCGAAAGGATGACGGAACGTGAAAAACAGACGGATTCTACTGATTGAGGATGACGAGACAATTGTATATGGCCTTACGGAACTTCTTGCGGACGAGGGATTTGAGACCGTCTCAACCGGATGTTTGCGGGAGGCTTTCAAGATGGAAACCGGCGGCTTTTGTCTGGTGCTGTTGGATCTTGGACTGCCCGACGGGGAGGGCTTTGATTTCCTGAAATGGCTGTGTCAGAAAAGAGAAAAGGAGAAGGAATCTCTGACGCCGCCGGTGATTATTTTAACCGCAAGGGAAGAGGAGGCCGGGGTCATAAAGGGGCTGGATATGGGAGCCGACGATTACGTGACCAAGCCCTTTAAGGCCGGGATTCTGCTCTCGCGCATCCGGGCGGTGCTGCGCCGTCAGGAAAAATTTTCCGAAGCGGAGGATACCTTATTTTGCGGGAATATTGTGCTGGACAAGCGGAAAACGACGGTTACGGCAGGCGGGGAAAAGGTTGAACTGACGGCCGGGGAATTTCGTCTTCTGGCGTATTTGATGGAAAATAAAAACAGAACCCTCACAAGGAACGCCCTTCTTTCCCGGCTATGGGACGATGAAGGGGACTATGTGAACGACAACACGCTGACGGTTACCGTGGGGCGGCTTCGGGAAAAGCTGGGGGAACAATCCCGGCGTTTCCTTAAGACGGTGAGGGGAATCGGTTATCAGATGGAGGATTGCGGTGACTGAGAGAAAGGGATTATTATTTTGGGCAGCGGGTGTTTTTACAGCCGCTTTTTGCTTTTGCGGGGTCGTGCTTTTCGGAAGCTACCGGTGGTGCGAAGGGCTGTTTTATGAGAGGATGGCGGCAGTGGCGGGCGTTTTTCC
>CAJTMZ010000150.1 GCA_910577445.1 uncultured Lachnospiraceae bacterium | reverse complement strand
CCAGCGCCTTTCTGAATCCCGGCTTCTTTCAGTTATCGTTTTTTTATGTCTTTTGTATCTTATTTTTCAGTATATGCCTGATTTTTCCGCTCATGGTTCCCTGCTGGTCTTACTGAAAGGAGCCCTCACAATGCAGGTAGTCCGGAATTATTCTTTTATCTTTTCGGGCAATCCGCCACACAGCAAACTTTCCAGCCGTTACCGCTACCGGCAGTCCTCCCGGCGCCATAATCCACTGGCTGGCAATATACAGGTTTTTTACCCCCTTTACGATTCCTTTTACACGAAAAGACTTTACACCTTTTTTCGTAATGAATCCCATATACGCTCCATGGTATGCGTTACAGTACCGTTCGTAAGTAATCGGTGTCCAGCAGTCAAGAAATTCCATATGCCCCTTAAGGCCGGAGAACTGCGTCTGCAGTCGTTCCTCTATTGCCTTTACCGCCGCCTTTTTCTGGCTCTCATATTCCTCCTTTGACAGCCCTTTCCAGTATAAGTATTCCTTATCAAATTGCGGGACATTTACTTGAAGTACCGTTTTTCCTGCCGGAGCAAACTCAGGTTCATATTCATAGCTTTTCACTGAAATTCTCTTCACTTTCTTTCCTCCTGTTTCAAAAGGAAGGCAGTCGAAGAAAATAGTTCCTTTCCCATTATACGCTTCCCGCTCTACCACAAATGCTGCCTGAACAGCGCTAAAAAGAGGATATTTTTCATTATCCGCATAGCAGGACCGCCATTTAGCGTCCATATACTTTTTACCGATTAAATTACCAAACATCTCCATCGTATCCACTGATGAAATTACATAATCCGCCAATACTGTTTTTTTATCTGCCGTTTCTATCCCTATTGCTTTTTTGTTTTTTATCAAAATCCGGAAAACCGGCGCATTGCAGTATAAATTACCGCCCAACTGCCGAAATCGCTTTACCATGCGGTTTACCATTGCCAAAGAACCGCCTGTTGGAATTTCACCGTTACCGGATGCAACGCTGGCATAAGAAACGAGAAACGAACTTGCAACATATTCTTTGGGTAGATAATCGGTAAACAGCGCTTTCAACGCGGGATGTTTAAACCTTGCGGACAGCTCCGCCAAATCAATGGAGCCGTATTCTTTCATCACCTTTGGCATATCTGCCATTGAAGAACCCATACGGATATAATCAGCGATTCCCATGGCATCCATAGGTTTTTCTGCCGGTATCTCACATTTAGTTGCGTATTTCACATGTTCCATAAATTTTTTTATTTCCGTTTCATCTTCAGGGGACAATTCGAGAAGTTCCGCCTTCGTCCTCTCTAAATCCTTCCACAGTGTTACCTGCCAATCCCCCATGATGCTCGTATAAAAGCTGTCACCGTCCGCAAATTCTATATGTTCATCCAATGCTCCAACCGTTTCCCATACTTTGCGCAGAGCCGTCCCTTTTTTCGTTCCGGTAAGCCAATGAATACAATTGTCAATATGGCAGCCTTTCCGGTTCCATCCCATGCACTGCCCGCCGGCAACGGGATTTTTTTCATAAATATCCACGTCATAGCCTGCCAGCTTTCCATAAGTTCCTGCCGACAGTCCGGCGATGCCGCCGCCTACGATTACGATTTTCTTTTTATTTTTGTCCATAAATATTTGCCTCCATAAATAAACAGTTTCTACTGAATTTATTTTTTGTCATTTTTCAGCATACCTACTATCCATATCGGTTCCGGCAGCGGAATTTCCGGACGCAAAGCGAACTGTCCCATAATTCCATGTATTGCGCACCAATACATATTTGACAGTGCCAGGACATCTCCCCTGCGAATGCTTCCATCTTTCTGCCCTGCTTCCACCCAGTTTTGGCAAAATGCAATGGTGTCTACCGAAGCTGCCAGCCTGCGAAGCTTCTCCGGTATGTCCTCTGCCTGCGCCACATACCCCATAAATACAAACATTTTTGCAATAAAAGTATTTTTTTCCACTTGTAAAAACAACATTTTTGTAAATTGATAAAAAAAATCCAAACCGTTTTCTGCCTTAATCTGCATTGGCATACGCATGCCTTCCAAACCGATATTTACCAGTTCTTCCAGCAGAATTTCCTTTGTGGGGAAATAATGGAACAACAGCCCTTCGCTGATTCCAGCCTTCCTGGATATCTGGCTTGTTTTGGTTCCGTAGTATCCCCGTTCCACGAATAAATCCAATGTAGCCTGAATAATTTGTATTCTTCTGGCTTCCTTTTGTTCTTTCCTTGTCATACGGCGTCTCCTCCAGTGGATAAGTACCTTTTAACATTAGCACAGTCATCAAAAAAATTATAGGGTAATTTACTCAACGAAATTTCCATGCCGTCTCCCGCACCGATATGCAGCAAGGGAACCAGACAGGCGTATGGCTCTACCCCTGCTTGGTTCCCTTTTATCGTTTGTGTATTATTGATTTTCCTTATGCGTCTGCCGCGGAATAACTCTACGCCTTTATATCAAAGCTTATCTCTTTTTCTTCTAAAATTTTTCTCTCCCTGCGCTTTTCTTCTACTCTTTCTTTTTGCCTTTTTTCCGTATTCAGTATGGATGCGCTTTGTTTTTTGCCGCCGGTCCTTGTTGAACCGCTACAGGAACACTGCATACTCCCATCTGCATTAATCCTCACAGAAAACCCATGTATCTCAAGGCCGTCACTTTTTGCTCTGGCAAACATCTGCTTATGGGCTGCCGGTATACCCGCTATGTCATTTTCGATTTTTTTGGCAAAGCCCGGCTCCCTTGCCATTTTTTTCAGGCAGTCATTAGAGAGATTCAAAACAATATTATTTTTGCTGCCCGCAATGCCCCTGCTCGAATTAATATTTATCTGGGGGAATTTCCTGCATAGCTGTTCATAATACGCCTGCACCTTGTCTTTGCTGTTTGTTGATTTGCTGCCCGGCTTTTTCGCAGTATCGACATAATTTGCCGCATAGTTATCATAATTGCCTGTAATCTCCGTTGACATAATTCTTATCCTCCTTCAAAAAATGTCACCTGCCAAGCATCTCCTCTCCCCGATTCTCCAATCTGCCGGAACATCAGGAATGCCTGTGAAATACTTTCTTTCTCCTTTATGTTTCTTCCCTTCCAATATTACAGAACCTTCTTGAACTGATATTTATACATATCGGAATACATATTTGGGGAGGACTGTGGTGTAAGCCGGCCATCCAGCGCGCCTATATCCACCGCAAAACCGCTGTCCGCCACAAAGAACGCCCCATCCTTAAACTGGAACTGTGAAGTAAAATCGGGAATCCCCAAGTCGCCGCTTATCCTGATATTCCCTATGATATTTTTCAGCGCATCCTTCATCCGTTCTATTCTTGCATTGTCCTTTGTCTTGTTAATCAGAGCAGACGCCTTGTCCGGCAGCCCTCCAATCTTCCCGTCGGGCGTCAGATAAAGTTTTTCCAAGGAAATATCTTCCCCTGTAACCCCTTTCAGGTAGCGCCGGACTTCCTGCACATCCGTGGCATACTGGTATGTATTGGAGGATAGGTTCCCCACACTGTCCGCAATCCCTATGTAATACTGGTACATCTTATCACTATACTTTTCATCTATCAGTTTCTGCACCTGTTCCCGGACGGCTCTGTCCTCTATCCCGTCCACGGTTACAGCTCCGTTGCTCCCAATCCCTATTCGCATCCCTTCTATGTCATCGCGGGAGACGCCCTTTTGTTCCAGTTCCTTTACGAAATCCTCTGAAAAGTCATTTTTCAGCTCTGCTTTCTGCTGTGCTTTCTCAAAATCTTTCAGGTTGGCAAAAATTTTAACATATTCCAGTTCCGCATCACTTAAGTCCTTACCTTCCGCCATATCCTGCAGCAGTTCTTCCACGGTGCGCCCGCCCTTATACTTCTTTTCTTCCGGCAGGCTCTCGAACTGTTTCTGGTGGAGACGCTCCGTCTCTTTTATATAATTCTGCTCCGTCTCCCGTAAAACCGCATTATACCTGTCAAGGTATTCCCGCCAGTTTTCATCCTTCCGGCTATATGCGCCGTGGAGATTCCCGAACGCTTCCCTGATGGCATCGGTCTTTTCATGCTCCTTATTTTCGGTAACATGGAAACTGATGTTATAATAATCCTCCAGGGAAATCTCCTTCCCGTTTCCGTTTTCCACTTTGATGCAGTATTTATTCGTCTGCGTATCCCAGTCAGGGACGGTCAGCGTTTTCCGGCCTTTCCCATCCCACTCTGCTTTCCCCACCTGGTTGCCGTACTCGTCATACAGAGTAAGGTCATAGTCACAGCCCTCCGGCATATCGATACAGACTTCAACACCAAAGTAATTCTGGACGGTGCGGTTAAAGGGGATAGAGAAATGGTAGAAATCCACATCCTTATCATCGCTGAGATTCCCTTTCAGGCTGCTGGTCTCATCCTTAATCAGAAAGTTCAGGTCCAGGAATGCGCTGCCTTTGTCCTTATCGGAAACCTCATAAGTGGTATGCTGTCTACGGTAAGTATCATTGCTTCCCAGTGTGCAGGTGTCCTCCCGCAGCTCCATGTTCCTGCGCATCTTCCCATCAAAAAACGCTTCTGTCTCCTTTACTGTCATAAAGAATATTGGCTTGTTCCTGAAAGCCGCTCCCCATGCGGAACTTTGTTCATTTACATTAGTTATCCCCATTGCCAGCTCACCCTCTGTTATTTGCTTTTAATTGCTCCAGCTTCTCCAAAAACGCCCTGTAAAATTCCCCTTCTTTAATGCGGGCCTGCTGAACCTCTATGCTCCTGGCCGTATATACTACGGGATGCTCCAAATCATACAGCGCCTTTTTCGTTGCCGAAATCGCAGAGTCCACCGTGTTTCCAAGGATGTCAAAATTTTCCGTTTCACCCTTAAGCTGTTTATTAAGCCGCTGCACCATCATCTGCGATATGTGGCTCATCATACCGTTGCCCCGGATTCCCATGCCATTCGCGTTTACTTCTTTCGCCGCATCCATCCACGCATCCTTCACTTCCTGCGGGGCGTTGGGCCCGACCATCTCAAAGGCTTTCTCATCATAATCG
>CAJTMZ010000149.1 GCA_910577445.1 uncultured Lachnospiraceae bacterium | reverse complement strand
ACAGCCTTTCTGACTCTGCATACTCTCACCGGAATCTGAAAATTGATTTCCGTGTCCTTTCTGTATCTGTTGTTGACAAATATCGTTATATGTATTATGTTCTTAAAAACATCACAAATAAATGGATAATATGCGGTTTTATATGGAGAATTGTCGTGAATGAAGTTTGTTTAAATAACCGGATGCTGCCTTTGGTGTGGGCATTTGACTTAAGCGCCGCCTCAGAGCCTTTTTTCCATGCGGACAGAAATCTGCCTTACCACGTGCTGATTTATGTGCTGGAAGGGGACATTTATGTCACGGAGGAGGACGCGGATTATCAGGTGCAGGGCGGAGAACTTCTTTTTTTAAAGAGCGGGTGCAGGCATTTTGGAAAAAAGGAAATCCCAAGGGGAACGAGGTGGTATTACTGCCATTTCTTTTATGAGCAGACAGAGGAATTTCCCGATTTTGGAGAAGCGGAGGGCCTTAAGCCAGACAGGGAAAGCCCCCTGTCGGCAGAAGGGAATTCCCCGCTTTCGGTGCGCCTGCCGAAAAAGCTTTCGGGGCTGCGGGACAGTGAAATTGAGAGGAAACTGGCGGAACTGACGGCGTTTGCCCATTCCGGTGACGGGAGGAAAATCTGGGAGCTGAACGGCCGTTTTTTTTCCGTGCTGGAGGAAATTGCTTTTTACAGCGGGGAAAAAGACGGCAGTGTCCGGCTATCCGATAAAATAGCGGGATTTCTTTCGGAGCACCTTACGGAGGATTTTTCATCTGAAAAACTTGAGAAAAATTTCTTTTTAAGCTATAAACACATGGCGGCGGTTTTTAAAAAGGAAAAACAGACGACGCTCTGGCAGTATCACCAGAGGGCGCGTATGGGGGAGGCCTGCAGGCTTTTAAAATCCACGCTCTGCCCGGTGGGGGAAATTGCCAAAACGCTTGGTTATCAGGATATGCTGTATTTCAGCCGATGTTTTCATAAGTTTACGGGAATGAGCCCTACCGACTACCGGAAAAACGCATCGGGAATTTACTGAAACCGCGGCGGTTTCAGGCGGGGCAACAGGACTTTAAGGAAGGTGGGAGGCAGGAATTGAAAAAATGAAATCCGAATTTGTTGTCAACAGGTCATTAAAGCGTTATAATAATAATCGGGAGCAGAATGACATAAGAGGAAAAGCAATGTTACCGGAACAGTTTCTGACCAGAATGAAAAGCATATTAGGCGGGGAATATCAGGATTTTCTGGAAAGCTATGAACACCCGCCCGTCCAGTCCCTTCGGGTGAACCGGTTAAAGGGCAGCGGCAGCGCTCTTGTGGAAAAGATGGGATATTCTTTCGAGCAGGTAGACTGGAATGAGAACGGCTTCTATTATAAGGAGGATTTACGGCCGGGCCGGCATCCATTCCATGAAGCCGGGGCATACTATATTCAGGAGGCAAGCGCCATGCTTCCGGCGGCGTATCTTGCTGCCGGGCCGGGAGAGACGGTTCTGGATTTGTGCGCCGCACCCGGCGGGAAAAGCACCCAGATTGCCGACGGCATGCGCGGCAGCGGACTTTTGATTAGCAATGAGATTCATTCCGGCAGGGCAAAGATTTTATCGGAAAACATAGAAAGAATGGGGATACAAAACGCGGTGGTCACAAGCCACGAGCCGGCGGCGCTGGCGGAGCGGTTTCCCGGGTACTTCGATAAAATTCTGGTGGACGCACCCTGCTCCGGAGAAGGCATGTTCCGCAAGAACGGGGAAGCGGTTTCCCAGTGGAGTCCGGAGAATGTGGCCATGTGCGCCGCACGTCAGAGAGAAATCCTGGAAAGCGCGGCCCTCATGCTGAAAGACGGCGGCAGAATGGTTTATTCCACCTGCACCTTTTCAACGGAAGAAAACGAGGAAAATATCAGCCTGTTTCTGGAGGGGCATCCAGAGTTTACTCTGGAGAATACCGTAAGGCTCTGGCCCCACAAAGTAAAGGGGGAAGGACACTTCCTTGCAAGCCTGAAAAAACAGGGAGAGAGTGGCGCTTTCGCAGGATACGGCGGTGAAAGAGGCTTATCGGAAAAGGAGCTGGAACCCTGGCTTTTATTTCAGAAGAAATACCTGCGGACTGATTTTCAGGGAACATATGTGACTTTTGGCAGTCAGTTGTACCTTTTGCCAAAGGGCGCGCCTTCCTTAAAAGGAATGAAAGTTCTGCGGCCGGGGCTGCATCTTGGGACGATAAAAAAGGACCGGTTTGAACCGGCTCACGCCCTGGCGCTTTCTCTTAAGGCCGGGGACGCGGTTTACAGCGCGGACATTTCCCTTAAGGACGCCGCGAAGTATATTTCCGGACAATGCCTGAACGAGCAGAACCTGTCCGCAAAAGCGGAATCCGCACAGGATAGGCCCGGGGCGGAGACGACGCCCGGACAGAGGGAAAAAGGCTGGTATCTGATAACGGTGGACGGCTACAGTCTGGGATGGGGAAAATTATCCGGCGGAATAATGAAAAACCATTATCCCAAAGGACTTAGAAAATAAAAGAGGAGAGTAAAATTATGACGGAAGAAAAGAAACAAAAATTATTGGAGGCTGGTATTGATTTTGACGGACTGGCAGCCAGAATCCCGTTAAAGGAGGATTTTATATTCAGGCTTTTGGGGAAATTCCCGAAAGAAGAATGCTATCAGGGACTTGTAAATTCCATGGAAGAAAAAAATTATGAGGAAGCTTTCAAGCACGCTCATAATTTAAAAGGCGTTTCCGGCAATCTGGAAATGATACGGCTGACGAAAATAACGTCGGAACTTACCGAAAAGCTTCGCAATCAGGAGTATGACGGCCTTGAGGAGGATTTCGAGGAACTGAAGAAAGAATACGGGCAGGTACTCTCCGCGATTAACGAAATTATCTTAGCATAGTAGTCTTCCATGCTGCCAACACCGGAAAATCTGGTTTTTGGCATTCACAGCACCATACTACGAATCATGCGGAATATGAGAAAGCATATGAAAAAAAAGTACAGCGCGGCAATGCTCGCGGCAGCTCTGGCGGTAATGCTGGGAGGCTGCGGCCTGGCCGGGAAAAATGAAAATTACAGCGCCGGGATGGAATCCGTGGCGGCGTTAGAATATGACAACGCCATCGCGCTTTTCGCGGCGGCAAGGGAAGCCGGTGAAAACGAGCGGCTTATCAGCCGCGGGGAAGGAATGGCATATATGGGGAAAACCATGTACGCGGAGGCGGCGCAGGCTTTTGAGACGGCGCTTTCTTTCAGCGACGGCAGAATCAACAGCATGGATTATGATATCAATTACTATCTGGCTGCCGCTTATTATAAGAACGGAGAGCCCAACAAGGCCATTGATATCTACAGCGCAATCATTGCCCTTAAAGCCGGCGAAAAGGACGCCTACTATTTAAGAGGGGTTATCTATGCCGAGCAGGGAAACCTTGATTTGGCAAGGGCGGATTTTGATAAGCTGATTTCCATTGATAAAAGCGATTATGACAAGCTCATTAATATTTACGGCGTTCTGGACGCCAACGGTTATAAAGAATTGGGGCAGCAGTATTTACAGACCGCCATGGATGCGGGAACCAAGGATATGACCAATTATGAGAAGGGCCGCATCTGCTATTATCTGGAGGATTACGAAAACGCCCGTATCTACCTTGAAAAGGCCAGGGAAGAGGGCGGTTATGAAGCCGTCCTGTTTCTGGGAAAGACCTATGAAATCCTGGGCGATATCAACTATGCCATCAGCGTATACAATTCCTGGCTTGAAAACGAGGAACCCAACGCCCGGATGCTGAATCAGCTCGGGCTGTGCAAAATGCGGGCGGAAGATTACGCGGGCGCCCTTACGGCTTTCCAGAGCGCAATCAATATAGAAGACAACGGCATGATGCAGACTCTTAAAATGAATGAAATCGTCGCGTATGAACGCCTTGGACAGTACCAGGAGGCGGCTTCCCGGATGAGCAGCTATCTTGCCGCCTACCCGGACGACGAGACGGCCAAAAGAGAATATGAATTTTTGAAGACAAGATAGAAAACAGGTAAAATGGAGAGACTATGATTAACAAGTTAACCGATAAAATTAAAAAGACAAACGCCCCTATAGTGGTGGGCTTAGACCCCATGATGAAGTTTGTTCCTGGGCAGGTTCAGAAAAGAGCCTTTGAGGAGTACGGGGAGACTCTTGAAGGGGCGGCGGAAGCAATCTGGCAGTATAATAAGGAAATCGTGGACAATATTTATGATATTGTCCCGGCGGTAAAACCTCAGATTGCCATGTACGAGCAGTTTGGCATTCCCGGCCTTATGGTGTTTAAAAAGACCGTGGACTACTGTAAGGAAAAAGACCTGGTGGTGATTGGCGATGTAAAAAGAGGCGATATCGGCTCAACCTCCGAGGCATACGCGGCAGGGCACCTTGGAAAGGTAAAGGTGGGAAACAAAACCTTTTCCGGTTTTGACGAGGACTTCGTGACAGTCAATCCGTACCTTGGTTCCGACGGCGTCAACCCGTTTATTAAAGTGTGCAAAGAGGAAAAGAAAGGAATCTTTGTTCTGGTAAAAACCTCCAATCCCAGCAGCGGCGAGTTTCAGGACAGACCCATAGCCGACGCGGACGGCAGGCCCCTTTACGAGGTGGTGGGAGAGAAAGTGGCCAAATGGGGCGAAGAGCACATGGGCGATTCCTACAGCTATGTGGGCGCGGTGGTAGGCGCGACCTATCCGGAAATGGGAAAAATTCTCCGCAGAATCATGCCGAAAAACTATATACTGGTGCCGGGCTACGGCGCGCAGGGCGGCAGCGGAAAGGATTTGGCGCATTTCTTTAACGAGGACGGTCTCGGGGCCATTATCAATTCCTCAAGAGGGATTATCGCCGCATGGCAGCAGGAAAAATACGCCTCCTTCGGCGAAGAACATTTTGGAGAAGCGTCCCGGGCGGCGGTGGAGGATATGAGAAAAGACATTGCGCAAGCGCTGGACTGCAGATAGAAAGAACTATCACGGAAATCAATTTTCAGATTTCGGTGAAATGAATACTGCCAAAGAGGCTGTCA
>CAJTMZ010000148.1 GCA_910577445.1 uncultured Lachnospiraceae bacterium | reverse complement strand
ACATTTGCCATTTTTAATCAGGGGCCGGCGATCCCACACGAAATTCTGTCAAAAATCTGGACAAAATTTTATCGTGACAAAAATTCCAGGTACAGCGGTTCGGGCCTCGGCCTTGCGATTGTGGCGCAGATTTTGTCCATGCAGGGCCTGCCTTATGGTGTTTTCAATCAACCTGAGGGCGTCGTCTTTTACTTTTCGGTTCCCTCTCTAAAGCAAGCGGCCACGCGGCAGGCTGACGGGGCAGCCGGCTTGCCGCGCGGCTAAGCCGCGGGATATATGCCCTTGCGGCAGTCAGACATTCTCGTCCCTTACCGCCTCGATAATCGTATCCTTTTTAATCTTCCCGGCGGAAATCAGGTAAGAGACCGCCACAGCCGCCGTCACCAGAAAAATGCTTAAAAGCAGCTTCCCTAAGGGCAGCCACGGCAGCATCGCCCTCCAGGATACGTCTAACATCCTCATCAGCATCCCAAGCAGTATCATTACCGCCGGAATGCCAATCAGCACCGGCGTAACCGCCATGCGCAGCGCCTCAATAAAGAGAAGCTTCCCGATATCCCGGCTGTCCATCCCCACTGAGCGGAGCATGGCAAACTCTCTGCGCCGTCCCATCATCATATGGTAAACTGCCGAAAGCGTGTTGGAAACACCGATGAGCGCAAGTAAAATACCGATGCAGTCCACCACCGCCTCCATGGCCCTGCTTCCCACGGCATTGGCTTCCTTCTCCATCTCGATGCTGGTAATATAAATATCCTCCTCTGCCATTACGGATTCGCACAGACCGGTTATTGCCTCCGTCACGGCGATATCCTGTTCCTGCCCGGTTTTCACCATTATATACATATAATAATTATCCGGCCTCTCCGGGGAAAGCTTCTCCGCTATCGAATAGTACACCGAAAGGGGCACATAAAAATTCAGGTTATAATTATTCCTCACATCGCCAATCCGGGGTCCCTCCTCGGCCACGGCTCCCGCCGTTATGGAAAGCCCATAATCCGTATCCATATCGTCCTCTGTTTTTTCTTCCAGCCAGAACGCTTCCCCCTCGGAAATTTCCAAATGCGGATAGGACAGCGCCGATTTAGCGGCATTGTTCACCACATCGGGATACAGCGGCGCGGCGCTTTGGACAACGGCCTTTATCTTATCCGTATCGTAAAATCCGGCCGGGTCATACCCCAGCTTACGGCAGTAATCGTCAAACCCATCCTCCTTAATGCCGTACAGATAAGCGCGTATCCGGTAGTCTCCGTCCCGGTTCACCAGCGCCCATTTATTGAGGTCAAGCCCCGCAAAGCCCCCCTTTTCCCTGAACGCCTCCGACTCCTGCCCGGGGGAAGCGTAATAAGCCATTCTGGTCACGCAGAAATAAGTACTTTCCGTCTCTCCCGGGACAGAACAGATATCGGTAAGCAGCTCCGTGTCCGCCTCTGTGAGAAGGGAAAGTTTTGCCATAATATTAAAATAGCTTCCGCTCCGGTTCCGTTCGGATAAATAATCGTTCAGACACATGAGCGTAAAAAATCCGATAAGCAACATCAGACAAAGGGTCAGCGACATAACGCCCCCGCGAATTCCCTTTCGGTTCATATGGTGAGATGCCCCTGCCAGCTCCCCGGGATAGCCGAACAATCTGCGAAGAACCGGATAATGTATGCTTTTTCTCCTCTTTCTTTTCCTGCCGCCGCCCGCTTCCTGCATCCTGATGGCCTCAAGGGGAGAAAGCCGGGAAACCTTTAACGCCGGAATCAGCGCGGAAATCAGAACCGTAACCAGAGAAAGCCCCGCAGCCAGAAGGGCGAGCCAGGGAGAAAAGCGCACAGTAATGGGAAAATAAAGCAGCTCCCCCGCAATGCCGCTGTAAATATCCACAACCGCCACGGTAAATCCGTAACCGATTCCCAGGCTGAGCAAAATGGGAACCACAGATAAAATCATTCCTTCCATTAAAACGGAGGCCGCTATCTGCCCGGGCGTCGCTCCCACAGAACGGAACATACCGAGCTGTTTTATCCTTGCGGATACGGATACCTGAAACGCCCCTCTGATTATCATCACAAAAGCTCCCGCGGCAAGCAGCAGAAGAACCCCATAGACAATCACACCTCCCCAATTTTCCAGAGAAAACCCCATTTGCGGCGGAAAGACAAAGTTGTATGCCAGAAGCCTTGTATGGTAACGGAAATTATTTTTATACTCTCCGTACTCATCCTTTTCGATTCCCAGCGCCTCCGCAATCTGAGGCATTACCTCATAGGTTCTGCCCACATCCCGAAGCTTCACGTAAATTACCAGCTCTTCCTCCCCGGTAAGAGCGCTTCGGTCCATGAATCCCATAGCGTAATAGCCCGGAATCGTGGAGGTGGTTGTCACGTCCATTTTTCCCACCAGCGTCACCGTCCGCTCCCCTGTCCGGAAAAAGCTTTCCCCTTCCCGGCGGACCGCACCGGCATCCAGAACCTCCTCCAGAGCATTCTCTTCCGGATTCTTCTCCTCCAAAAGCCGTCTCTCGCCCTCCTTAAGGGTAACCGTATCGCCCAGACAATACTCCGGATTCTGCTCAAAAAAAGACTTGCTCACCGCAATCTCTCCGGGTTTTTCGGGAATGCGTCCTTCTATAATGGAATTTTTCTCCCCCATATTCTTCCAGTAATTTTCGTCTGCCTCCCGCAGAAGCAGATAGGGAAGTTTCGCGTTTTCGGATAATTCCAGACAGGAAAAAGGCCCTTTCACCATAGCCTCCTCCACGTTCAGATTGTTCTCCACTAAAGACAGCTTATCTGCGGTAATATCCCCGCCAAGCTCCCCGTGCCAGTCTCCGGCCTCGTATTCCTCAACCTCCGCCTGCCATTTTATCTGTGTATAGCCATAGGTACACATGGCGCAAAGCAGCGTGGAAGCCAGTGTGACGGCCAGCATGACGGAAAGGGATGTGTACTTGTTTTGTCTGATGGTGTTGATTGTGTAGCCAAACAGCGGATGGCCCGGCATCCTTACGCCATGGGTTGGACGATAATCTTTCTTCATTTCCCCACCTCCTCGTCGGACACGATTTTTCCGTCCTCGATGGTGATGATTCTGTCCGCCTCAAGGGCGATTTTCTCGTCGTGGGTTATCAGAAGAACGGTCTGTTTATACTTCTTGTTGGAGAGCTTTAAAAGCGCTGTAATTTCCTCCGAATTTCTTTTATCCAGATTACCGGTGGGCTCGTCCGCCAGCAAAATCGCCGGGCGGTATATCAGCGCTCTGGCAATGGCCGCTCTCTGCTGCTGGCCGCCGGAAAGCTGGCCGGGAAGGTGGCTTAAACGCTCCGTCAGCCCCAAAACCTCCGTCAGCTCCTCAAACCTTTTTTCATCCGGCTTCTGTCCGTCAAGAAGCATGGGAAGAAGAATGTTCTGCCTCACGTCAATAGACGGAATCAGGTTGTAAAACTGGTACACCAGCCCTACCTTGCGCCGCCGGAAAACGGAGCGCTGCTTTTCGTTCAGGGTGGCAATATCCGTTCCCTCAATCAGGATTTTGCCGCCGTCCGGTAAATCCACCCCGCCCAGCATGTGAAGCAATGTGGATTTGCCGGAGCCGGAAGCGCCGATAATCGCCACAAATTCTCCCTTATTCACGGACAGATTCACATCCTCCAGGGCCGTGACCTTGGTCCATCCGTCGCCATAATATTTAGATAATTTCTCACATCTTAAAATTTCCATGTCCATCCTGCCTTTCTTTTCTGTCTGCCACTATAGCAGGTCAACATGACAATCCGGTGACATTTATATATTTTTATAAAATTTAATCAAAAATCTCGCGCCTTTTGCTTTGCCCGTTTTTCCTCCTTTTCCGTCTTTCCGGTTTTCCGCCCGGATTTCTCCCTTCTGGGCTTCAATCAGCGTTTTCGCCAGGGCAAGTCCGATTCCCGCGCTGTCCTTATGGGCGGACGCTCCCCTGTAAAAACGCTCGAATACATGAGGCAGCTCCTCCTTTGAAAAGCCCGGGCCTTCATCCTCCACGGAAATCCCCGTAAAAACCGGGTTGTCCCAAACTGAAATACAGACCTCCGATTCCTCCGGCGCATGTTCGGAAGCGTTCTTCAAAAGGTTCCCGAGAGCCTCGCTCATCCAGCCCAAATCGCAGCGTATGGCAAGGTTATCCGGCAGGTTCTTTTCCCCTAAAATCCGCACCCTCTGTCCCTTTTCCTCCAAAAGCGGCATAACAGGGCTAAGGCTGGCGTCAAGCAGCTCCCTCACCGGCACGTTCCGCATATCAAAGGCCAGCACGCCCGCGTCCGCCCGGGACAGCGTCAGAAGAGCGGCGGTGAGATTTGCAAGGCGTTCCGTCTGCTTTTCCATTTTCCTGACAACAGCCCTCTCCTCCTTTCCTGTAACCCGCCGCGAAAGAAGCTCTCCAAGCACGGAAAGGGAGGTAAGAGGGGTTTTAAACTGGTGGGAAATATCCGCAAGGTTCTTTGCCAGATTTTCCTTTTCCCGGGCGGACGCCTCCCTGCTTTCCTTAAGGGCAAGCACCGTTTTATAGATTTCGTCCTCCAGATTGGAGAGCATATCCTGGCCCTTACCCGGAAAAAGGCAGTCATTTCCCTGCTCCACTTCCCTTAAATACACCGTCAGCTCCTCCGCCGAGGCCGGGATCAGCCCCCGCTCCGCCGCCGCTTTCAGGGTGGGCACCCCCTCCGGCCCCAGGCCGATGAGCTTCGCGCACAGCAGATCCGCCTTGTGGGGGCTGTCCGAGGCCAGCACCGCCCCCATGTGCCGGGGGGTGCCGCCGCCGGGGCCGTTCCCCTCCATGCACTCCACCGCGTCCACGATGGTGAGCCGGGGCTTGAAATACTCGTCCAGATCCACGATCATCCGGGCGAAGTCCATGGTGTCAGGGTAGCGGAAATGATACTCCGGCTTCACCGTCCCCGGGACGGCCCCGAACATATTTTTCGCCCCGCAGGTCATGCCCATCATGCCGTGGGTTTTCAGCTTGCACAGGTCAATGACGGCGTCCGCCCCATCCAGCCACCCGGTGTAGCGGAAGCTCCGGCACACGGTCTGAGTATATTTGATTATGCCCCCCGTGCCAAACCGTCAGAGGATTATATGAATTTTATCAAAGA
>CAJTMZ010000147.1 GCA_910577445.1 uncultured Lachnospiraceae bacterium | reverse complement strand
AAAATAACTTTGTTTGGCATGAGTGAAAGTTCCTTTCTGATAGGAATCCATTTCCAATCTGGCAGGTACACAACCTAGCGTGTTATACGGGTATAGCCTTCCGGTTCCCAACCAGCTAAAACATAAAACCCTGTCGAATGGACTAATTGACTCACTTGTAGGTATCAGCTGGAGAACAGCTTCCCAGGGAGGTGAACATTCTTTGTCCTATCCTAAGGGATAATACCTTATGTTTCATCTGGTGTCTATCAGGAACCGTCAGACATGATAATTATTTTTGGATAACATCTGATGAAGGAAGAATACCTTCTTCTGTTATCTGATTCATAGAAACTTATTAACTAAGTAGTCTTGATTGACTACACCATTATTATACTAGGAGGAGATTTCAATGAAACTCAAATTTGGCATCAAAGAAGTTGTCGCTATCGGCATTGGAACGGCGCTTTTCGTTGCGCTTACGCAGATTCAGATTCCCACGCCTATCCCCAATACCTACTTACAGCCCCGTATGGCAATCATGGCGTTTCTTGCGGCTGTGTTCGGGCCTGTGGTCGGCGGCGTAATCGGACTTTTAGGCCATGCCCTGGGCGATGCAATGTTTTACGGCAACGTATGGTGGAGCTGGGTATTCCCGGACGGTCTTGCAGGTTTTGCAATCGGTCTTTTTGCGGCAAAGTACGCGATTAAAGAAGGCGGCTTTACCAACACGAAAGCAATCGTGCTGTTTAATGTGGCTCAGGTGGTTGCCAACGCGGTCGCGTGGATTGTGCTTGCGCCCATTCTTGACATCGTTATTTATGCCGAGCCGGTTGAGAAGCTGCTTGCACAGGGCGTAGGGGCGTTCCTTGGCAACATTCTGATTATCGGCATCTTAGGCACGCTGCTCTGCGTTGGTTATTCCAAGATAGGAGCAAAATCATCCAGTCTTACCAAAGAGGATTAGTACATGGAACCTATTATCGAGTTTAAAGATTTTTCATTTAAATATCGAGCACAGGTAGAGCCGACTCTCCGGGACATAAATCTTTCTATTATGCCCGGAGAGAAAGTTTTAATTGTGGGACCTTCCGGCTCTGGAAAATCCACTCTGGCCCATTGCATTAACGGACTTGTTCCCTTTTCCTACAACGGAGATATTACGGGAAGCCTTCGGATAGAGGGAAAGAATCCGGCGGATTTGGGGCTTTTCGGTCTGTCCAAAATGGTGGGTACCGTGCTTCAGGATACGGACGGGCAGTTTATAGGTCTGACCGTTGCGGAGGATATTGCCTTTGCCCTTGAAAACGACATGGTGGCTCAGGACGAAATGATTGAAAAGGTCAATGAAGTGGCCGAGATGGTGGACGTGAAAAAGCTTCTGGAAAACGCGCCGAGAGAACTCTCCGGCGGGCAGAAGCAGAGGGTTTCCATGGGCGGCGTTATGGTGGACGACGTGGATATCCTTTTGTTTGACGAGCCGTTAGCCAATCTGGACCCTGCCACCGGCAAGCGGGCCATCGACATGATTGACAGGATACAAAAGAAGAAAAAGACTACTATTATCATTATCGAGCACCGTCTTGAGGACGCCCTTTACCGGGACGTGGACAGAATTATTGTGGTGGGCGAGGGACGCATTGTGGCGGATACCACGCCGGATAAGCTTCTGGTGACGGACGTTCTTAACAGTCAGGGAATCCGTGAACCTCTTTACATCACGGCGTTAAAGCTTTCGGGCTGTGACATAAAGGAAAAAGACGGGCCCAGCCATATAGAAACCATGAACCTTGAAAGCTATAAGGAGCAGGTGAAAAAATGGTTTAACGCCGCCGGAGGAAAGAAAAAGAAGGAAGAGACGGCTTCGGCGCTGAAGGTGGAGGATTTGTATTTCTCCTATGTGGAGGGCAGGCCGATTCTCCAGCATATTCATTTTGATATTAAGAAGGGGGAAATGGTCAGCATTGTAGGGAAAAACGGCGCGGGCAAATCCACCCTTTCCAACTTAATCTGCGGTTTTTACAAGCCCACCAGAGGGCAAATCCTTTTAAACGGGCAGGACATAGAGCCTCTTTCCATTAAGGAAAGGGGAGAAAAAATCGGACTGGTAATGCAGAGTCCCAATCAGATGATTTCAAAGCCCATGATTTTTGAGGAAGTGGCTTTAGGACTTGCAGTGAGAGGCGTTCCCGAGGAGGAGATCAGGGAGAGAGTCCACGAGACGCTGAAAATCTGCGGCCTTTATCCTTTCAGGAACTGGCCGGTGTCTGCCTTAAGCTTCGGACAGAAAAAGAGAGTGTCAATCGCGTCAATTCTTGTGATGAATCCCGAGGTGCTGATTCTTGACGAGCCTACTGCAGGCCAGGATTACCGGCATTATACGGAAATTATGGAGTTTTTGAAAGAAATCAACGACAAATTCGGAATTACCATCATTATGATTACCCATGACATGCATCTGATGCTGGAGTACACGGACAGAGCCGTGGTCATTGCGGACGGCCATCTGATTGCCGATGATACGCCGGCCAGCGTGCTGACCAACGAGACGATTGCAGATAAGGCTTATTTAAAGAAAACGTCGCTTTATGATTTGGCGGTGGGATGCGGGATAGACAATCCTTCGGAGTTTGTGGAGCGGTTTATTACATATGAGAGAGAAAACCGAGTGTTAAAGGAGAACCGGGCGGATGGCTAAGATATTATCATATGAAGAAAAGGATACATGGATTCACAGATTAAGCGGTGTGACCAAACTGATTTTTTTCCTGCTCTGGTGCCTCACCAGTATGCTAACCTATGATACCAGAGTGCTTCTTGTCATGCTGTTTTTTTCTCTTATTGTGTTTAAGGTCTCGCAGACACAGTGGCGTCAGGTAGGAGCTGTGTTCAAGGTAATTATGGTATTTCTTCTTTTTAACGTTTTTGCGATTTACCTTTTTTCTCCGAATCAGGGAACTGCGATTTACGGGACGAAAACCGTGCTTTTCCATATCGCGGGCAGGTATGATATGACGCTGGAGCAGCTCTTTTACGAATTTAACGTGGTGATTAAATATTTTACCATTATCCCGGCCGTGTTTATGTTCCTTGTGACGACAAATCCAAGCGAATTTGCGGCCTCCATGAATAAAATCGGTATCAGCTATAACGTGGGCTATGCGATTTCCATTGCCCTGCGCTACATTCCCGACGTGCAGGGGGAGTTCACCAAAATCAGGAATGCCCAGGAAGCAAGAGGAATTGAGATGTCCGGTAAAGCCTCCTTTATCAGCAGAATCAAAAACACTTCTTCCATTATTTTTCCTTTGATTTTTTCCAGCATGGACAGGATTGACGTGGTGAGCAACGCCATGGAACTGCGGGGATATGGAAAACATAAAAAGCGGACATGGTACATGGAGAGGAAACTGATGAGAAACGATTATCTTGTCATCGGTTTCACGGTGCTGTTTATGGTGGTGGCGCTGATAGTTACTTTTGTGGACGGGAGCAGGTTTTATAATCCTTTTGTGTGAAAAACGGATTGGCGGAGGTAGGCGTCGTGAAAAGAACGGTTGGGATAGGACATCAGGATTTTGAATACATTCGGCAGAACAATCTATTTTATATTGATAAAACAAGTTTTCTTGCGCAGTGGTGGCAAAGCAATGACAGCGTGACATTGATAACCCGTCCCAGAAGATTTGGAAAGACTTTAAACATGAGTATGACGGAGAAATTTTTCTCGTTGAATTATTCCGGCAGAAAAGATTTGTTTGAGGGGCTTTTGATATGGGAGCAGGAAGCGTACAGAAAGCTTCAGGGTACCTATCCGGTCATAACCTTTTCTTTCGCTAATATAAAGGAAAAAGATTATAGTACCGCGCGCAGAAAAATATGCCAGATATTGTCTAATTTGTATTCACAATATAATTTTATCTGCCATAGCGATATTCTGGATAACAGAGAGAAAGATTTTTTTGAGTCGGTTTCAGCAGATATGGATGATGTTACGGCGACTATGGCAGTGCACCAACTGGCTTTATTTTTGCATCGTTATTACAATAAAAAGGTTATTATTCTTTTGGATGAATATGATACGCCTATGCAGGAGGCGTATGTAAACGGATACTGGGAAGAGATTACGGGATTTATGCGGAGTATGCTTAACGCGACGTTTAAAACCAATCCGTACATGGAACGGGCCATTATGACAGGAATTACCAGAATCACCAAAGAATCAATTTTTTCAGACCTTAACAACTTAAAGGTAATAACTACAACATCTGAAAAGTACGCGGATTGTTTTGGATTTACAGAACAGGAGGTTTTTTCAGCGCTTGATGAGTTTGGCCTGTCTGACCGGAAGGAAGAAGTAAAAGAGTGGTATGACGGCTTTACTTTTGGGAACAGAAACGACATTTATAATCCATGGTCTGTGCTCAATTATCTGGATACGCAGAAAATAGCGGCATATTGGGCGCATTCGAGCGCCAACAGTCTGGTGGAGAAATTATTGCGGGAGGGGAGCAGAGGTGTAAAGCAGGACTTTGAAAAACTGATGTATCCCGAAAGCATAACGATAGAAATTGACGAAGCGATTGCCTATGAACAGCTTGCGGTGAAGAAAAACGCTGTTTGGAGTCTTTTGCTTGCAGGCGGATATCTCAGGGTAATAAAGACAGAGTTCCAAAGCGATACAGGACGCTGGTATTACACGCTGTCGCTGACTAACAAAGAGGTATATGGCATGTTCGAAAATATGATTAGAACATGGTTTTCGGATAGTGAAGAAAGCTACAGCGATTTTATACAGGCGCTGCTTTCGGATGATGTCGATTCCATGAATGATTTTATGAATAGGATTGCCATGTCCTCTTTCAGTTTTTTTGATACCGGGCGGGAGTGCTCCGATGCAGAACCGGAGCGGTTTTATCACGGCTTTGTTCTGGGGCTGATGGTGGAATTAAAGGACAGATATATATTGAGCTCTAACCGGGAAAGCGGCCTTGGAAGATATGACATAATGTTAAAGCCCCGGGAGTTGGAGAAAGAACATGATAAAAAGGGCAGATGGGCGGATGACTATATTATCATGGAATTTAAGGTGTTCCAACCTAAAAGAGAAAAAGAACTTTCCGATACGGTAAAAGCGGCCCTTGGGCAAATTGAGGACAGGAAATACGCGCAGACATTGCTGGCAAGAGGGATTTTGCCAGAACGGATACGAAAGTATGGATTTGCTTTTCATGGAAAACAAGTCTTAATCGGGAGGCAGATGGAATAAGGCACAAAAAAATGGAGCATACGGGAT
>CAJTMZ010000146.1:2382-5310 GCA_910577445.1 uncultured Lachnospiraceae bacterium | reverse complement strand
CTTCTTTTTCCAGGGCTTCTCTCTGGTTGGCGTTAACCGCCACAATAACCGTAACCAGCACACAGACAATGAGAACAAGAGGCATTACAATCTTGTTATGGTCCATAATCCAGTCACCGACTGCCATGAATTTTGACATCATTCCATGCAATTTGTTCTGCTCTGATTGTTTCATAGATATCCTTTCTTTTAAAAATTTTTGGAATTTGCCATAGCAAATTCCAGTCAGAAAAACATATGATTCAAAAGCAGATACTTGAAAAGCATGTGCTTTTGTATTCAAGGTGATGCAAATGCACCCGACAGGAATCGAACCTGCATTAAAGGCGTCGGAGGCCTTCGTTCTATCCGTTAGACTACGGGTGCATAAGGATTAAATATTACAAATTTGTTACATCACCTTGAATATCATACCATATGCTTTCGAAATTGTCTAGTCTCACATTTATAAAAAAATTATGAAACCTTAATATAATTTATGAAAGCCACAAAATTTTATCCCTGTTTCGGCTGTAATAGTAGATAGAATCAGATAAAACCTCGCCCTCCGTAACCTGGGTCCGGTTGATGTCCGTCACAATTTCCCTTAGCGCTTCGCCGGTGGCGTCCACGCAGGCCGGAACGAGAATCACTTCATGGACAGAACTTGGAAGAATATAGAAATCCTGTCTGATTTTTCCGGCAAACTCATGGAGCAATCCCGGATAGAGCATACATGCCGCTCCGTACGTCTTTTGCCTGTTTGTAAGCACGTACATGGGAATCTTCTGCTCATATAAGTCGTTTTCCATTTCCGCTTTCAGTTCTTTTATCCAGTTCTCGTCGGCCAAATCCAGAATTATGCTTTCTTCGCTTTCCTTTCCGCCCTTGTCATGGCCGCATTCTTCCAAAAGCATATCCCGCATAATCTTTTCCATGCTTTCTATTTTACCGGGCAGAAGGGTTGGCGCGTTTGCAAAAGCCGTCTCGTACAGCTCTTTCATATGGATTCCCCACTGCTTCATATGGGAATTTCTGATTAAAACCGATGCGCTGGCGTTTAATACCGCGTCGGGCACGATGTAGTAAAATACCACCGCCAGATTATAAAATCTTTTATGGGGAATTTTCTGGAGCAGCTCTCTGTTCTTTTCCGCAGAGACAAGCCTAAACGCCAGTCTTTCTCTTGCTTTTTCAAACACGGAAAAATCCGACAGGTCGATGGCCTTTTTCGTCGCCGCCTCGTGAAAATCGCGGAACAGAGCGTCTGATATCTCCTCTATTTCAGCCTCGGTGATGTCCTCCCTGTAAAAACTGTCAATGTAAATTACCGGGCTCATGTTTTCCCCTTCTTTTTTTGCAATAATCCCGGTACATATAACGCCGTTGTTTTTTGTGATACTTTTGGAAAATACCGTGTAATCCGCTCCCAGTTTTTCCTTTAAGCTGCTTAAAATAATTTGAGTGTAAGATGTGAATTTTAACGACATGTCGTTCATAGATTTCCTCATTCTTTCTTCTGATGTGTAAATTCGCCATAGCCGGGCGTCAAAAAATACCGCGCCCCGCTTACTGCCTGCGCAAAAAAAGACAATGAATAAATTTACTCATTGTCTTTCAGGTCTTTATAAATTGACGGGATGTTTCCGTTTATACTCTTGACAAATACTCGCCGGTTCTGGTATCAATCTTGATTACGTCATGCGTTTCAACGAACAGGGGTACGTTAACCGTTGCGCCTGTCTCCACTGTAGCGGGCTTTGTAGCGCCCGTTGCCGTATCGCCCTTGAATCCGGGCTCGGTTTCTGTAATCTCCAGTTCTACAAATAAAGGAGGCTCTACGGAAAATACGCTGCCGTTGTGGGAAAGCATTTTTACCATTTCGTTTTCTTTGACAAACTTAAGCGCGTTGCCTACAGTTTCACTGTTCAACGCAACCTGGTCATATGTTTCAACATCCATAAAGTTATACAGTTCTCCGTCTGCATATAAGTACTGCATATCTTTTCTGTCAATACGTGCCTGCGGACACTTTTCAGTAGGTCTGAAAGTTTTCTCCACTACGCCGCCACTCTTGATGTTTTTCAGCTTGGTTCTGACAAATGCCGCGCCTTTACCGGGTTTAACATGCTGGAACTCAATAATCTGGTAAACGTTGTTGTCCACTTCAATCGTCACACCATTCCTGAAATCACCTGCAGATATCATAAAATATTCCTCCTAAATTTTCACATTATAATTCTTTACTAGTTTAATATAAAAAATGATATATTTCAACCACTTTCTTTGGAAATTAACGGAAATCAGCATTTTTTTGCTTTTTCAGCTCAAGGATACAGTCAATTCCCTCCAGATAACCCGCAAGGCCGTGCCCGTAAATCTGCCTGTCGCAGACGGGAGCCGTCACGGATACTTTCCTGAAATCCTCCCTCTGGCTGATATCCGAAATATGAATTTCCACCTTGGGAAGGGGGCAGTCGGCAAGGGCGTCTCTTATGGCGTAACTGTAATGAGTATACGCGCCCGGATTGATAACGATTCCGTCCGTCTCATCGTAATAAGCGTCCTGGATTCTGTCAATGATGGCGCCCTCGTGATTGCTCTGGAAAACCTCCACCGATATCCCAAGCTCCTCTCCCTTTTTTCCGATTAAACTGAGAAGGTAGTCGTAGTCCTGCGCTCCGTATACCGCCTTGTCCCTGATGCCCAGAAAGTTGAGATTAGGGCCGTTAATTACTAAAACTTTCATATCGCTTTTTCTCCCCCGCAATTTTCTCTAAAATTTCGTCAAAAGTCATATGGGAAACGTCCAGTACCACATCGGCGCACGCCTCGTATATGGGAGAACGCTCAGCCAGAAGTCCGCAGATTTTTTCGAGGGGGTTTTCCACCTGCAAAAGAGGACGGGTCGTATCGCCTTTCAATCTCCCGTAAACCACCTCCGGCGAA
>CAJTMZ010000146.1:0-2363 GCA_910577445.1 uncultured Lachnospiraceae bacterium | reverse complement strand
CCGAGCCGCTTTAAGAACCCGTGGTTTTCTTCCCTTACGGGAAGTCCGCCGCCCACGGAAATAATCTGTTTATCCGCCGTTTCGATTAAAGTCTTAAGGCAGTCCGTCTCCATTTCCCGGAAAGCCGCCTCCCCGTGCCGGGCGAAAATTTCCGAAACCGACATTTTCTGTCTCTGCTCTATCCACTTATCGGTATCAATCATTGTCCGCTTCATCTGATAGGACAGCCGGATTCCCACGCTGGTCTTGCCGCTGCCCATAAATCCGATTAAAATGATATTATCCTTCATCCCGTATTCCCGTTTTTTCTTTCAGTATTTCATACACTTCTTCCGCCAAATCCTCCGAAACGGAAATCCCGTTCCACAGCTCATAGGCAATAATTCCCTGATACAGAAGCATTTTCAGGCCATGGTACGCCTCGCCTTTCTGCGCTCTCACCATCTGCATAAATCTGGTGTTGGAGGGTTTGTAAATCAAGTCGTAGCCCGTATGTATTTTTCTGTAAAAAGCCTCGTCCTCTATAACCGCCTTGTCCGTATCGGGAAAAAGGCCCACGCTGGTCGCCTGGATGGCAAGATATTTTTTATCCGGCAGCCCGGGATAATCGGAAAGCGCCATAGGGCAGATACAATCTTTCCCCGTCTTTTCCTCCACTTCCCTGGCTATCGCCCGGACCTTTTCCACGGAGCGGTTCAGCATATACACCTTTGAAACCCCTTTTTCCGCGCAGAGAAAAGCCACCGCCCTGGCGGCTCCGCCGGCTCCCAGTAAAATAACCTCTTCTCCCTCTAAGCGGATGCCCTCGCTGCACATGGCCCGGTAGAGGCCGGGCATGTCCGTGTTAAAGCCCTTAAACCCTTCTGCTGTCCGCACCAGCGTGTTCACCGCGCCGATTTTTTCCGCCAGAGGGTCGATTCCCGCAAGCGCCTCCATCACCTCTTTTTTGTGAGGCACGGTAACGTTAAGGCCAAGCACGTTTAAGGCACAGGCCCCTTTTACCGCCTCCGCCACCTCTCCCGTCTTAACATGGAAAGGCACATAGACAAGGTTATGGGAAAGCTTTTTGGCAAGCGCGTTATGTATGGCCGGCGACATGGTATGTTCCACGGGACTGCCGATTACCCCGCAGACCCTTGTATGTCCGTCAATCATTGCTTTTCCTCGCTTCCGTACTGTTTTTTGCCGCGCTGGCTTTTTTGCGGCGCATTACAGACCGTCTCTTTGTCTTTTCATCTCCCTGCGTCTGTAAGCCGCAAGCACAATTTTTTCAAGATACCGTTTTAGGACAATCTGAATTTCTTCTTTTTTATCTATGGGATGCACTAATATGGAAAGAAGTCCCGCGTTTTTCGCGCCCCACACGTCGGTAAAGAGCTGGTCTCCCACGAAAAAAGTGGTCTTTTCATCCGTTCCAAGCCTTTCCATCCCCTGACGGTATCCCTTTACGCCCGGTTTTCCTGCTTTATATATGTATTCGGCTCCCACTGCGTCGTTAAACATTTTTACTCTGGGTTCTTTATTGTTGGACAAAAAAAGAATCCGGAACCCCATCTCCTTTAACGACCTGATAAGCGCCCTGCTCCGCTCGTCGGCAGGCGCCCCGTGGGGAACCAGAGTATTGTCAATATCAAAAAGAATACCCCGATATCCGCTGTCATAATATTTCTGAAAATCAATTTCATAGGCAGAGCTGACATAAATATCGGGATAAAATCGTTCCAGCATAAGCGCTCCTTTATGCGTCTAAAAATTTCTTCAGTTCATCAACAAAGGTATTGACGTCTTTAAACTCCCTGTACACGGAAGCAAAACGCACATATGCCACCGCCTCCAGATTCTTGAGCTTATTCATTACAATCTCGCCAATCACCCGGCTTGGGATTTCCTTTTCTTCCATACTGAAAATTTCGGTTTCCACCTCGTCCACAAGCTGCTTAATCTGTCCGGCGCTGATAGGCCGCTTATGGCACGCCCGAAGCACCCCGGCCTCGATTTTACTTCTGTCGAAAGTTTCCCTGTTATTGTCTTTCTTGATGACAATCAGCGGAATTGTCTCCACTTTCTCATAGGTGGTAAAACGTTTATCGCATTCGTCGCAAATACGGCGGCGTCTGATGGAATTGTTATCCTCCGCCGGCCTTGAATCAATTACCCTGGTATTCTCGTGACCGCAAAACGGACATTTCATTTACATTTCCCCCATGAATCCGGCAGGCTTACGGCCCGGGGCCGCGCCCGTATCTTCAGTAACAATATTATTATATTCGGACTTGAGGGTTATGTCAACGCACTAACCTCTTTGAGAACGGAAATCAATTTTCAGATTTCGGTGAAATGAATACTGCCAAAGAGGCTGTCAA
>CAJTMZ010000145.1 GCA_910577445.1 uncultured Lachnospiraceae bacterium | reverse complement strand
CGTTTTTACTGCTTATTTTTTAAGTATTCGTCAATTCCCTTTGCACCGGCTCTGCCCGCGCCCATGGCTAAAATGACGGTGGCCGCGCCGGTCACCGCGTCGCCTCCGGCGTAAACGCCTTCCTTTGTTGTCTTTCCGTATTCCTCATCCGCGACAATACATTTCCATTTGTTTACCTCAAGCCCTTCCGTGGTAGAGGAAATGAGCGGATTGGGCGAGGTCCCAAGGGACATGATAACCGTGTCAACATCGATGGTAAATTCGGAGCCGGGAACCTCCACAGGCCGCCTTCTGCCTGACGCGTCGGGCTCTCCTAATTCCATCCTGATACAGGTCATACCTTTAACCCAGCCTTTTTCATCCGCAAGGATTTCAACCGGATTGGTGAGAAGGTCAAAAATGATTCCCTCCTCTTTTGCGTGATGGACTTCCTCCACACGGGCCGGAAGTTCCTCCTCGCTTCTTCTGTATACGATATGTACCTCGGCTCCAAGACGAAGCGCCGTCCTTGCGGCGTCCATGGCCACGTTTCCGCCGCCGACCACCGCAACCTTTCTGCCCCGCATAATGGGCGTGTTGGACGCCTCGTCAAAGGCTTTCATCAGATTGCTTCTGGTCAGATATTCGTTTGCGGAAAACACGCCGTTTGCCTGTTCGCCGGGTATTCCCATGAATTTGGGAAGGCCGGCGCCGGAACCGATAAATACTGCGTCAAAACCCTCGTCCTCCATGAGCTGGTCAATGGTAACGGATTTTCCCACAACCACGTTCGTCTCGATTTTAACGCCGAGGGATTTTACATTTTCAATTTCCTTTGCCACGACGGCGGTTTTGGGAAGACGGAACTCGGGTATTCCGTATACCAGCACGCCGCCCGGCTCGTGAAGCGCCTCAAAAATCGTCACTTCATATCCGAGTTTAGCCAAATCACCCGCACAGGAAAGTCCAGCCGGTCCGGAACCGATTACCGCGACCTTTTTCCCGTTTTTCTCTGCGCTGCCCTGTGGTTTAATCTCCTTTTCGCCTGCCCAGTCCGCCACGAAACGCTCCAGCTTTCCGATGGAAACGGGTTCTCCCTTGATTCCCCGGATACACTTGCCTTCGCACTGGCTTTCCTGAGGGCATACGCGGCCGCACACCGCCGGGAGGGAGGAAGCTTCGCTGATTACCTGATAGGCGGCTTCCACATCGCCTTCCTTCACCTTCGCAATAAAGCCGGGAATATCAATTGCCACAGGACATCCCTTAACACACTGCGCATTTTTGCAGTTGATGCATCTTTCCGCTTCTTTCACAGCTTCTTTCATATTGTAGCCAAGGCATACCTCTTCAAAGTTAGCGGCCCGAACCTTTGCGTCCTGCTCTCTTACCGGAACTTTCTTTAATACATCCATCATTTGTCACCTCCGCAATTTCCGCAGCCTCCGTGGTGCGTATCTCCTTCCTTTGCTTTGAGGAAAGCCCTGCCCTCGGCCGTCTTGTAAATCTGCTGGCGCTGCATGGCCTCGTCAAAATTTACCTGATGTCCGTCAAACTCCGGTCCGTCCACACAGGCAAACTTCACCTTACCGCCAACGGTCACACGGCAGGCTCCGCACATGCCGGTTCCGTCCACCATAATGGGATTTAAACTGACTATTGTGGGAAGTCCCAGCTCTTTGGTCAGCTTACACACAAATTTCATCATAATCATAGGGCCGATGGCAACGCACACATCGTAATGTTTTCCCTCGTTCACCAAATCCGTTATGGTCTGCGTCACCATACCGCTCCTTCCGTAGGAGCCGTCGTCTGTGGTCACATACAGGTTTCCAGAAACTTCTTTCATTTCCTCCTCGAGAATCAGCAAATCTTTTGTCTTGGCTCCCACAATCACGTCGGCGTCAATGCCTTTTTCGTGAAGCCACTTTACCTGGGGATACACCGGGGCCGTTCCCACGCCGCCGGCCACAAACAACATCTTTTTCTTTTTTAACGCCTCCAAATCCTCCGATACAAATTCTGACGGGCAACCAAGGGGGCCCACAAAATCATGGAACGTATCTCCGGCTTTCAATGCGGACATCATCTGGGTAGCCGCTCCCACGATTTGGAACACAATCGTTATCGTACCTTTCTCTCTGTCATAATCGCAGATAGTCAGAGGAATGCGCTCCCCCTCTTCATCGGTTCTGACAATTACAAACTGTCCGGGCTCACATGCCCTGGCTATTCGCTGCGCTTCCACCACCATATAATAGATATTGGCGGCAAGCTCTTTTGCTTCTACAATCCTGTACATCGCTTACTCCTTACTATTTTGCAGTCTGGCTGTTTTTCAGTTTCTTTTTATTGCAGGGATATCAGTCCCATCTGTCCGTTTTCATCGTAAATCAGGCGGTTGGGCACTCCCGTGTTTACCTCCACTGCGTAGAGACGTTCCGTCTTTGTTTGATTCCCGCTGTTATCCTCCACATATTCGTTCAGTATATAATAATAACCTAAATTGGGGATTTCCACAATAGAATCATACTTAAATACATATTTTCCCTCTATCTCGTAGGAATGTCCCTGTAAATCCGACAGCACTCTCCTTCGGAACAGGGCGTCCACAATGATATTTACCGCCCTTGTCACCGTAATGTCCGTATCCAGCGTGAGGGAATAGCTGCGGTTCACAATTTCACTGGAAACGCCCTCCTCGGAAATCGCCACAAACTTGAAATTGGTTCTCCCCAAAGGCATGGCGATGGGGCCTGTATACTGCTGGCTGTACGCGTCCGGCGTGGTGCCGTCCGTGGTATAATACACGGTTCCGCCCTCCGGCACGACAGCCTCGATTTGCATCGGCGTGTCATAATCGCCGCTGGCAACGGGAATCTGCGGCGCGTCCGGCACGGAAAGGTTAATCACGTACCAGTTTCTTGCGGAATCGCTTCTGATTCCATACTCATTGATAAAAACCGCCGTGACCTGATAGTCGCCGGATTCCAGAAACAAGGGCGCGGTGTAGATATAACTCCTCTCGTCCGGCTCGCTTCCGTCCAGGGTATAGTAAATCGTTCCGGCAGTGTTGGCGCTTAACTTTAAGGTGATTACCTCGTCATAGCTCCCCGAATCGTAGCCAAATTCAGGAGGCAGCGCAAGATACTGCTGAAAATGATTGACTATTTCGCTGTCCGTACAGGAAATAAGCAGCTCGTTAATCTCCTCGTACCTGCCCTCTTCGTTCAGGATGGTGATAATTCTCTCATACAGCGTTTCCTTGTCCTCATATTCAAGATATTCCTTTCCCACCAGCGTTAAAAGAATATCCGCCGCTTTGTCCTTATCCCCAAACTGATAGCAGTAATCCGCTTCCATCATAGCCAGCTCCGTGATATCGCTCCGAAGAGCTCTGGCTCTCTCAAGACATTCGATTGCCTTTGCGTAATCGCCGCTTTCCGCGTAAGCCCTTGCCCTCTGCGTCTGGTAGGAAACGGAATATCCCCGGTACACATAGACGGCAATAAAAACGATTAACAGCGTTGCAGCGATAAAGGTTATCAGACTGACTATCACCCATTTTCTGTCTTTCCAGCGGTTCTCCGCGGACTGTCCTGACTCTTCGCTTTCTCTCACGCTTTTTGGGGCTTTCTGTCCGAAAGCATTTTTGTTTTTTTCGCTCTTTTCGGACTTTTCCGCCCGGGTCTTGCCTCTGATTCCTTCCGCCAGCGTAGAAAGCGTTTCCATTATGCTGTTTTCGATTTCCGGCTCAAAATCCGGAACCATCTGAATTTCCATCCCGCAGGTATCGCAATAAAGATGGCCTTCTTTTATTTCACATCCACATTTAGGACACTTCATACTTTTCTCTTTCTACGGACTCTAAACAGTTATGAAGAAGCATGGCGATGGTCATGGGGCCAACGCCGCCCGGAACCGGGGTAATCGCGCCGCATATGGGCTCCACAGTGTCAAAATCAACATCCCCGCACAATTTGTTATTTTCATCCCTGTTGATTCCGACGTCAATAACCACTGCGCCTTCTTTTACATACTCTCCGGTAACCATCCCGGGCCGTCCCACAGCAACCACCAGAATATCCGCTTCCTGCGTTACTTCCTTCAGATTTTCTGTCTTAGAGTGGGCAACGGTGACGGTCGCGTTTTCCCGCAGCAATAAAAGCGCCATGGGTTTGCCCACAATGTTGCTCCTGCCAAGCACCACGCATTTTTTTCCGGCAATGGAAACGCCGCTTCTTTTTAAAAGCTCTATCACGCCAAGAGGGGTGCAGGATACAAATCCCGGCTGGCCGATGCACAGATTTCCCACGTTCTGGGGATGAAAACCGTCCACATCCTTTAAAGGCGAAATCGCCCTGATAACCGCATCCTCGTCCATCAGCGGCGGCAGGGGAAGCTGTACCAGAATACCGTTTACATCCGGCCTCTCATTCAACTGCTCCACAAGCGCAAGCAGCTCCTCCTCTGAGGTTTCTTCCGGAAGCTCGTAGGAAAGGGAACGTATCCCTGTATATTCGCACGCCTTCTTTTTATTTCTCACATAGACGGTGGACGCCGGGTTATCCCCTACCTGAATCACGGCAAGGGTTATCTCCTTTCCCCGTTTTTTCAGTTCTTCCACCTTTTCTTTTATTTCGTTCTTTACCAGCAGGGAAATCTCCCTGCCGTCAATAATCATTGCCATAAATCCTGTCCTTCCTTAAAACAATCCTGTAATCACACCCTCGTCGTTTACATCGATGGCAAAGGCCGCGGGATTTTTGGGAAGCCCGGGCATCGTCATAACGGCTCCGGTTAAAACCACCACAAAACCGGCTCCGGCGCTGACATAGGCTTCTCTCACATTTATCCTGAAGTTTTCCGGTCTCCCCAAAAGCGCCGGGTCGTCGGAAAGAGAATACTGGGTTTTTGCCATGCAGACAGGCAGGTTTCCAAAGCCCAAATCCGCAAGGGACTTAAGCTGCTTTTTCGCCTGAGGGGAATAATCCACGCCTGTTGCTCCGTAAATTTCTTTTGCGACGGTTTCTATCTTTTCTTCAAGGCTTAAATTATCCTCATATAAAACCCGAAATCTGCCCTCTCCCTTTTCCAGAACCTCAAGTACCTTTCGGGCCAGCGCCTCTCCGCCCTCTCCGCCCTTCTCCCATACCTCGGATATGGCAAACTCACAGCCTTTTTTCTCGCAGAACTCTTTTACGAAAGAAATCTCCTCCTCCGTATCCGTCACAAAACCGTTCAGGGTAACCACCACGGGCACACCGTATTTCTTCAGGTTTTCCATATGTTTTTCCAGATTTACAATTCCCTTTTTAAGGGCGTCCAAATTTTCCGCGGAAAGCTCCTGCTTCGGCACGCCTCCGTTATACTTAAGCGCCCGGACGGTGGCCACCAGCACTACGGCGTCGGGTTTCAGACCGGAAATCCGGCATTTGATATCAAAGAACTTTTCCGCACCCAAATCGGCTCCGAACCCGGCCTCGGTAATCACGTAATCCGCCATCTTAAGGGCTGTTTTTGTGCCTCTTACCGAATTGCAGCCGTGGGCGATATTGGCGAAAGGGCCGCCGTGAACCAGCGCCGGGGTATGCTCCAGCGTCTGAATCAGATTGGGCTTCATGGCGTCCTTTAAA
>CAJTMZ010000144.1 GCA_910577445.1 uncultured Lachnospiraceae bacterium | reverse complement strand
GTCGCTCCCTTCGCGGGAGCGTGGATTGAAATCTTTGCGCCCTCTATGTGCTTGTCTTTGACGTGCTGTCGCTCCCTTCGCGGGAGCGTGGATTGAAATATCAAAAAACACACCTGCCAATGTGATGCCCTGAGTCGCTCCCTTCGCGGGAGCGTGGATTGAAATATTGGATTGTTGATGAACTTATCTATCACAATCCCGTCGCTCCCTTCGCGGGAGCGTGGATTGAAATATTTGAGGAATCCCATGAAATATTTTTATATGTGTCGCTCCCTTCGCGGGAGCGTGGATTGAAATTATCAAGGCGACTGGATTTGAACCAGATATGAAGAAGTCGCTCCCTTCGCGGGAGCGTGGATTGAAATTTTAAGCGGTATATCCTGGGACTGTGGTGCGTGGCAGGTCGCTCCCTTCGCGGGAGCGTGGATTGAAATTGTAAGCGCAAAAGAACATAAGGCAGATTTCCTTTTGTCGCTCCCTTCGCGGGAGCGTGGATTGAAATTGCTTGTCGGAACAAATATGGCTTGGTTGTATGTGTGTCGCTCCCTTCGCGGGAGCGTGGATTGAAATTCCACTCCCGGACGGCTCCAATGCCCATATTCCGGCGTCGCTCCCTTCGCGGGAGCGTGGATTGAAATAGATGGCACTAACAATGAACCCGGCGCTGAATCAGGTCGCTCCCTTCGCGGGAGCGTGGATTGAAATAACTAAAAATCTTTTGAAAAAGAGAGAAAATATAGTCGCTCCCTTCGCGGGAGCGTGGATTGAAATTTTGCCGTGGGTGATGGATTGGTTAAGGCTCATGGTCGCTCCCTTCGCGGGAGCGTGGATTGAAATGGATTAATTACAGCATATAAACCGCCTATAAGCGTCGCTCCCTTCGCGGGAGCGTGGATTGAAATCAAATCAAAGCCATTTTGTGCAGCTTCCAGCACGTCGCTCCCTTCGCGGGAGCGTGGATTGAAATCAGAAAAGAGAAAGCGAAAGATGTCTTAGACGCGTCGCTCCCTTCGCGGGAGCGTGGATTGAAATTTGATTTTATCATTGATTTTATCTGTATGCCAAGTCGCTCCCTTCGCGGGAGCGTGGATTGAAATGCCGCCGAGGAACGATAGAGGAAATATCCGAACATGTCGCTCCCTTCGCGGGAGCGTGGATTGAAATCTCCTCATATCCGCAACGCTTGCATTTACCTTTGAGTCGCTCCCTTCGCGGGAGCGTGGATTGAAATTTCGATTGCCTGAACAATATAAGCGTTCATGCTCGTCGCTCCCTTCGCGGGAGCGTGGATTGAAATTACCTGGGTAGCAGTAGCAACGGAAATAGTCTGAGTCGCTCCCTTCGCGGGAGCGTGGATTGAAATACGCAGATGATGAATGAGTTTAAACGGTTCCGGCAGGTCGCTCCCTTCGCGGGAGCGTGGATTGAAATTGCGGTGTATCTTGCCCAATCTCGCACTGCATCGTCGCTCCCTTCGCGGGAGCGTGGATTGAAATAGCGTTTTCACGCAACTTATCAAATCTATGCATACGTCGCTCCCTTCGCGGGAGCGTGGATTGAAATCTTTGCGCCCTCTATGTGCTTGTCTTTGACGTGCTGTCGCTCCCTTCGCGGGAGCGTGGATTGAAATTGTCCAGGAACTATACCAAGTAACCTTATCTCCTGTCGCTCCCTTCGCGGGAGCGTGGATTGAAATTCGCTTTCTCCCTGCATTACCCGGCAGGGACGGGGTCGCTCCCTTCGCGGGAGCGTGGATTGAAATTTATTGCTCATTTAAACGCACCTAATACAACGATGTCGCTCCCTTCGCGGGAGCGTGGATTGAAATAGGACTTCCAACCTTATTAACAGATTTGTGGTAGTCGCTCCCTTCGCGGGAGCGTGGATTGAAATCGTGAATCCTTCGTTATGCACCAAATAATACCACGTCGCTCCCTTCGCGGGAGCGTGGATTGAAATCTTAAGACGAAGATCGGTTGCGGCATCTTCTGCAGCGTCGCTCCCTTCGCGGGAGCGTGGATTGAAATAATGAATCCAAATGCACATCAGCGCTGATAATACGTCGCTCCCTTCGCGGGAGCGTGGATTGAAATATTGACTGTTGGACTAAATCCGTTAATAGACTTAAGTCGCTCCCTTCGCGGGAGCGTGGATTGAAATTACATTGTTTGCATCCACTTCGTTTGTCACAAGTGTCGCTCCCTTCGCGGGAGCGTGGATTGAAATGTGTACAGCTTTGTTAAAAGAACCGACAACGATGTCGCTCCCTTCGCGGGAGCGTGGATTGAAATGGTATTAGCAGTCTTGTTACCAAGTTCGGCTACCGTGTCGCTCCCTTCGCGGGAGCGTGGATTGAAATTACAGCAAGAAACCGGGTGCGTCCAGTGCAAGCGAGTCGCTCCCTTCGCGGGAGCGTGGATTGAAATTGTATAATCTGGATATTGTAAATCAGCTTCGTTGTCGCTCCCTTCGCGGGAGCGTGGATTGAAATAGTGCGTCTATAAATGTATTATCTTCCACCGCAGTCGCTCCCTTCGCGGGAGCGTGGATTGAAATTTCCTTCTGGTATAAGGATTTTGACGGTATGGCATGTCGCTCCCTTCGCGGGAGCGTGGATTGAAATTATTGAATGATATTTGTATGCAGATTTCAAATGTACGTCGCTCCCTTCGCGGGAGCGTGGATTGAAATATGCATTTTTCTTTCAGGAAGTTTCGGAATCTGGTCGCTCCCTTCGCGGGAGCGTGGATTGAAATCGTCATGGATGGACGCGTGGACAGGATTGAGGAAGTCGCTCCCTTCGCGGGAGCGTGGATTGAAATTCTTATCAGTATCGGGACTGTTGCGGAGAATGGTAGTCGCTCCCTTCGCGGGAGCGTGGATTGAAATTTTACCGGCTTATCGCCGCCCATGATACGGTTTAGTCGCTCCCTTCGCGGGAGCGTGGATTGAAATTGAATTAACTCCCGAATTGCATCGTTAAAAGTCCGTCGCTCCCTTCGCGGGAGCGTGGATTGAAATTTATTCCCACAATAAAGGAGAATGTCCCCTCTCCGTCGCTCCCTTCGCGGGAGCGTGGATTGAAATCATGCCGGAAACCGACTTTAAGCGGCTGTCATGGGGTCGCTCCCTTCGCGGGAGCGTGGATTGAAATAGCAGTAGACATTCCTAATATTACAGTGACTACATTGTCGCTCCCTTCGCGGGAGCGTGGATTGAAATTCTGAAAAAGCAACTGCTATCATGGATGGCGTTTTGTCGCTCCCTTCGCGGGAGCGTGGATTGAAATAGAAGAAGACGCAAAAAAATGTGTCGAGTTAATGGTCGCTCCCTTCGCGGGAGCGTGGATTGAAATCTAGAGCATAGTTATCGACCATATGATCGGGCAAACGTCGCTCCCTTCGCGGGAGCGTGGATTGAAATATTTTTTGGAATTTGACTTAAGAAAAATAATAGAAGTCGCTCCCTTCGCGGGAGCGTGGATTGAAATTGTACGATGGTTTACCGTTTTTAAGGTACCGATATGTCGCTCCCTTCGCGGGAGCGTGGATTGAAATATTTTATCACCTTAATTTTATAGACAATAAATAACGTCGCTCCCTTCGCGGGAGCGTGGATTGAAATTACCTTCATCCCGTAGAAATAATTTACAAAATTTGTCGCTCCCTTCGCGGGAGCGTGGATTGAAATTGCCTTCCCAGCGCTTTTTGGATGCGTGATTGAAGGTCGCTCCCTTCGCGGGAGCGTGGATTGAAATCGGGTAATGCAGGGAGAAAGTGAGAAGGATATGAAGTCGCTCCCTTCGCGGGAGCGTGGATTGAAATGAAGGAAGATCGGGCAGTACTTTTGTCCAATGCAAGTCGCTCCCTTCGCGGGAGCGTGGATTGAAATTTCCATCTCCTAACACAAAACGTATGTCTACATGGTCGCTCCCTTCGCGGGAGCGTGGATTGAAATATAAAATCCGCAACTGGCCGCATACCGCATCCTAGTCGCTCCCTTCGCGGGAGCGTGGATTGAAATCCAAATACTGGGATGTTGAATACAAGAGCCATCTGCGTCGCTCCCTTCGCGGGAGCGTGGATTGAAATCGTGGAAGTAAATATGTATGGCCAAGTGGTTGAAAAGTCGCTCCCTTCGCGGGAGCGTGGATTGAAATAGGAACTTAAGGAAAAGTATCCGGGACTGGTACAGGTCGCTCCCTTCGCGGGAGCGTGGATTGAAATCCTGTAAATATTTTTGAAGGAATTCTACATCCTCGTCGCTCCCTTCGCGGGAGCGTGGATTGAAATAAAAACTGAAGAACCACAAGATCCGCAACATAAATAGTCGCTCCCTTCGCGGGAGCGTGGATTGAAATGATGTAGATCCGGCTCCGAATTGCGGAGAAAAGACGTCGCTCCCTTCGCGGGAGCGTGGATTGAAATGGTGTGTCCATTTCGGACACGTCCAGCGGAACATTGTCGCTCCCTTCGCGGGAGCGTGGATTGAAATTTGATAGAGAGGGGAATATGATCGCAGTATGCAACGTCGCTCCCTTCGCGGGAGCGTGGATTGAAATTTTGGATGCTTCCAGTTCTTTTAGTTTATCTTGCGTCGCTCCCTTCGCGGGAGCGTGGATTGAAATCTTGTTACGAGTTACATTATATGCTGTTACGCGTTGTCGCTCCCTTCGCGGGAGCGTGGATTGAAATCCTGCCACTGCCAGCCCTGTATCCCCTACTACTGTGTCGCTCCCTTCGCGGGAGCGTGGATTGAAATACAAGCGGAAGCAAGGGCTATGGGGCAGCGGGAGGTCGCTCCCTTCGCGGGAGCGTGGATTGAAATAATCAGTTTAAAGGGAAACCAGTCATGATAATTTGTCGCTCCCTTCGCGGGAGCGTGGATTGAAATCGAAAGCCCAACCAGAGCATTCCCTTCATCATACGTCGCTCCCTTCGCGGGAGCGTGGATTGAAATCTTGCGGAACTTTTTTTGGGGTTTTTACATATGAGTCGCTCCCTTCGCGGGAGCGTGGATTGAAATTTTGCCAATGTTAGCCTGATTAGTTGTATCATCGTCGCTCCCTTCGCGGGAGCGTGGATTGAAATACACCCTGTTATTTGATACATTTTTTGTCTATCTGGTCGCTCCCTTCGCGGGAGCGTGGATTGAAATTGGTATCTCTTCTTTAATAAAGTTGTAAAAATCGTGTCGCTCCCTTCGCGGGAGCGTGGATTGAAATCGTCAATGTTTGTTTGTAATCTCTCGTAAGGGATGTCGCTCCCTTCGCGGGAGCGTGGATTGAAATCGACCAATGCGCAGAGGTTGAAACTGTTAAATGAGGTCGCTCCCTTCGCGGGAGCGTGGATTGAAATGATAATAGCCCCAGGGCTATAAACATCATAAGGTTTGTCGCTCCCTTCGCGGGAGCGTGGATTGAAATTCGCGGCACTCCTTATATCATCGTCAATATTTAGTCGCTCCCTTCGCGGGAGCGTGGATTGAAATAGAAGGAGGAATCCGCGGGGATAAAAAAATAGAGTCGCTCCCTTCGCGGGAGCGTGGATTGAAATTAAATAACCGCCAAGATTAGTAATGTCATTTTTTGTCGCTCCCTTCGCGGGAGCGTGGATTGAAATTTTTCAGGCTTTTGCTTCGGCTCCCGCCTTTCTATGTCGCTCCCTTCGCGGGAGCGTGGATTGAAATGTGGACGCGAAAGACATAAACCCGGACGGAATGAGTCGCTCCCTTCGCGGGAGCGTGGATTGAAATATGTATAGGTTCCATTTCTTTTTTCTGACCGTTACGTCGCTCCCTTCGCGGGAGCGTGGATTGAAATATAGATAACACCGTCACTCTCACCAAGTAAACCACGTCGCTCCCTTCGCGGGAGCGTGGATTGAAATATTTTAGGCGGGTGTGCCATGTGTCCCGGAACTGTCGCTCCCTTCGCGGGAGCGTGGATTGAAATAGCTTCCAGAAGTACAAAGAGAATCCTTTATTCTGGTCGCTCCCTTCGCGGGAGCGTGGATTGAAATCATTTTAACCACGGACTGGAAAATCCGCTTATCCAGTCGCTCCCTTCGCGGGAGCGTGATTTGGATCATG
>CAJTMZ010000143.1 GCA_910577445.1 uncultured Lachnospiraceae bacterium | reverse complement strand
CAGTATTCATTTCACGGAAATCTGAAAATTGATTTCCGTGTTGTTTTGTCGATTCTGATTGAAAAAGTTTTTTTGTTGGTATACAATATTAAGACATATCTTTTAAAGTTGAGAACGGAGCAAAGAAATGTTTGAAAATATAGATTTTGACAGTATAGATTTAACCCAGGCCCCGCCGGAAGATGAACCGGCCCGCCAGTACTATTTTATAGCAAAATGCCGCCAGTATGTGAAAGCAGAAACAGAATGTTCAGGACATGCTCTGACCGCGGCTGTAGTGACTTTCGGGTGTCAGATGAACGCCCGGGATTCGGAAAAGCTCTCCGGGATTCTTGAGAGCATCGGCTATGTGCTCACGGAGGATGAAAACGCGGATTTTGTCATTTACAACACCTGCACCGTCAGGGACAACGCAAACCAGAGGGTATACGGCCGTCTCGGTCATATTAACAGTCTGAAAAAGAAAAATCCCCACATGAAGACCGCTCTGTGCGGCTGTATGATGCAGGAGCCTTCTGTAATTGAAAAAATCAAAAAAAGCTACCGTTTTGTGGATTTAATTTTCGGAACCCACAATATTTATAAATTTCCGGAGCTTCTGGCCGAAATGTTCGAGAGCGGTACAGGAGGGGGAGACGGCACGCACAGAATGATAATCGATATCTGGCAGGAAACGGATAAGATTGTGGAAAACCTTCCGGTGGAACGCAAATATCCCTTCAAATCAGGCATCAACATTATGTTTGGCTGCAATAACTTCTGCAGTTACTGTATCGTACCTTATGTAAGAGGGCGGGAGCGGAGCCGGAGCCCGGAGGATATTCTTGCGGAAATAAGGGCACTTGCAAAAGACGGTGTGGTGGAGATTATGCTTCTTGGCCAGAACGTCAATTCCTACGGCAAAAATCTGGAGAATCCCGTTACCTTTGCCCGGCTCTTAAAGGAGATTGAAAAAATAGAAGGAATTGAAAGAATCCGGTTTATGACCTCTCATCCCAAGGATTTGTCGGACGAGCTGATACAGGTAATGAAAGAGTCAGAGAAAATCTGCAGACACCTTCATCTGCCTCTGCAGTCAGGCTCCACCCGAATTTTAAGTGCTATGAACAGACGCTACACCAAAGAGCAGTATCTTTCCCTGGTAGAAAAAATCAGAAAGGAAATTCCGGACATTGCCATCACCACCGACATTATTGTGGGATTTCCCGGCGAAGAGCCTTCTGATGTGGACGAAACCATAGACGTGATTAAAAAAGTCCAATATGACAACGCTTTTACCTTTATTTATTCCAAACGCACGGGAACCCCGGCGGCGTCCATGGAAAATCAGGTGGATGAGGCTGTTGTGAGAGAGGGATTCGACCGCCTTCTTAAGGTGGTCCAGGATACCGCGAGAAAACGGGTTGCACGGCTTGAGGGACAGACTCTGGACGCGATTGTGGAGGAGGTCAACGAGCAGGATGACCGGCTTTTGACAGGACGGCTGTCCAACAATACCATTGTGCATTTCCCGGGGGATAAAAGTCTGATTGGCCGGATTGTGCCGGTTTATCTGAAAGAATGCCACGGCTTTTATTATGTGGGAGAAATACAGAGTTGAGGTAAAGAATGAGGGAATAAATGGCAGAAATGACACCAATGATGACAAAATATATGGAAACCAAAAAAGAATACCCCGACTGTATTCTTTTTTACCGGCTGGGCGATTTTTACGAAATGTTCTTTGAGGACGCCCTTACGGCTTCAAAGGAGCTTGAAATCACCCTGACAGGAAAGGAATGCGGGCTTAAGGAGCGCGCCCCCATGTGCGGCGTTCCTTACCATGCGGTTGACAATTATTTAAACAAGCTGGTTTCCAAAGGGTACAAGGTCGCCATCTGCGAGCAGGTGGAGGACCCCAAACAGGCAAAGGGACTGGTGAAGCGGGAGGTTATCCGGGTGGTGACGCCCGGGACCAACTTAAACATGCAGAGCATGGACGAAAGCCGCAACAGCTTCATTATGAGCATTGCCTATTTTCAGGAAAAAGCGGGGATTTCTATTGCGGACGTCACCACAGGGGACTATTTTCTTACAGAAGTAAGCGACGCCAAAAAGCTGCTGGATGAAATCAACAAATACGGCCCAAGGGAAATTATCTGTAACGATGCTTTTCTTGTAAGCGGAATCGATATCGAGGACTTAAAGGACAGGCTTCATATTGCGCTGTATACTCTGGACGCTCATTATTTTGACGAGGATATGTGCAGAAAAAGCCTTTTGCAGCATTTTCATGTGAATACGCTGCAGGGCATGGGGGTGGAGGATTTTCCCACAGGGATGATAGCCGCCGGGAGCCTTTTGCAGTATCTTTTGGATACCCAGAAAACCTCCTTAGAGCATTTTACCCATTTATATCCTTACCTTACCAGCCGGTATATGCTTCTTGACAGTTCCTCCCGAAGAAATCTGGAACTAACGGAAACCTTAAGGGAAAAGCAAAAGCGCGGTTCCCTTTTGTGGGTGCTGGATAAGACAAGGACGGCAATGGGGGCCAGAACCCTGCGCACGTTTATCGAGCAGCCGTTAATCGAGCGGCAGGAGATAGAAAACCGTCTCGACGGTATCGAAGCGCTGCTCGGTCAGGCAATGAGCCGGGATGAAATCAGGGAGTATTTGAATCCCATTTACGATTTGGAGCGCCTGCTCGGTCGGGTGAGCTATAAAACAGCCAATCCCAGAGATTTGATTGCTTTCAGAAATTCCCTTGCCATGCTGCCCCATATCAAGACCATGCTCCGTGATTTTGACGCCAAAATCCTGAAAAATATCGACAATGAAATCGACAGCCTTTCCGATGTGTGCAGCCTGATTGAAAAGTCCATTGGCGATGAACCGCCCATTACCGTAAGGGAAGGCGGAATTATCAGGGACGGCTTTGACGAAACCATAGACAACTTACGCCATGCCAAGACGGAAGGCAGAAACTGGCTGGCGAAGCTGGAAGAGGAGGACAGGGAGCGGACGGGAATTAAAAACCTGAAAATCCGTTATAATAAAGTCTTCGGATATTATTATGAGGTGACAAATTCTTATAAGGATTTGGTTCCTGAGGATTATATCAGAAAGCAGACCCTTGCCAATGCGGAGCGGTACACCAACGCCCGGTTAAAGGAGCTTGAGGATACCATTTTAAACGCGGAGGATAAGCTGTTTTCTCTGGAATACGATGTATTCTGTCAGATTCGCGACGCCATTGCGGGAGAGATGGAGCGCATCCAGCGGACAGCCAAGGCCGTAGCCAGGCTTGACGTGCTGTGTTCCCTTGCCCTTGTGGCGGAGCGGAACAACTATGTCCGGCCAGCCGTCAATGAAAAGGGTATCATAGATATTAAGGAAGGACGGCATCCTGTGGTGGAGCAGATGCTTTCCGGCGATATGTTTATCTCCAACGATACCCATCTTGACAACAACAAATACTGCGTTTCCGTTATCACAGGCCCCAATATGGCGGGAAAATCCACCTACATGCGACAGGTGGCGCTGATTGTGCTGATGGCGCAGATTGGCAGTTTTGTGCCGGCGAAAAGTGCAAATATCGGACTGGTGGACCGGATTTTCACAAGAGTGGGAGCTTCCGATGATTTGGCCAGCGGCCAGAGCACCTTTATGGTGGAAATGAACGAGGTGGCCAATATTTTAAGGAACGCAACCAGAAACAGCCTTCTGATTCTGGACGAAATCGGAAGAGGGACGTCCACTTTTGACGGCCTTAGCATTGCCTGGGCGGTGATTGAACATATCAGCAACAAGAAACTGCTTGGTGCGAAAACCCTTTTTGCCACCCATTACCACGAGCTTACCGAACTGGAAGGAAAAATGTCCAACGTCAACAACTACTGCATTGCGGTAAAAGAAAAGGGCGACGACATTGTATTTTTGCGGAAGATTGTAAAGGGCGGCGCGGATAAGAGCTACGGCATCCAGGTGGCAAGGCTTGCCGGCGTCCCCGATATGGTTATCGACAGGGCGAAGGAGATTGTGGCCCAGCTCAGCGACAACGACATTCTCGAAAAAGTGCAGAACATCGTGGCCCAGCCAAAGGACGGAAAACAAAAGCCCGTGAAATACGACGAGGTGGACTTAAGCCAGATGTCGCTGTTTGATACGGTGACGGACGAGGATGTGCTGAGGGAGCTTGGTGAGGTGGATATTCCGCACCTGACGCCCATGGACGCTATGAATATTCTTTACAGACTGCAGACCAAACTGAAAAACAGATGGCAATGCGGGGAAAACAATTAGACCCGAAAAAACCTGTCAGGCGGTTTTTGCCACAGACTTGGAAGAGTGTCTCTGACGAGCCATTTTTCCCGGTTTTGCAGTAAGATAAAGAAGGAAAAGGGAGAAATAATGCCGGAAATTCATTTGTTAAATCAGAGTACTATCGATAAAATTGCCGCGGGAGAGGTCGTGGAGAGACCCTTAAGCGTAGTGAAGGAGCTGACGGAGAACGCCATTGATGCCGGCGCGTCTGCGGTTACCGTGGAGATTAAGGAGGGCGGCATCTCCTTCATCCGGGTCACGGACAACGGCTGCGGTATGGAAAAGGGGCAGGTGAAAAAAGCGTTTCTCCGGCATGCCACCAGCAAAATAACTTCCATCGAGGATTTAAGCTATGTGGAAAGCCTTGGCTTCCGCGGGGAGGCGTTGTCGAGTATCGCGGCAGTGGCCCAGGTGGAACTCATAACAAAGGCCCGAAAGGAACTTACCGGAACCCGTTATGCCATTGCCGGGGGAAAAGAGGAAGGGCTTGAGGAAATCGGCGCGCCGGACGGCACCACCTTTTTCGTCCGGAATCTCTTTTTTAATACCCCTGTGCGGAAAAAGTTTTTGAAGCATCCGCAGACCGAGGGCGGCTATGTGGCGGATATGATGGAGCATCTTGCGCTTTCCCATCCCGAAATATCCATTAAGTTTATCCAGAACGGACGGCTGCGCTTTCATACATCAGGGAACGGGAACCTGAAAGAGGTTATTTACCGGATTTACGGGAAAGATATATCGGATGCTGTAATCCCGTTTTCAGCGGAAGGAGAGGGATTTTCCGTCAGCGGTTTTTTAGGGAAACCCGAAATCAACCGCTCCAACAGAAATTATGAAAATTATTTCGTAAACGGACGCTATGTGAAAAACGATATTTTAACGAAAGCCGTGGAGGAGGGATACCGGACTTTCCTGATGCAGCACAAGTTTCCTTTTTTTGTCCTGCATTTTCATATGGAACCGGCGGAAATCGACGTCAACGTCCATCCGGCCAAAATGGAAATCCGCCTGATTCACGGCAGTCTGCTTTTTGAGCAGCTATCCCGGTTTGTGCGGGAGGGGCTGCGGGAGATGGAGCTGATTCCCAGTGTGCGTTTTACGGAAAAGGAGACAATAAAGTCTGCGGCCAGTAAAAAGGAAACCGCGCCCGAGCCCTTTGAGACGCGCCGCGCCGCCATGCTGATGGAAGAACCGTCCGTGTACCGGACGGTCGTTCCGGCCCCAAAAGCGGAAGAGAAAGAACTAACTCCCGCTGCGGGAATACAGGATTTCCTGCAAAACGCGGTCGGAAACAGGATTATTGGCAGTGAAACCGGCCAAGGACAGACGGAAAATGAAAGAATCCATGCAAATATCATCAAGGCAAAGGAACACATATTAATCGAAAAACCGGCTCAGATGAATCTTTTTGAGGACAAATTCCTGACCGGGGAGGCCCGGGAGGATTACCGGATTCTGGGTCAGATTTTCGACACCTACTGGCTGGTGGCTTTTAAGGACAGGCTTTTTATCATCGACCAGCACGCGGCCCACGAAAAGGTAAAATACGAACGGCTGGTAAAGGAACTGAAAGAGAAGGCGGTTTCCTCCCAGATGCTCAATCCGCCGATTATCGTAACGCTTACCGGAAAAGAAGAGGAAACACTTCGGGAATATCTGGATTATTTTGTCCAAATGGGATTTGAAATAGAAGAGTTTGGCGCGTCCGCCTACGCCTTAAGGAGTATGCCGGCGGATTTATATGGCTGCAATGAAAAGGAATTCTTCTCCGAGCTTTTGGACGAGGCGGCCGAATGGCCTGTGAAAGGCGCCGATGGTAGTGCGGGAGAGGTCGTTTTGCAGAAACTGGCTTCCATGGCCTGCAAGGCGGCGGTTAAGGGCAATAACGCCATGAACCAAATGGAGGCGGCCGCTTTAATCGACGAGCTGCTGACCCTTGAAAATCCCTACCATTGCCCCCACGGAAGACCCACCATTATATCCATGAGCAAATACGAGCTGGAAAAGAAATTCAAGCGCAT
>CAJTMZ010000142.1:2161-6540 GCA_910577445.1 uncultured Lachnospiraceae bacterium | reverse complement strand
AAGAAAAACAATTATAATAAAATATAAACAAGAATAAAAAAATATAAATAAGAAAATAAAAGTAAAAACAAGATTCTATATGCAGCCACACCCGTTAAGGGAAAACAGAAAAGAGGTGTACTTATGTTCATGGAAGAAAGACAAAAGGATATCGTCAGACGGGTAAACGAATCCGGGAGAATCCTGGTAACAGAAATCCAGTCCGCATACCAGGTATCCGCCGACTGCGCCAGAAGAGATTTAAGACTGCTTGAAGGCCGGGGGCTTCTGCAGAGGACCCACGGCGGCGCGATTGCGGTAAACAGACAGGGAATTTACCCGGAGGAAACCTATACGCCGAAAAAACTGCAGAGGACAAAGGACGGTTATCTGACTGTGGCCAAACGGGCCCTGACCTTTATCAATGACAAAGACGTGATTTTTCTCACTTCGTCCTCTGTGGGTTACTATATGGCCGTCCATTTTCCGGCTGATGTCACAGCCACGGCTTTAACCAATTCCATCACGGTTGCGGAGGCCCTTAGAGAAAGGGAAAACGTCTCCGTTGTTCTTTTGGGTGGGGAAATGTCCCATCGTGGGAACTGCCATGACTTTTATACCATACAGATGGTAAAAAATATCCGCATGGACAAGGCCTTTTTATCCCATACGGGATTATCGCCGGAATTTGGCGCGTCGATTCACGACAGCGCAGGAGTGGCGTTTGGCAGGGCGGTTATGGAAAACAGCAGAATGAATATCGGCCTTTATCCTTCTGAAAAGCTGGGAAAAAACTCCGTCCATTCCGTGTGCCGGGCGGAGGATTATGATTTGGTTATCACAGACGAAAACGCCCCGGAGGATTTTCTGGCGCAGATGGCGGAGATTAAGGTAAAGGTTGATGTGGCTTGTCCGTAAACGGCTGTGCATGAAAGACAATCTGCAGAAATAGGATGGAAAAAATGTATTGTATATTGGTTACCGGAATCCCTGCCTCCGGCAAAAGCACCATAGCGGAGTTTTTATCCCACGCGCTGCATTTGCCGATGATTTCAAAGGACAGGATTAAAGAGGATTTATTTGATTTGGTTGGTTTCCAGTCGAGGGAGGAAAAGGTGCAGCTCGGCGTAGCCAGCATGAATATCATGTACCATGTGGCCGAACAGCTTATGAAAGGCGGCCAGCCGTTTTTATTGGAAAATAATTTTGAGAAGATATCCGCGAAAGGTCTTTTTATACTCCTTGAAAAATACGGCTATCAGGCCATTACCGTGACGCTGACAGGCGACTACAAAACCATTTATCAGCGTTTCCTGAAAAGGAACAACAGCCCGGAGCGGCACAGAGGGCATGTGGTAAACGACTGTTACCCGGAAAAGGAGAAGAAGGCGGCAGCGCCCATTCCCTACAGGCACTTTGTGGAAGGAATTACCATGCGGGGCATGGACAGCTTTACGGCAAACGGCCCCCGTATTATTCTGGATACCACGGACTTTGACGCTGTTGACAGAGATGAGCTGGTTCGGAATATTCTTACCTGCCGGGAGGAAGTGATGAGGTGTTGCGGAAACAACCCGGATTTTATATAATGAAGCTATGAAAACACTGCTTGATAAGGACATCAGAGAACCGCTTTTTGAGTTTCTTGAGGAGACATATGGGAAAATCAGAATCATAGAGGAGAAGGCCATGGGCAGGTCGAGGGCGGACGTGGTGATGGTGACGCCGGATTTGCTGTATGGAATCGAGATTAAAAGCGACGCCGATACCTACGCCAGACTGAAGCGGCAGGTTAGGGACTATGATTTGTACTACGACTGTAATTACGCGGTGGTGGGAACGAGCCATGCCATGCACATCAGTGAGCATCTTCCGGCATGGTGGGGAATCATCACTGTGGAACCCGTGGAGGAAAAGGCGGATTTTTATATTCTGCGAAAACCCTTGCCCAATCCCAAAACAGACTGGAAAAGAAAAATCGGCATTCTCTGGCGGCCGGAGCTTGCCCATATACAGGAGCTCAACGGGCTTCCCGGATATAAAGAAAAAAGCAAGCTTTTTGTGCAGGAGAAGCTGCTGCAAAAAGTGCCGCCGGATTTGCTGCAGGCACAGCTCTGCGAGGAACTGTTTGAGCGGGATTACACAATAATCGGGGAAAAAATACAGGAATTTCGCAGGCAGGGCGGAAAAAGAATCAGAAAGAAAAAGGGAAAACGACGATAAACCCTTCCCTTATCTGGGAGGGGTAATGTTGGCGTCGAGAATGCTCTGCAGGGTATAATTGCTCATCTCGGAAATGGGCATATTAAATGCGTCCTCGTCGAAAAGCAGGGCAACGGCGAAGAGGTTTACCTCATATTCATTGGCAAGGTTGGTATCCTTGTAATTGCTCTTATTTGCATGGTTAAAAACGGCATGCCCCAGTTCGTGGGCGCAGAGAACATTTTTGGAAACGGCGTCATAGTTGTCGTTAATCAGAATTACCTTTAAGCCGTCCTCAAATTTATAGGTGTTAGCTTTCAGATACTGGGCGCCGGTGTTGATAAAGCCAACATTGTAGCGCAGCCTGCGGGCAATCTCCACGGCGTCGGTGGTTTCGAAGACATTCTTTAAAATTTTGGCGTATAAAACAATGTTTTCTTTTGTCATGGTATATTCTCCTTTGTACCCTATAATAAGTATAAATATTAACGCGCAGTTTGTCAATATATAGTGCGGAAAAGAGACGGATATTCAATATTTTGTGGTAAGATGGCGGCCGTTTTGTCCGATGAAGGGTCTGAGGGGGCCTTTTGCGGGGCGGCGGCCTGTTTTTTGTATTCCTCCGCGGCCGGGTCTTTCATCTGAAAATGCCGGAACCATTCCTTTGTTTCCGTATTTTTTTCCGTGAGGGACCTGTTTTTGTAGAGAAAGCGGGTCAGGGCGTAGCAGTCCACCCAGATTTCGTTGTTTCCCTCTTTCTGTGATTCGTCAAAAATGAGCTGAAGGCCCCAGTGGAGGTGGACGGTTTCAATGTTGTTGGTGTTTTCCACGGTGCTGTAGCCGGTGTGTCCCATATAGCCGATTACGTCCCCGGCGGTGACGACGCTTCCCTCCTTTAAATCAAGGGCATAGGGGAAATTCTGCCGCAGATGGGCGTAATAATAGTAGCGCTTTCCGTCAAAGCTGCGGATGCCGATGCGCCAGCCGCCGTATTGGTTCCAGCCAAGGGCTTCCACGTAGCCGGATTCCACTGCGATGATAGGGGTTCCTATCTGGCCGAGCATGTCATGTCCAAGATGCGGCCTTTTGTAGCCGTAACTGCGGGAGGAGCCGAAATCGTCATAGTCGCTGTATTCAAATCCTTTGGCAATAGGGGAAAAGGCCTTGAGCCCGTAAACCTTTTTCCACTGTTTTTGTCCGTTTTCATCCTCCTGCTCGATTTCATATTCGCCTACCATACCGCCAAGCACCGCTTCGTAAGCCTCGTAATAGTAATCATAATATTCCATATCCTTCGTCAGTTTTTTCATGGTGGTTTCCCCGGAGGATAATTCGGAAGCCAGCTTTTTGATGAGAGCCGGGCTTTCCTTTCCGAAATTGCCGCCCTTTTTGGCTCCCACATAGGCCAAAAGTTCAATCCAGTTGAGGTGGACGGACTGTCCGTAGCTTTTCACATCCAAATCATAAGCGGCAGAGAGCGCCTCGCTGGTTACGTTAAAATCCACCCATTTGATATAGGTTCCGCCGGCTTTGGCGGCCACCTCGACGGCGTTTGTCTTCTGGCCGGCTCTTTCGGATTGACAGCTTTTTAACAGGCAGACCAGGACAAGAAGAAGTCCCAATATGAGAATAGCGGCGGTGTAGTAGAGTTTTTTCATGCTGTGTACCTATGGAAAACAGATTAAGAAAATATATGCGGTGGCGGAAAGGAATATTCGCGGCTGCCGAAACCCAAAATAATTTCCGCATACGGCAGGTTTATAAAGCGCATCTAAGGGTTTGTGTGGTAAGATGGAATCAGATTATTTTACGGAAGGATGAGGGAAAATGGGTTTTCTGGAATCGGCGTCGGTTTTTGTTCCTGCGCTTACGGGACTGGCACTTACCATTTATGAAAAAAATACGGATGTACTGGAAAAGTTTGAAAGGAAATACTGCTTTTCCCACAGCCTCCAGAGAGCCTTTACCGCTTCGGAGCTGGCTTCCTTTCTGGAACTGCGGGAAAAACAGTTTATTTATGAAATCATAGACCCCATGGAGGTGCATTTGCTTGCGTTCTGGGCCGGGGAGGAGTGCGTGCTGCTAGGGCCTTTCGTGGAATCCGGATGGAATGAAAAAAAGGCCGGGCAGCTTCTGGCAAAACATGGTGCCGACGCCGGAACGCTTTTTTCCTATAAAATATATTACTGTCAGCTTCC
>CAJTMZ010000142.1:0-2151 GCA_910577445.1 uncultured Lachnospiraceae bacterium | reverse complement strand
GATTCTGCCAGGAAATTACGCGGCGAAAATCGCGCTGTTTTTGTCAGAAAACAGTGAAGGGGAGGCGGGCGGAATAAGGACGGTTTATACCCATCAGGAGCAGGGCAGTCCCCGTCTGGTTCCCCAGGAAAGTTATGAGGAAGTTTCCATTGTCAACAGACGGTATCATGTGGAGGGACAGTTCATCGAAGCCATAAGCCGGGGCGAGACGAGACAGGCGCTTGTGCTTATGGGCGAACTGAAAAAGACGTCGGGAGGGCTGCGCTTTGTATCGGACAGTATGAAAGACCAGATTGCAGGGGCCGCCATTGTGAGAACCCTGATAAGGATGGGCGCAAGAAAGGCAGGGCTTGCGCCGACAGTGATTGACTCAATTAGTCAGGAATATGCCCAGCAGATGCAGCATACCGTTTCCGGTCATCGGCTTGATATGCTTCTGGAAAAGCTGGTGGCGCATTTTTGCGGCGTTATCAGGCAGGAGCGCAAAAACAGCTATTCCCTGTATGTCAAAAAAGCTATTGACTATATCAGTCTAAACCTGAACCGTCAGATTACCGTGGCGGAGCTTGCGGAAGCCTCAGGTCTTGCCCGGTCTTATTTCGCGCGGCTTTTCGGAAAAGAAACGGGGATGACGGTAAAGCAGTACATGGCAAAGAAACGCTGCGAGACGGCGGCGGAGCTTCTCCTTGACAGCAGGCTGAGCGTTCAGCAGATTGGGGCTTATGTGGGATATGCGGACAACAATTATTTTTCCAAGGTATTCAAAGCCAATATGGGGACGTCTCCGCAGGATTACCGGAAAAAGTATAATTTTTACTAAAAGATACGTGTTTTTTCTAACGGAGGGACGCTTTTCTTCCTTATAATAAAAATACTGAGCTGAGTAATGTAAAAGCGGCGGTCTAAAATCTGGAATTTAGAAAAGGGAAGGAGAATTTTTTATGGGGCAGATGGAATTAAATGAGAAAGACAGGGAATGGCTTGAGGACGTATACGGGAAGATGCTTGTAAAAATGAAAGCGGAATGTGAAAGGGTGGGCACAAAAATCCCCTATTCTCCCAAAGACGGGAGGTATTCGGATATGGCGGAAGCTTTTCCCGGCGGTATCAGCTTCTGGACAAACGGTTTCTGGCCCGGTATGCTCTGGCAGATGTATTCGGCCACGGGCGACGAGGCTTATAAAAAGACGGCGGAGGGCGTGGAGGAACGTCTTGCGGAAACTCTGGACACATTTGAGAATCTTGACCATGATATCGGTTTTTTGTTCCTGCCTTCGGCTGTGGCCAATTACCGCAAAACGGGAAACAAAGACGCCAGACGCAGAGGGCTTCACGCGGCCAGTATTCTGGCCGGCAGGTTCAACCCGGTAGGAAAATTTATCCGCGCGTGGAACGGAAGCGTGGGACCTGTGCTTGACGAGAGAAAATCCAGCGGGGGAATGATTATCGACTGTATGATGAATATTCCGATTCTTTACTGGGCGGCAAAGGAAACTGGCGACCCGCGCTTTTATCATGTGGCCGTAAGCCATGCGAAAACAGCGCAGCAGTACATTACAAGGGATGACGGAAGCTGCAATCATATCGTGGTTTTCGACCCCGATACCGGAGAATTTCTGGACAATCCGGGGGGACAGGGCTATGAGAAGGGTTCGTCCTGGAGCCGTGGACAGTCCTGGGCGGTTTACGGATTTGCGCTGAGTTACCGTCACACAGGGGACGAGTCTTTCTTAAATACTGCGAAGAAATGCGCCCACTACTGCATTTCCAATCTGGCGGTGAACGGCTGGCTGCCCCTTGTGGATTACCGTGCTCCAAAGGAGCCGGTTAAGTATGACTCCACGGCAGGTATGATTACGGCCAGCGGGCTTTTAGAGCTTGCGGAACATGTGGGCGAGTATGAAAAGAGCCTGTACACCAAAGCAGCCCTTAATATTTTGAAGGCATGCGATGCAAAGTTCAGTAATTGGGACGCAGAGGCAGACTCGATTGTAGACGGCGGCACGTTCTTCTACCATGACCCGGAGGGGAAAAATACCGAGGTGCCGATTATTTATGCGGACTATTACTTTATTGAGGCGGTTTTACGGCTTAAGGGGGAAGAGCTGTTTATCTGGTAGGAGATGAACGTAAGAGAAGCTGTATTTTGGA
>CAJTMZ010000141.1 GCA_910577445.1 uncultured Lachnospiraceae bacterium | reverse complement strand
AGGATCAAACTCTCAATAAATGTTTCTTCCAAAACCTTTTACCAAAAGCTCTTCCCACTTCTAGGACGCCCTCTTCTGGCTTTCCTTTTGTTTCCGTGTTCACTGTTGCTTTGTTTGCTTGTTGGTTCGTCTTTTTCGCTTCTTCTGAATAATTCTCTTCTCTTTGAATTTTCAGGGTTGCATTGCTGTTTATTTGTCAAGGTACTGTTTGTTGCTTGTCTGTTGCTTGTTATCTCCGGCAACGAACATTACTATATCATACCAATTCCATAGTGTCAACACTAATTTTAAAAAAATTGTAGAAATTTTTCACACATTTTGAAAAACACCGGAAAACCCTGTAAAACAGGCCTTTCCGGTGACTTGAAAACATTTTAGCACTTTAACCCAATGAAATTGTCGCAGTATTTTCTACATTTTTCATCATAAGCCCAAGAGCCGAAATATTTCCCGACTCACCTTCCGGTACTTCGCAGACCAGAACAAGCTCAGTCTCTTCGCCGGCCCCGATGGTTCCCTTATAATAGGCCAAATCATTTAACAGCATAGTGGTAAGAGCATTTGTCTGTTTTCCGTCCACTACAACTTTAAATCTGGTATTGCTTTGGGCAATATCGAGTTCCGTTTCCGTCCCGGATACATTTTTGACCTGAAATTTCAAAACCAGAAGCTTATTTCCAGCCGTTGCGTTCATAATAAAAAACAGGTCTTCTCCCTGCTCGGGATAAGCGTCGCACACTTCATTACCGGTATAAGTAATTTCCACCGAATCCAGTCCCAGGAATTTCTGAATGGAAATGTTTTCGCTTACCGCATCACCCGTATTGTCTATAATCGTCACTTCGGAATCCGGTTTCAGGGAGGACTCCTTTTCCGGCTTTTCTTCGGTCTCCTCCTTTGCCTCTTCTTTCGGAACTGTATCCTCCGCCAGCTCCTGCTCCAGAGTAAGCTCTATGAGTTTTCTCTCATAATATTTATCGTACTTGAGCAAAGTATTGGCCGCATATTCCACTACCAGTTCCTGCTCTTCCTCAGTCATTTCCGGTATCGTGTTTCCACACCCGGTCATTAACACCGCAGATAAAACCATTATCACACCGCTTTTGAAATTTTTTCTCATACCCGCCTCCATATATTTATCATTAATACTGTCAAATTTCGTCTTCACCTGATATGCCCAATTCGCAGCCAGACCCGTCCGCAGAAATATCCCCGCTTTCTTTCCCGCCGTCTGAATCCTGTAACTTTGCCGTTTCCGTAGATTCCGCCGTTTTTTCTTCCAGAAGCTCCATGCCTTTTTGAAGCCGGACGTACAGAAAAGATATCAGCAACGCCATGACGCCTACCACAAGAAACACCAGCACTTTGTATATAATTTCCACTTCCCTGAAATCATACAGAACAAGTTTCAGGCTTACAAATGCCGCCATTATCAGTCCGCATATTCTTTCCGCTTTACTGCGTATTTTAAAGCCGATTCCCACACTTCCCAGGGAAATCACCATTAAAAGGATGCTTGTAACTACCGGCGACTCATAGTGACCTGTCAGGGAAAACCAGGTAAGGAAGCCCGCCAGAACCAGATATTTTCCCGGAATCCCCATTTTATACCGGGGACGGAACACCACAAGAATCGTCACGGCCCCGAGTACCATCATAACAGAGCTGAACACAAAACCGGGAGAAAACCAGACGCCAAGATAATAAAAAGCCATTGCCGCCACATTGATAATGTTATATCCTAGCTGCTCTTTCTTTCCCGTACACGGCAGATGATTGAACAGCAGGAACAAAAACAGCAAAATTCCCGCGCTCACCAGATAAAACCACCCTCCGGACAGCGCATATCTTACGCGCAGGCAGTCGTGATATCTGATTCCCCATATCAGAAGAAGGCTCAGGGTAATCACAAGTTCATAGAATATATGCAGATATTTTATCCGCACGGCCGACAAAAGCAGAGCCCCCGCCAGCACCCAGCAGTACCAGTTGTCTGTAAGCCGGAAAGCGAGAAACGCCGTCCACAGCGTGGCGAGAATATCCAGCGCCATATTTTCTTTCCGGACGGAAAACAGTTTTACGACCAGAAATACGCCCAGGCCTGACAAAAGAATCTCCAGAGGATATTCGGAGAAAGAACCGGCCAAAGCCACTGTGACAGCCCCATAATATAACTGCGCCCACCTTTTGCCGTCCGATTTATCCCAGAGCATAAACACAACCAGACACACCGCAAGTATCAGAATTTCTACCGTGATATGCATAAACAGCGCCATATCCGGCTCCGACATTTCAGGGCCAAAGCTTCCGATGCCCAAAAGCAGCATAAGCAAAACGGTGTTTCCGATACAGCAGGCGGGAAAAATCGACTCGTTCTTTCCCGCGCACTCTTTCAGGCTAAGCACATTAACCAGCAAAAAAGAGGTGATTACATAAAACGCAAGGTATACGGAATGGATTTCTTCCGACCAGGCAATTCCCGTAAACATGGAAGTGCCCAGCGTCAGAATCAGGATATGCATCACATTGATAAAATTCCGGTGTTTTCCGTTCTGGAAAAATATACTGATTCCGTTCACAATCAGAAGCATTCCGGCAATTAGCAGGAAGTTAAATTCGGTTCCAAATTCCCGCATGGCAAAAAAGCAGACATAACAACTGACCAGACTGATAATCCTCAGCGCTGCAGAGTCCTTTTTTCTGCCGATAAATATAATGCCTGTGGCAATCAGCAGCGTCACTGCCATCGTACCGATTCCGCCCCAGAAATAAAAGCCTGAAATTGCAAAAGCAGCCAATACGAATATCGCGCCGATAATACTGAAAACATGCGTTCCGATTTTAAATTCTATGGTGCTTTTCTGTGATTTGTTTTCCGCGGAAAGATTCTGTTCTGCCAGGGGCGCCCTTTCGACCGCCAGCGGCATCGGACAGCCTGTGTTCTCTGATGCCGGCGCGGCTTTCGTTTTCCATACCTGCGTCATTTTCTGCCTGTATGCATTATAACTTCTCTGCGCTTCCCGCTCTACCTGCGCCGGAGAAGCTTTCCCGCTTTCCAAATCCCGGAGCATCTGCCCCAGATACCGGCTGTAATATTCGTCCTCGGATATGCTCAGCAGATGGGCAAGCCTTGATTTGACTCTTTCTTTCTCCTCCAGAAGCATGGCTTCCTTACGAAGCATTCTGGCCCGGTCCAGATTATTTATATTCTGATTGTTTTTCTGATTCCATTCGCTCATTTTTTGCATTTTCCAATTCAAACCAAAATTCCACGCCGTTATCGTAATTGATAACTCCGTACGCCTGATTCATGGCTTCCATCGTCGCCTTTACAATGGAGAGCCCCACTCCGCTGCCTCCGTATTCCCTTGTTCTTGCTTTGTCAACCTTATAAAACTTTTCCCAGATATGTGGAATACTTTCTTCCGGTATGGGATTGCCTGTATTAAAAACCGAAATTCTGACTTTGTCATCTTTCAAAGTTAATTTTACATCAATTACCCGGTTCCCTGCAACATGATTTATTGCATTACTGAAATAATTGCCGAAAACCTCTTCAATCATAAACTCGTCGGCCCACACATAGACCGGCGGGTATTCCTCTATCTGCACTTTGATTTCTTTCTGCCTGCATAAAATTTCCGCAGACTGAAGATAATTTCGAACCAGCGCCATGATATCAAACCGCTCCATGGCTACCGTATTATTTCCAAATTCAAGCTGATTCAGGGTGAGAAGCTTTTTTACCATGTGGTTCATTTTTGAAGCTTCGTCCATAATGACCTCGCAGTAAAATTCCCTGCTCTCCGCATCGTCGCTTATTCCTTCCTTTAACCCCTCCGCATAACCCTGTATCAACGCAATGGGCGTTTTCAACTCGTGGGATACGTTGGACAGAAAGTCTTTCCGCATCTCGTCCACTTCATTTTTTCTTTCAATATCTCTTTTTAATTCATTATTGGCGCTTTTGAGTTCCGATATCGTTGACTCAAGGGCCTCCGAAAGCTCGTTAATGTTTTGTCCTAAAAGGGAAATTTCCGTCCTGCTGTTTCCTTTATATTTTGCGTCGAAATCCAGATGCTTCATCCGTTCGGAAATCTGGGCAAGTTCCATAATGGGCTCCGTAATTTTACGGGAAACCACAAGGATAATCAGGGCGGAAAGCACTGCCGCTCCCGTTCCCACATAAGCAAGAAAGCGGTTGGCCAGCGCCACGCTTTCCCGTATGCTCTCCAGCGGGCTTCTGAACAGAAACAGATTTCCGTTATCCAGTACGCCCCACATATCCACATACTCAAACCAAGTCCTTGTGTCCAGCTCAATATGCATCTCGTAGTTTTCTTCTTCCGCAAGAACCCTGTCATACCGGCTCTCGCCTTTTTTAAACAGATAGTCAAGAAGCTTCCGGCTGAGCGTCTCGTAATTATTGACGGAAGTCTTAATGGTTCTGGTCTGGGTGTCCAGAAGGATAATATCAATATTGTTTTTTCCGCATATCTGCTGAAATTCTATATCAAAATCCTCCGCGTTGATGGTGCCTTCGTTCGACGCTTTGTTTACAATATGATAGGCGCTGAGCATCGCCTTTTTTTTATTATTCAGATAATAATTCTCCAGAAACGTATTGTTTATAAACCAGCACAGTAAAATTGTTCCGGCCATCAGCAGGCCGAAAACAAGGGCAAACTGCTTTCGGATAGAATATCTCATAAAACCTCCGACCAAAGCTGCGGCTTTTGCGGGAAATTTATTTCTTTATTCCACGTCGAACTTATATCCCATACCCCATATGGTTTTGATAAGCTCTCCTTTTCCCTCCATTTTACTGCGCAGCTTCTTTACATGCGTATCTATGGTTCTGGCGTCCCCAAAATAATCATAATTCCATACGTTATTTAAAATTTTTTCCCGGGAAAGCGCAATACCCTTATTTTCAAGAAAATAAGCGAGAAGCTCAAACTCCTTATAACTAAGATCCACGGATTTCCCGTCAATGGTCACACTGTGCGCTGTTTTGTCAATGACAATTCCGCCCGCCGCCAGCGTCTCATCGCTCCCAAGCTGGTTGGTTCTGCGCAGAATCGCCTCCACTCTGGCAACCAGAATTTTCGGACTGAAAGGTTTGGAGATGTATTCGTCCACTCCCAGTTGAAAGCCTAAAAGCTCGTCCCGCTCGTCCGATTTGGCCGTCAGCATGATAATGGGCACTTTTGAATACTGCCTGATTTCCTTGCAAACCTCCCAGCCGTCCAATTTCGGCATCATAACGTCCAGGATAATCAGCGCAATGTCCTTTTGTTCATAAAAAATATCCAGTGCCTGACTGCCGTCCCCGGCCTCTATCACGTCGTAATTGCTTTTTACCAGAAAGTCTTTTACCAGCTTTCTCATTCTGGCTTCATCATCAACCACAAAAATTTTCAGTCTTTCCATTTCACCTTCATCTCCTGATTTGTATTGTACCCTCAAAATATGTCAAAAATGTGAAATGTTCTATTCTTCCGTGGGAATTTCGTCGTTTTCCATAGCTTCGCCGTCCGCTGCTTCCTGTTCTTCCCCGCTCCCTATCCTGAACTCGATTTCCTTTTTCCGGACTTTCTTCTCCCTCTCTGTCAGTTCCTGCTCCCATGTGGCGTATTCGTTGAGAACCGCATTCCGGTAATTGATAATGTTAGGGTTATCGCTGGTCACTGCAATATAAAACATAACGCCCACAAGAACGGCAAGCGTAATGTTGATTAAAACCGATATTCTCAGCATACTTCTGGCCGTATCCTTTTTCTTTTTTGGAATAATCCTCTGCCTGACTTCCGTCTTTTCCTCCTCATGCGCGAAAGTCACAAACAGCGGAACCGGCCTGATTTTTTCTTCCTCCACGCCCAGCTCCCTGAGCTGTGTCTGAAGTTTTTTCAGATATTCCCATCCCAAAGGTGTAACAAACACCTTTTCGTCTAAAATTTTATTGTACACCGCAAGCACATTCTGGGCATTCCGGCCCGCAAGCCTGGATTCAAAATATTCCGCTTTCTTCAGCTCCGCCTGCGCTCTTGACGCGTCCGCCTGAGAGCCAAAGCAATAGCCTTCCACTAATAAGTCGCTTCTGTCCGCCACGAAATTCTTCCTTTCCGGTTATTTCTTTTACTCGTAAGAAAAAGGACCCCGCTTTGTGGGTCCTTCTTACCACAGGTTTAGAGCAGACGCATATAATACGAACTTCGTTCGTGGGCGTCTGCCAGGTGATAAGGCATCCTCCCGCTTTGCGGGCCCCTCCTTACCACATGTACTGGAATAGGCGGGAGTCGAACCCGCGTCCAAAGACCTATTCCCTGTCCTTCTACTATCATAGTCGATTATTTCGGGAAACCCTCATTCCCTCCTAAACCAGGAAACCGACACCCCGGTTTATTCAGTAGCTTCATAATACGCCCACGGGGACAAAGCTTAACCCGCGTCGTTTCCTACATGGTCGATGCCCGCGTCCTAACGTGTAGGTGCGTCAGGGCGGACAGCTGCCATTAGGCAGCGTATGCTAAATTATCTTCAGCGTTTATATTTAGTTTTGCGATTTGACGCATCGCCTGCGGATAGCTTCTCCAGCTGCAAGACCCCTGTCGAAACCTTGACTGGCCCTGATATGCTCCTGCTGTGTAAAGCCGGCGAATACCTTAAAGCTTCCCACATCACAGC
>CAJTMZ010000140.1 GCA_910577445.1 uncultured Lachnospiraceae bacterium | reverse complement strand
TTTTTTTATATTTAAATTCATACAAACTGTCCCATATTAAAACTGCATGTAAATAAACTGTTCCGCGTGATACCCCGGTCCGTACATTCCGAAAATAAAAATCGCGATAATCAGAAGGTAAAAAATAAAGTATCTCGCGGCATTTTCCTTTTTCTGAATAAGCACCGGCAGATTCAGCTTTCTGGCATTACAAAACTCGTCAATAAAAAGAACCACTGCAATGCCAACCGCAATCACCAGAGCTTCTATACCGCCAATCTGCAGAAGCTTAGCCGTTTCCGCCCAATTTTCGGGGTGGATACCCGCCGTAAAAATTCCGCTCACATAGCTTACGGCTTCCCGCGCACTCTGGGCCCGGAAAAATATCCAGGCAAAGGCCACCTCCACAAAGGTAAGAAAACGTCCTCCCCGGATTTTCCGCCCGGACTTTCGAATCAGCGTATCGGCCACTGAGTAAATTCCATGCAAAAGTCCCCACAGCACATAGTGCATTCCGGCTCCGTGCCACATCCCGCATACCAGAAAGACAATCACCGTATTTACACATTTTCTGACGATTCCCTTTCGGTTTCCGCCCAGCGGAATGTACAGATAATCACGAAGCCAACTGCTCAGGGAAATATGCCATCTGCGCCAGAAATCCGTAATGCTTTCAGCGCAGTAAGGCCCTTTAAAATTCTGCGCGAGGTCAATCCCGAATATTTTTGCGCAGCCTATGGCAATATAAGAATATCCCGCAAAATCGCAGTAAATCTGCATGGTGTAAAAGAAAGCCCCCACCAAAAGCCATACGCTGTCAAAGGATTCCGGAGCGGCAAAAATCCGGTTTACCGCCCCCGCCAGCCTGTCGGCCACCACCATCTTCATAAAATATCCCCAGAGCATATAGGTAAAAGCCGTTGAAAGCCGTCCTCTGTCTCCGAATTTTACCCGGTAAAGTCCCTTAAGCTGAGGAATGAAATCCTGCTCCCTCTCGATGGGCCCGCTTACCAGCTTGGGAAAAAAGGCCAGATAACATCCCAGAAATATGAAATTTTTTTCCGCACCGCTCTTTTCTTTATAAATATCCGTCAGGTATCCGATTGCCTGAAACATGTAAAAGGACATCCCCACCGGCATCGCCAGCCCCGCCGTTACCGCCTGCGGCGCCTGCCAGTTTACATGCGAAAGACAATAATTCCCAAATTTATATACGCACAAAACAGCCGCCAGAAAACACACCATAAAAACAGTGAATCCTCTGTCTTTTTTCGCGCCCCGCCCACGCGTTTTGCCGCGCAGGCTTTCTATCCGTATCCCTGCCCGCCACGTAACCAGAGAAATGAAAAGTAAAACCGCCAGTCCCCGCAAATCTATCCACCCGCAGAACACATAACTGGAAAGCAAAAGAAGGACGGGCCGCCGCTTTACCGGCAACAAAAAGAACAGTGTCACAACAATTCCCAGAAAAACAGGAAAAACCATTGTCACAAACAATATGTTCCACTCCCATCATTTAGTTTTATTCACGGACACTGTCTGCTGCCTGTCTTCTCATAGAAACAGAATTTACATTTATCTTTATGCAAAGACCGTTTCCCTAAAAGCTTGGCTTTGACGCAAAACTTCTGTTAATATTATTTTCCCGAAATAACTGGTTATTAGTATAACAAAAAAGAAGCCTTTTATAAGGCCTCTTTTCCAAAATTAAGAAATATTTAAGAGATTATTACAGAAAATCTCATAATTTCACAGTTTTGCGATACGTTTTTATAAATATTTTCATTTTCCTCTCACTTCCGCGCTGTTTTTAAGCGCATGACAGAGTTTTTGGATGCCGCGCGTACCGCTTACAGAATGGGGTTCTCCGATTTTGCTTTCAGTCTTGCAAATCTTCTGTCCACTTCGCTTTGCAGCTCCTCCACTACCTCCCTGTACTCTTCTTTTTGCAGATGTCTGGTTCTTCCCATCATGGAAAGCCAGTCGAGTATCGGTATCTTTTTACCGGCCTGCTCCGGGTTATAATTCAGCGTTGTTTTCCCCTTTTCCACCTCATACAGCGGGAAATAGCAGCAGTCCACCGCGGAAGCAATAACCTTGCGCTCCGTGGCCGGGGTGTCGTTCCAGTTTAAGGGGCAGGCGGACAGGGCTTTTACATAGGCGGTGCCGGTAGTCTTGGCATAATAAGCCGCCTTGGCCGCTTTTTTGATAAAGTCAACCGGATTGGACTCCGCCATGGTCGCCACATAAGGAATGCCCGTAGCCGCCATCATCTGGGGCATATCCTTGTGGAAAAAGGTTTTTCCGTACTGGTTCTTCCCCACATGGGACGTGGCGCTTCTCGCTCCCTTTGGCGTGGAGTAGGAAAGCTGGTAGCCGGTATTCATATAACCGCCGTTGTCATATTCAAACAAAATAAGCCGGTGTCCTCTTAAGGCAGTGCCAAGAGCGGAACCCATGCCGATATCCATCCCTCCGTCGCCGCTTACCATTACAAAAATAATATCCCCGGGCGGAATTTCCCCGTTTTTCTGCTTTCGGTAGCAGATTTCCGCCAGACCGCTTAAGGTTGCCGCCCCGTTCTGAAACAGATTGTGGAGATAAGGCACCTTAAAGCTGGTGCGGGGATAGGAGGTTGTCACAATCATTCCGCAGCCGGTCTGGAAAAGAAGAACCACCGGGTCCTCAATGGCACGGAGCAGCAGGTTGATGTTCACCGGAATCCCGCAGCCCGGACAGGCCCCGTGTCCCGGCGCAATCCGCTTGGGCACCGCGGCGGTGGCGTTCAGGGTTCCGCCCGTCACCTGCGCAAAGCCCGATTCCGATTCCGTCACTGTGGTAGCCCCTATCTTTGTCCGCCCGGCGGTAAGAGGCGCAAAGAACGGTTCATCGTCACTTCTGTTTGGCATTTCATTCCCGCTTTTTTCAGAGTTTGCGTCCTGTATCTTAAGCTCATCCACACCGTAATAATCAAAATCGGGCGTGTCGGGATTTTCCGCCCATTCCAGCATCCGGACGGCGTCCTTAGCAAAAAAGTCCAGACCGCCCAGCCCGTAAACCAGACTTTTGATTCTGACGCTGCATTTATATCTCTGCATGGCCGCCCGTACCTCTAAGGACAGATTGCCGCCTCCCGCGCCATAGCTGTCCTGCCTGTCCGCAACCAGCAGATTGGACGCGTTTTTGCAGAGAGCATAAATTTCTTCATAAGGAAAGGGACGCAGAACATGGGCGGTCACAGTCCCGGCCTTTTTCCCTTTCCGCCGAAGCTCGTCCACGGCTTCCCCGGCGGTTTCATAGGAAGAGCCAAGGGTGAGCAGAATCGTGTCCGCGTCCTCGCTGCAATAGCCTTCCACCTTGTCATAGCTTCTTCCCGACAGCTTTCCGTAAGCTTCAAAAAATCCCGGCAGCCTCTTTGCGGCCTCCTCCATTGCAAGATGAAGCTGGTATCTGTTTCCGATTAAATCCGGCTCGTTCATATATGAGCCTACCGTGATGGGATGCTCAAAATCCAGAAAAGGGTATTCCTCCTTTTTCGCTCCAATGAAATCCCGTACGGTCTCTTCCCGTTCAAATCTCATGCACCTCCGCTTCTGATGGCTGGTAAAAAAGCCGTCGTAAGCCACCACCACCGGGAGCCGCACCGCCTCCGCAAGCTTCAGGGCTATGATATTAAAATCGTATACTTCCTGAGCCGTTTTTGCAAAAAGAATGGGCCAGCCGGCGTTTAACATGAACATAATATCGCTGTGGTCGCCTTTTATGGACAGCGGCCCTGAAATCGTCCGGCAGACCACGTTCATCACCATGGGATATCTGGTCCCCGACTGCACCGGGAACTGCTCCAAAGCATATAAAAGGCCGTTGGCGCTGGTGGCGTTAATCACCCTGCCGCCGCCCACACAAGCCCCATAGCACACCCCCGCCGCGCTGTGTTCTCCCTCCGCCGCAATCATAATCAGGTCGGTTTCCCCGCCGGCTTTCATGGTGTCCAGGCCTTCCGCTATCTGGGTCGAGGGCGTGATGGGGTAATAGCCCATCAAATCATAGCCTATCTGCTTAATGGCAATCGTAGCCATCTCGTTTCCGCTTGCGTATTCCATTACCTGCTTTTCCATTACACTTCTCCTCCTTCCATTCTTTTTTCCGTCAGGTAAGATTCCGAAGTTATATATCCGTCAGGTCCCGCTTCTATATAATAGTCGGGTTTACGCAGCAAATCCTGATTGGGCAGAAAATATTTTTTATCCGGATGCTCCGCCTCCAGTCCACGCACCAGCGCATTCACCGGGCATACGTCCACACACCGAAGACAGCCCTTGCAGTGATAGTAATCAAGCCCTTTGTTCACCATCATTTCCCGGCCATTGTATTCTCCTTTTGCAAACTGGAACACCATATCCGGGCATGTGGAGTCGCAGAATCCGCAGTTAATACATTTTTCCCTGATAAAAACAGGAATATAGCCCTGTCTTGACGGGGAAAGGTCGGCCACCACCGTGCTTCCGTACCTTGGATTGATACCGCCCTCGGGCATGGAAGAGACGGCCGCCTGTCCGCTGCTCTTTCTTTGGTTTCGCGGTAAATCCGTCCCCGTTCCTGCGCCGGCAAGCTCCTCCGTTTCCTCATATCCCCGTTTTATGCCCTCCAGATTCCCTTTCAGAGCGTCCGGGTATTTCTTTCCCAGCGTGTCTTCGCATATCCTGTTAATCTTTGAAAGCGGCGTAAATCCCATCACTTTTGCCATGGCTCCCAACATCACCACGTTAATCCGCGAACGGGTTTCCATGGCTATTTTCTGGGCCCTTACCCCATAACAGGATTTCACCCTTACGGGAATACGCGCCGCCTTTTCCTGCCCGCTCTCCAGCGCAATAATAACATCCGTATTTTCATCACAGCCTTCCCATACCTTTTCGTCCTGCATCAGCGCCTGATGAAAAATCACCAGCAAATCGGGCCGGATTATCGGAGAATGGATTCTGATTTCCGTCTCCTTTCCGCAGTATCTGATGTATCCCTTAACCGGGGTGCCGGTCTTTTCCGAGCCGTAGCTGGAAAAACTCACGCTGTTTAAATCCAGATACTTTACGCCAAGCTCCCCCAGCATTTTTCCGCACAGATTGGCTCCAAGGCCTCCGATGCTTTCCAGCCGGATTTCGTAGTATTTACTGCCGCTGCGCAGAGGCAGCCGTTTTTCTTCTTTTATTTCGCTTATCTCCTGCTGCATTCCATACTGTCCTTTCTTTCAGGAAAATCCTGTTGTCTCTAAAAACAGTATGTTTTTTTTCGGGGGAAATATACATCTATTTTACTGTGCAAGCATCGCTTTACACCGCTTTTTATAAAAAGCGACACCGTATTTCAAAACGGTTTCAATCCCATCCTCCCGCAGCTTTTCTTCGTAATTCATTTTTTCGATTTGACGCAGCGCCTGCTTACAGGCCGTTTCCAGATTCCCGTCATCCGCGTATTTTATCTCAAGTACTATTCCCGTCTCCCCGTCGCCTGCTTCCACCAGAATATCACTATAACCTTCTCCGGTTTCTTTATTAGACGCAACTCCCCATGAATCCTTCACTCCCAGCAGTCCAATCAAAATTCCATGATAAAAATTCTCTTTTAACTGCTTTTTTACAAAAGTATCCCGTATACTTATGGTTTTCTTCAGGTACGCCTCCAGATATTTTTCCACATTTTCCGCGTCCCCGTTTTGAAGGCATTCACAGAACCGATTCAGTGTTTCTCCGTCCTTTTTGACATTCTCCCTGAACAGTTCCATTATCTGGCGGGTAAATATCTTCCGAATCTCCCTGTTGGGAATCACAAGGTCAAACACATCGCCTTTCGGTTTTCCCCTCTGGGTCAGATAGCCTGTGGTCAAAAGAAGGCTCCAGATGTGGTCAATCGTCTTATACATCTCCGGATAAGTCAAATCAAAATGAATTTCCTTTTCAATGCACTCTCCGGCAATCAGATTTTCAATCTCCCGCTTTGTAGTACCGTTATCCGCCTCCTCTATAAAACGCCTTACCGCATCATTACTGCTGGTATTTGACCAGTAATTGCCGGGCGCTGCCGTTTCGTCGGCACGCAGTTTATTACAGTGACAGACCACATCCCAGGGGCAATATACATCAACATTTCCAAAATGATATCCGTCATACCATTCCTTCAGAATATCATAATGTGCCGAAAGGCCATAATACCCCAAAAGCTCCGTTACCTCTTTATCTGTAAAACCAAAATATTCATCAAATTCCACATCCGCAATCGTCAGCACACTGAGATTATTCAGCCCCGTAAAAATACTTTCTTTTGCAATCCGAAGACACCCTGATAATACCGCAAAATACAGGCTTTCGTTTGATTTAAGTACCTGTTCGAACATGTTGCGAAGCAAAAGAACCATCCGGTCGTAGTATCCTCTGGCAAAAGCCTTCGCAAGAGGTACATCATATTCATCTATCAGCACAATTACTTTCTGCTCAAAATGCTTATACAAAAGCCCTGATAAAATCTGCAAAGAATTCATAAGAAGAATCTCAGGCACTTCCCCGGCACAATTTTCCTGCTTCAGCAATTCCTGATAACGCTCTTTATCATGCAGCGTCAACCGTTCACTTTCCTGAAGAAACTGGAAGCGCCCGGCCTCTCTTTTTATCTCTTCGGAAAGCATCCGGCAGGCAGTTTCATAATCTTCACCGTTTGCTCCCTTTA
>CAJTMZ010000139.1:3424-6913 GCA_910577445.1 uncultured Lachnospiraceae bacterium | reverse complement strand
ATGGGGAGCGTTACCCGGTGTCCGCCGGAACTTTATCCATCAGCAGTTTTTCTGAAAATAAAGAGCTGGCGTGGGAATTTATCAAATATGCATTCAGTGACAGGGATACAAGCCGTAACTATTCCTCTATGATTTCCCCTAACAAGGGAAAAGCAGAAAAGGTTTGTGAAGGTATTGCCCCGGAGAATAAGGAGAAGCTGTTTCGGGATATCGAAGCGATAAACGCGTTTAAATTTATTGATTCAAACCTGTACAACAATCTGGAATCTGTATACGAGGACTATTTTGTAAACAACACCATAACGGCGGAGGAATGCTGTAAGGAGCTGGCAAGCCGTGTCTACCTGTATATGAATGAGTAAGAAACCGGAGCCAATGGAATATGTTGGGCAAACATGTTAAAAAGTATCAGCAGAAACGCAAGAATATATCATTGCATTTAATGAAGAGGGTTCAGGTTTTTGCTCCTTTTCAGCATAACAGTCAGTGTGGTCAGGCTGGTTTATGGCAGCAGGATAACTGTTGCGGGAACTGGTGCCATTGTATTCGCAGGAGTGACAGGATATGCGCCTGAACTTACTATTCTTCTGGGGACTATGTACCGAAGATGGAGATTCGCGTTTGGTTTGGCTTTGCTGGGAGGTTATCAGGTAACGAAGATAATCGGAGGGATTCTGGAACTTGTAGATTCATGGGAAGCATTTTTCCGGTTTTATGTAGAAGGGTTCTGGAAATATCCTGCTGCAATTTGTATAGATGCTGTTTCGCTGATAAAGGCATTGTTCATTCTTGGAACCAGCGTATGGCTGGTGACTGAGAAGAACAGAGAGCTGTCAGACCAGTCGGAAATCCTCTGGAATAAACTGAAAGTATTTCGGCTAACGAACAGTAGTGTAGAACCCGGCAAAGGGAAATAATGCTGCTTTTAAAATGGGAGAGGCATCTGCGTCTGTCGTTTGATATAAATGGTAAAATTCATTATACGTGCGCTTCAAAGTTCCGTATTTACCTGAATCACGGATTCCATAAATTTCATCTACGCTGTACGGCAAAGACGGTATACTTTCTCTGGTTACGATTACATAATAGTTATCTGTGTTCTGAATAGCTAATGCAAAATCAGTACTCATAACAAAATCGTTGCCTTCATCAATAAAAATAATGCAGTCTTTCATCATGGAAAGCTGCCCGGCCCATGTCCGGCCATCCAAAACGGTACATTCTTTATCACAGGAAAGTTCTATTCCGCTGGCGGCCCCATTTTCGAAATGTTCACGTATCATATCTACCAACGCCGTTTTGCCTGTTGCACTGTTCCCGCGAATAACCGTAATGTTCCTTTTTATGAGAAAATCATATCGGATACGCTTATTCTGTACAATAATTCTATGTGTTCCTTTCATGTTCAGCCCCTCTTATACATATAGTCCGGCAATCGGAACAAGCTCTTTCATGCTGTGGACAATCTGAGCTGTATTCATAATACGAATGTCAAAAGTTCCCTCACCGAAATCCATCAAATGGCGCAGGTTTATTGTAAGTTCGTCTGTTTCGGCCAGCTTCAGAATCCATTTAGCACAGTTATCACCGCAGGTGGAGGCATTGAATATTCTGGAACGTTCATTCTTCATAAGAATTAAAGTTTTGACGCCGCCGGAAAGAGATGTAGGCGTAATCTTTCCCATGACAGGACTGTCAATTACTGCATTGTCCAAAATTAGGTTTGATTATACTATAATCCGATACCATTGTCATCAATATTAAAAAAATCAACGCTGTTGCAATACACCGTGGAACAGCGATATAATAGACAATATAATTATGGAAGAGCGGCGTCAGGTGCGGATAAACCTGCCGGAATGGAAGAACTATGGAAAAAAATCAAAAGAGCCTTGCCATCATAGACGATGGCGTCTATGGCGTAAGTCTGCCGGAGGGCACAAAAATTACGCACTTAAAAATCAGCGGCGGCAGGGTAATAAAAGACAGGGAGCCGACGCCGGAGCCCACCCATGGGGCATTGTGCGCGGCGATTATCCTGCGGGTATGTCCGCAGATACCGGTTATCAGCATTAAAATCATGGAACAGGGCACGGCCGGGGACATCCGGCGGCTTTCCGCGGCGCTTTTGTGGTGTTTGGAAAATAAGGTAACTTTGGTGCATATGAGTCTCGGGACGCTGGTGTATGAATTGAAGGACAAAATAGAGGACACCGTGAGGAAGCTTTCGGAGAACGGCACATTGATGGTGGCGGCTTTCCATAACAGGAATATTCCCACCTGGCCGGCGGCCTTTCCGGGGGTTTTCGGCGTCCGCGGGGATAAGAGGGGCGTCCTTGAAAACCGCGGCATAGCCTTTGACAGCGGGTTTCCGGGAAACCGGGAGAACAGTCTCATTGCCTGTATCAGCGAGAGTCTCGGGGAAGGGATTGAGGATATCCGGTATGCCAACAGCTTTGCCGCGCCGGTGGTAACGGCAAGGCTGGCGGAGATGGCGGTTTCGGGGGAGGACATTACCTTTGAAAAGGCTCTTACGGTGTTGGAGAGGGAGGCGGCTTTGTATCCGGAGGGAGCTTTTGAGGGGATGTACTGCCGGTTTCCCGGAAAACAGACAGAGGAAGCGGAAATACCGGTGCTGTGGATTGAGTGGGAGCTGCTTGCGCCGATTTACGGAGAATTTGAGAAGGACGGGTACGACGTTACGGTCTTTTCGGACCGGGGAGAGGGAGTGCCCCTTGCCCTTTATGGGCAGGCGGAATGTATGGCGGAAGGGTTCCCCCGTACAATGGCGGGGATTTATCCGGCGGACGCTCTGCTTTTTTCTACAGGTGAAAGGCCGGGACTGCCTTTTTCGGAAATCGACATGTATGTGGCCGGGGAAGCGGGAAAAATCCGCGTCAGCGTGGAGGCCGGGGAGAGGGTTTTCGCGTCAGCGGGGGAGGTTTTTCTTTTTATTAAGGAATATTTTGCCTGATATTTTACATTAAGAGGCTTTAAGGGCCGGAAAGGAACGAATGTGGAGGGGACGAAGAGACGAAAGCGGGAGCTGCTTTTCAGATGTTTTGGATATGTACTGCCATATAAAAGAGAACTGGCTGCTGCTGCGGCCGCTCTTTTGGGTGTGACGGCGGGGGGTTTTTGCAGCCGCTTGCCATACGGAAGATAATGGACGACGGGATGATTGAAAAGGACATGTCCGGCATCCTGTTTTTCTCCTGCCTTTTGGGGGCGTTGGTGGTGGCCTCTCAGGCGCTGGAGTTTTTTCAGACAAGGGTCTTTGTGAAAATCCACAACGCATCCTATGAGGCGGTTTCCCTGCAGGTGTTCGACAAGGTGCTGCGTCTTAGGAAGGATTTTTTTTCGGACAGGAAGAACGGGGAAATTATCAACTGTCTGACGCTGGATATGATGCAGGTGACATCGGTGACGGACAGGTACATTGTGATGAGCGCGGGGTATGTGTTCCGCATTGTGAGCGGCTCGGCAGGG
>CAJTMZ010000139.1:0-3414 GCA_910577445.1 uncultured Lachnospiraceae bacterium | reverse complement strand
CTTTTCCTCATCAGTCCGGGGCTTGCCATGGCAGTGCTCGCCATGATACCCTTAAAGTATCTTTCGGTGCGGCGGCTTTCTGCCCGGCGGGAGGAGAATATGCGGAAGGACATTGAGGCCAACAGGCGGTTTTCACGGTGGTTTGACGATACCCTTGACGGGATTGGGGAGGTGCATTTGTGGAATCTTGGCAGGCAGAGGAAGGAGGCCTTCGGAAGGCTTCTTCGGGAGCTTCTCTCTGTCCGGGAAAAGGGAAGTATGACGGACGCGTGGAATCTTTTTACGGAGATGGTGCTTTCATGGGGCGTGGACGTGGCTCTGTATATCCTTGGCGGGGCGCTGGTGTGCCGGGGGGATTTGACAGTGGGGGCGGTGGTCGCTTTCATTTCCTATTCCGGCTACGTGACGGGGCCGGTGGCTTCCCTGATAAACCTGAAAATGCATTTTGCGAGAATCCTGCCCTCGGCGGAGCGGCTTTTTTCTTTTCTTGACAGGGAGGAGGAGGAAAGCGGTGCGAGGGAGCTGCGAAAGGGCGGCTGCGCGCCGGTGCTTTCCTTTGACGGGGTGCGGTTTTCCTACGGGGAGAGCCGGGAGGTGCTAAAGGGCGTGTCCTTTCAGATAATGCCGGGAGAGAAAGTGGCTTTTATCGGCAAAAACGGGAGCGGGAAGTCCACTATTTTCAATCTCCTTCTGCGTTTTTATGAGCCCTGTGGAGGGGAAATTATGGCGGATGGAATCCCTGTGAGGGAATTTCCCGTGGATGAATACAGGGGGCTTTTTTCCGTGGTAAGCCAGGAACCCTATCTTTTCATGGACAGCATTATCGGGAACGTGGATTTGTCAGGGAAGAGGAGCCGGGAGGAAATAGAAAGGGCTCTTGTGCAGAGCGGAGCGGCCGGATATATCGGAAAATTCCCGGAGGGGGAGCTGACGCAGACCGGGAACAGGGGAATGAAGCTCTCGGGCGGGGAAAAGCAGAAACTGGCGGTGGCGAGGGCTCTTGTAAAGGACGCGCCGGTTGTGCTTTTGGACGAAGCCTCCTCGGGGTATGACGTGGAATCCGATAAGTACCTGCACCATATCATCACCCATGAGATGGAGGGAAAGACGGTGCTGATGATAACCCACCATTATCACCAGCTTGAGGGCTTTGACAGAATTTTTTACCTGAAGGACGGGAAGTTGAGGGAGCAGGAGCAAGAAAAGTGAACCAGACCAGATAGTAAAAGATAAAATCTTGACGAACCCCGCTTCCCATGTATATAATTAAGTACAATTTAATGTATAATGTATACAATGTAATAAGGAGGGACCCACGAAGTGGGAGGATGCCTTATTACCTGCAGATGCGGCGAACGAAGTTCGCATTTCATGCATCTGCTCTATAAATGTAATAAGGAGGGACCCGCAGATGAGTATCACGCGTAAAGCCTACGCCAAAATCAATCTTGGCCTGGATGTAATAAGAAGGAGGCCGGACGGCTACCATGAAGTAAAGATGGTAATGCAGACAGTGGATATCTGGGACAGACTGACTTTTGGTAAAACTACCCGGCCGGGGATTTCCCTTCAGATAGATTCCTGGGGCGGAAAAGCGGTTAGCGGGGCGGCCGGTTCGTCTCCTGACGAGGCGGAGATTCCGGCAAGCCGGGACAATCTTATTTTCAAGGCGGCGGATATGATTATAAATGAGTACGGTATAGATTCCGGGGTGGAGATTACGCTGCAGAAGAATATTCCCGTGGCGGCCGGCATGGCGGGCGGGAGTACGGACGCGGCGGCGGTGTTCCACGGGCTGAATGAGCTTTTTGACCTGAAAATGACTCTGGAGCGGATGCAGGAAATGGGGGTGAAGCTGGGCGCGGATATTCCCTATTGTATCGCGGGAGGCACGGCGCTTTCGGAGGGTATCGGCGAGGCGCTGACTTATCTTCCGTCACCCCCTGATTGTGTTCTGGCGGTGGCGAAGCCGGATATTCACGTGTCCACAAAATTTGTATACGAGAATCTTCATCTGGAAAATCTGAAAATGCACCCGGACATCGACGGAATGGTGGAGGCAATAAAAGACGGGAACCTTTCGGGAATCACTGAAAGAATGGAAAACGTGCTGGAAACGGTCACCGTGAGGGAATATCCGGTGATTGCCGACATAAAAAAAGCGATGATGGAAAAGGGGGCGGAGAATGCGCTTATGAGCGGAAGCGGCCCTACGGTGTTTGGTATTTTTAAGGGAAAAGAGGCGGCGGAGGCGGCCGTGGAGGAGATAAAAAGAGCCGGGCTTGCCGGTCAGGTATTCGTGACGGGATTCCACAGATTATGAAAAGCCTGTATTTTTGGCGGACACATGTATTTGGACGGATTCAGGTAAAGGAGGAGAGGAGGACGCGGCATGGACGAACTGTTTCAGGTAGGCATGGACGAATTTTTACCTTTGAGAGATGTGGTATTCAATACGCTGCGTAAGGCGATTCTGACAGGGCAGTTAAAGCCCGGGGAACGTCTTATGGAGGTTCATCTTGCAAACCGGCTGGGAGTCAGCAGGACGCCTATCAGGGAAGCCATCAGGAAGCTGGAGCTGGAGGGTCTGGTGATTATGATTCCCAGACGCGGCGCGGAGGTGGCGAGAATCACGGAAAAGAGCTTAAAGGACGTGCTGGAGGTGCGGCGGGCGCTGGACGCTCTCAGTGTGGAACTGGCCTGCGACAGAATTGTGGAGGAGGATTTGGAGCGGCTCCGGGAGGCATGCCGGAACTTTGAGCAGGTGGCAAAGGAGGCGGACGCTTCGGTCATAGCGAAGGCGGACGTGGCGCTCCATGATATTATCGTGGAGGCTACCGGCAACAGGCGGCTGCAGCAGCTTGTAAACAATCTTTCAGAGCAGATGTACCGCTACCGGTTCGTCTATATTCAGGAGGAAAGCCGGCATGATAATCTGGTGGCCGAGCACAGGGAAATCTATGAGAGTATTGTGAGCCGCGACAAGGAGCGCGCATCGGCGGCGGCAAAGCTGCATATCGACAATCAGGAAAAGGCGATTGTGCGGCAGATACGGATGGAGAATGAAGGCAGAAAATTTATTTGAATAAACCCGTCAAAAGAGGAAACACTCTTACCAGAAACAAAAAACGGTGTATTGGCGCTGCAGCCGGCCTTATCGGCGGCTGGGGCCAAACCGGTATAACGGGAAGAGTGAATGATGAGAAAATTATATGAAACGGCTGTAATATTATTGGGAACCCTGGGCTGGTGGGGATTTGTTTACCCGGAGCTTTGTCTTAGCGACGATGTGTATGAAGAAAAGGCGGAGTGGGAGCCGGGCACGATTTGTATAAAAAGCCGGGTTGCGGAATATGTATATCAAATAGAAGAAAATACAGCAGTGGAAAAGAGAGCTGAAAATGATAAACAAAA
>CAJTMZ010000138.1 GCA_910577445.1 uncultured Lachnospiraceae bacterium | reverse complement strand
CAGCTTGCTGCGTTGCAAGTTTGATGCCCCGTCAGCTTGCTGCGGGGTTGTTGACCGGGAAGGGCTGCCGGAGGGCAGCCTTTTTGTATGGAAAGAGACAACGGGCAAAAACGGAAATGGGGAATATAATAAAGTAATACTTCATTTACGGAACTTAAAAAATGGCAGAACATACTGGAAAACAGGGAATCGACGTATCCTATCACAACGGAACCATAGACTGGAAGAAGGTAAGGGAGTCGGTGGAATTTGCAATCATCCGGGCCGGGTATGGCCGGTCAAAGATGGATAAATGCTTTATCAACAATATTACCGGAGCGCAGAAAGCCGGGCTGGAAACAGGTGTTTACTGGTTCATTTATGCCAAAGATGCGGCACAGGCAGTAGAAAATGCAAAGAAGTGCGAGGAATGCATAAAAGATTATAAGGACAAAATAACCATGGGGGTATGGGCGGATTGGGAGTACAGCTCCGACCAGCGTAATCCACAGACAAAAGAGAGCCGTACAAAGATAGTCCGGGCGTTTTGCGATTATATGAAAAGCAGAGGGTATGAGGCCGGGATTTATACAAATTTGGATTATCTGAAAAATAAATACGACAATATCGACGGATATCCGCTGTGGATTGCCATGTATTCTTCCTATAAGGAAGGCTACAATCCTGTGATGAGACAGTATACCTCAAAGGGCAGCGTGCCGGGGATATCAGGAAACGTGGACAGGAATATTTATTACGGAAACCAGCCGGTGCAGCCGACACAGCGCGGTATCGTAAAAATGGGAAGCCGCGGAGCCGACGTTATCTTTTTACAGCAGCGGCTTGCCGCGAAAGGATACGGGGTGGGGGCCGTTGACGGAATTTTCGGCATTAAAACCCTTGAAGCGGTAAAAATTTATCAGACGGAAAACGGACTTGCCGCGGACGGGATTGTGGGACCGAAGACGTGGGAAACTTTGGAATGATTCTATGATAATGGATAAAAAGAAAAGTCTTAAAAACTTTGCGGATACAAGGTTTTTAAGACTTTTGGTAAGTAGCGAGAGGGGGATTTGAACCCTCGACACAGTGCCAGTTTTGCCCGTAAATACAGCATTTTTCACTTTTTTGGTTGATTACCTTTGATTACCTGGTAATCAAGTTGAATACAAACTGATAATTTTAAGAAAGGAGAAATTCTGTACATCGCAAATGAATATTAGGGTATTAGCATAAGCCCCTATCAGTTGTAGAAATATGATTGATAGAGGCTTATTTAGTGTCTTAATTTATTAGACAGTATTTGTTATACATCCACTTTTAAACCGCCTATATGAGCCACACACGGCCTTACAGAGGCATTCTATAACTTATCCATGGCAGCAAATCCAACATAACTTAAAACAGCAATTTCATGTCCAATAACGAATTACAAATAACAAATCAAAAAGGAGGTCTGATTATTGTACGGAAAGGTAACAAAATATTTCCATGACAGGAAATTTGGATTTATCCGTGGAAAAGATGGCAACACATATTTTATCCATCAATCGAAGCTGAACGGGGAGTACATTAACTCAGGATATTATGTATTCTTTAAAACATTCCAGAATGACAGGAGCGATTACAACGCAAAAAATATTATGGTGATTGAAGCACCGGAAAGGAACAGAAGACATGGCAAAGCACGTAAAAAACATGAAAGAGTTAGCGAAAGCATTACAGCCGACACTGTTAAAAATGACTGACAAGTTGGCAGACAGAGTATATGAAACATTGAATTATTTTTTATTGGATTATTATGAGGGATACGACCCGGCAAGCTACCAGAGGACAAAAGACTTCCTCTATTCGGCTGTGAAAGTAGAAGCAAAGCCGTATAAGGGCGGTGTAAAGGCAAGTGTGTATATTGATTATGATTCTTTGACCGGCTATAGGAATGTGACCGGATATCAGGTGGTAAAGTGGAGTGATGACGGTAAGCATGGCGGCATGGAAGTAGACCATAAGCCCCATGTATGGCAGGATACTATGGACAATACGGTAAATAATGGGGAACTTCTGAAACTGGCGGTTGATTATTTAAAAAGCAAAGGATTTTCAGTAAGAACTTAGAAAGCGGAAGGAGAAATATAATGGCAGTATTGAAAAAAGAATTTACAGACAGGATGGCAGAAATTGGCGGTATTACAAAGAAAGATGCAAAGAGAGGTTTGGAATTATTTATTGAAACACTTATGGATTATATGTCTGAAAATGAAAAGGTGATGATAGTAGGATTTGGCAGGTTTGAGATGAAGACTTATAAAGAAAGAATGGGAAAAGTGCCTTTAAGTGGAACAGAGTGTATCATACCGGAACATAGGAAGATGAAGTTTTATGCAAGTGAAACGCTTCCGGGCAGGATAAAAGAGTTACAGGGGGAGGAATAGGTACATATGGAGCTGGAGGGTAACAGGACGCAAAATTGCGCTGAATGTGAATTTATGAGAATGTATGATTACAATAACAGGATATATTATTGTGACCATGTAGACAGAATTGACGATATGGGGAAATTGGGTGTTGATAAGTTGCCGAAAACAAGTCCTGTATGGTGTCCATTGAGAGAAAAGGTAAATGAATAATTATAGGACTGCTTCCTCATGGTCGAAAATTTGACCGTGAAATTTGACTCCACAAAAGTGTGGAGCAAAAAAAACATATAAAAACATTTCCCAAAATCTGGGGAAAATTAAAAGGAGAACAAAATAATATGAATACACAGTATGAAATAGCAAAAATAGTAACTAAAAACCAGATTTCAGATGAAAGAATTGATAAAGAATTAGCTTCACTTTCTCAGGAAAAATGGGATGAACAGTGTAATATGCTAGACAAAATAATGAAAGAACATGTTGAAAACTGTAAAGATAAGCCAGCAGAAGATGTTATGTTACAGGATTTAATTAATGTTGGTTCGGCTAATAATGTAAGTGAAACAACTGTATGGATTGCTTATCTCAAATGGATGGATGTGGAGTATACGGTTCCAGATAAGATGTAAAATGCAATCAAAATAATCTGTAGTAAAAGCGAAATTCAAGAAATTCTAATAAACTGTCAACCGTTTCACTGTGCAAGTCTGCACAATGAGATTCCAATAAATAATGATTATAAACTAAATATTTGAAAATAAAAATTATAAGTAAAAGACCGCGCTGCTTTGGTGTGGTCTTTTTGTAATGCAAAAAACTTAACATTTCTGAAATTTTACTAAAGTTAGGAGCACAAAAGTTTTGTGATGCTCTAAACATTTCTTGAATTTCTGGTAATCTAGGAGGTTCAATGGGTAATGACATAAAATGTATGTACTTTAACCACAGATTCAAAGATAAGCCACAAGGTAAACAGTGTGGATGGGTACAGAAAAGTTTGACACAAGTAAATATTACGATTGAAAATTTGGCAGATGCTTTAGTTCATGGGGCATCATTTAAGCCAGGAGTATTAGCAGGAGGTAATAAAGCTGAAAACTGGATAGAACAACAATTATTTGGTCTTGATTTTGACGATGGCATAAGGATAGAAGAAGCCTATAATAAGGTGATTTCTCTAGGAATTACACCATGTTTCATGTATACGACATTCAGCCACAAGGAAGAACATCATAAATTCCGCATGATATTCTGTAATGATACAGCAATTACAGATGGGAATATTAGGGATAAACTACAGGCTACGCTTATGGGAATTATTGGCGGTATTGATGAAGTATGTTTTAACCGTGACAGACTTTTTTTCGGCGGTAAAGGGCAAACAGTATTATATCCTAATTATGATATAAGGATAAATGCTGAATCCATCATAGAAAAATACTGGAATAATGATTTTGAACAGTACATATCCAATGCAAAGCCAAAATCAAAGAAGAAAAAGGATAGCACTGCTGCTAGTATCAACAATAAAGGTACTGATACCGCAAAAGAGCGTACTACATATGAAAATCTGAATGTAAAAGCAATCAAAGAACATGATATTGAGTATCTACGCAAGGTATTAGCACATGATCCGATAGAATTTGAGAATAAAAATGAGTTTTGGGATTATATCTATTCCGAATTGGATATAGCGGAATTGATTGACATAGACGATCCGAGGTCATTTTGCTGCGTTTTGCATGATGACCATAATCCATCTGCAAATATATTTACTACGCAAAATGGTGTACAAAAATATAGATGTTGTTCTGAAAATCTCACGCTGAATATCAAGCAGTTAATTGAATTGTTGGGTGATTTCAAGTCTGAATACAAAGCAATCCAATTTATCATGAATATCTACAATCTTTCTATTAAAGAATCCCAATGGAGCATAGAACAGAGAGAAAATATTGACCTTATGATAAGCAATATCACGCTGAATAAGTTTAAAGAATTGTGTCCGCAAGCTGATAAGAATATAAGGAATGCAAAAGATACTTTTTTGATGATGCTTTCTATTGCGAGAAATAATGTATATAGTGAAAAATTCTCTAATGATGATGGTGAAATCGTGTTCTTTGTGATTACAAAGAAAATTGCTGAATGTCTTGGTAAAGATTACAGTCAGAGCAAAATAGATAAGATAGGCAAATATATTAAAATGCTCATTTATCATGATCTGATTCGCATTCTTGATGATGAACAAGTACCAAAAGAACTGTTATTCAAGGCAATCAAGTATTCTGGTACAGATAAAAGGACAGGAAAACACGTTAATTTCTATGCTATTCCATCATGGGTAATTCAGCAGTTAAGCACAATTGAGAATAACGGTGTCAGGTGGAAGGAAAAAGGCTATAGAATTGCAGGAGTATCATTTGATATGTTCTACCGTTCTGAAGGATTCGAGGTAGCAGCTTCTATATATCCACAATATAAGAAAAAGAAGAATGAATATGGTGAGATTGTAGACCGTTCTACAACAAAAGCCAGTGATGAGCGTACTTTGAAGATTTCCGAGATTATATTACAGTGTATCCAAAGAAAAGGATACTGTACTGAAAAGGAAGTTGTATATATTCTTGGCAATAAATATAGATATGAAGTTACTGAAACACAGATTAAGCGTAGTTTAAATAAGATTATGGATTTATATGGATTGAAAAAGGTCAAAGCAAATAAGGCATTGAAAGAGCAGTACCATATTAAATCAGACGGTTATCCCAATATCATTATTGAGGATGTAGCTTGATATGGTGTAGGTAGGGTAAAAGGAGGGGGTAATATAACTTATATATCTCTGTTATATACCCCCCACCTTTTACCTAAATGCTTGTCAATACCAAATTTGAAAATATCTAATAATACATATTTGCAATTAAATATAGATACCATAGAGAGGAATACTGGATATGTCAGTAATGGGGTAGGTTCAAATGAACCTGACAAATACAGATTGCATGGAACAGGATGACCTATGCAGAGTGGAGTCACGAAATAATTTCGTAACTCCTAAACAGGATACCATATCATCCAAAACAGATGGTATAAACATTAATGAATCTCATGATAATAGCAGTCATGGGATATTTTGCGTTACTGGAAAGGATTCAGATTATATTGATATAGAGGATTTGTATTGATCATAAAATTGTTATGTAATATTAGGATGTTAAAAGATTTAACAGGCTTTATTGTCAGGGATGTCCTTATAGAATTTTGCTAGAGGACGGAAATGTTTGTACCTCTCTGAAAATATAAAAGGTGCGTCAAATTTGACGTTGTTCAACATGTACCAGAAAGTACAGCTTCGACAAAATGGACGGAACCAAAATGCCTCTGGTAAATGTAAAGGGGTGGTGAAGTTCACCATACCTTTTAGAGATAAGATATGGGTATCAAAACACCATCCTATATTCAAAATAAGTGCGATTGTACACTTATCATATTAGGCGGTCATGACCAACTATTGAGTAATCAGTAGTTATCAAATTGTTAAGTCCTGAATCGTTAGGGTGTCGCGTTTCACGATATCCCTTTGAGGGAAGTTGTATTGTATCTAATTTGGATATTATGCAGGGAGTCGGTGAAACACCGATACCATCATTGTGCAGTAGAGCGTATCCTTTAAAATATGCGGTTATTCGCCGATTAGTCCGATTGGATGTGTGAAGGTAAATATTTGTTACATTCATCGTGAGTGGCTAAATCCGAAAGTTTCGGATAATGCATTAAACTTGATTTGCCAAAAAGGGAAAATCAAAATTCATATTTAGACCGTATTCCTGAAATGGGAATCTGATTTAAGTATCATTATGGTATTTGAGATAAATCAAACGATTTCGGTTCAAACAGATTCCGAAAAAGTGGAAAGTGTTGTCCATTGTGAACAACGTAGTTACTTATGGTAATGACAGTAATGTTATGATACATTACACCTCTGCTGCCAGAATGAGAATTTAGGTGTGCGGTATTATGCCATATACCGTAGTCCCGTGAGACGGTGGTTCCCCGTGGGTAACTGGTGCGTACTTATAGGTACGGTGGTTATACAAGTGTACTTGATGTACGGTTGTTATCAGGTTTTGAACCATCTTGCTCTAAAAGCAATGTGATAGATTTAATTTATTCGCCTATAAGTGGTCGAAAGAGGATAAGCCCAAATGGGATTGTCCTAATTTTGGATATCCAGAAGAGTATAGTATGCATATTTGAAATTTGATAAGCAAACAGTTTAAAAGGTTTGCTTTTGAAATCTTGCGATGGGTTTAAACTCAACGCTTGTTAGGGGACGAGTTTTTCACAGAATTGAGAAAAGTTTGCCTCACAGTGGCACAACTGTAAATCATAATTAATTGGTTCATGGTCTCACTAAATTCGTAACTGATTTTTGATTTGGACTATCCTAAGTCGTTACAAAAGGCTTAGAAAATTTAATGTTCACCAAAACGGGGGAACGTAAATGATTCTAAATATAATATCATTCCCCCACAAGTGGGGAAAATTAGTGTTTCCCATTTTGGAAACGATATATCACGGTTTCGCAGAAGTGAGATGCTGCCTGTAAAAGTAAAATGTTTGGAACAGTAAATTTTTAGAAGATTGTTTATAAGGCAATCTTCTTTTTTATTAAA
>CAJTMZ010000137.1:2220-8006 GCA_910577445.1 uncultured Lachnospiraceae bacterium | reverse complement strand
TATTACTGCAGCCGGATGGTTTCCGCCCAATATGGAACAGAGTTTACGAATTCCCACTATGAGAATATCAAAAAGGTATACAGCATATGGATCTGCATGAACCCGCCAAAGAGCCGTGAGAACAGCATTACCCGTTACTACATCGCGGAAGAGAATCTGGTGGGCAGCGTAAAGGAGCGAAAAGCGGATTATGATCTGATGGCGGCTGTCATAATCTGTCTTGGGAAAGAGGTAGATTCGGATACGGATTTATTGAAACTGTTGAATGTGCTTCTGTCCACAGAGACAGGTTCACAGGATAAGTGCCAGATATTGGAGGAAGATTTTCATATTAAAATGACTCAAACATTGGAAAGTGAGGTGTCGCTTATGTGTAATTTAAGTAAGGGTGTGGAAGAGAAAGGAATTCAGAAAGGAATTCAGAAAGGAATTCAGAAGGGAATTCAAGAGGGGATTGATAAAGGAATAACAGCTATGATTTTAACCCTGAAAGAGCTGCAAATATCGAGTGACGTTATTCTGAAACAAGTCTGTGAAAAGTTTGGCCTGACAGAAGAAACTGCTGAGGCGTACTTGAAAGAATTAAGTTGAATTTTTCAGGCAGAGCATTTTTGTGTTCTGCCCAACAGTAATTGTGGGAGGAAAGCAGGCAGATAAATGGAAAACATGGAAGCAAAGCAGGAAAAGTGGGAAAACTTAAGTATATCCAACGACTTCCTGTTTGGAAAGGTCATGCAGGACGCAGAACTTTGTAAAGGATTGTTGCAAAGAATCCTGCCAGAGCTGGAGGCATAAGTGTATGACGTTGTTGATGCGTGACAGGGAAAATCAGAAGATAGGTAAAGAAATAGGCAAAGAAATAGGCAAGATTTTTGGAGCAATTTCAATGGGAAAAGATTTAGGACTTTCTGACGAAGAAATCATAGCGAGACTGCGGACGAAATTTGATTTGACAGAAGAACAGGCGAGAGCGTATTTAGATGAAACAGAATAAATTGTATTTGGAATACAGAGGCAGAACATCTCATTGTTCTGCCTGCTTTTAACGCCGGACAATGCATAATCGAAACAGTGACGCTGGCAAAGGGATAATGTATGAACAGATATCGAAACAGAAGAAATATACATAAAATTGCACTATCGGTATTGCTCTGTATTTTGTTCCTGACAGGATGCAGCCGGCCGGTTCCAGCCCGGGAAGCGGGACAGGAACATGAGGATATGCCAGAGGAGCCGGACCTGGAAAACTTTGCATCTACGCTGGAAACAACAGAGGAAAACGGTGCGGAACTGATACTGGCCCGCCTGATAGGCGATGAGGGAGTTCGGGATTGCATATGGTACGAGGCGGGTATCGACAGCGAAGATACGGAGGAAATCATCCTGCGCAAGTTAAATCAGTGTGAAGAACTGGTGCTGAAAAAGCCTGCCAGCGGCAGTTCCCTGCATTCGCTGGAGGATTTGTCTTATCTGACGAATCTGAAAAGCCTGATAATTGATTTGGATGCCTGGGACGGTTCCGCGGTTACGGACTTTTCTCCGGTTGCCGGACTTTCCAGACTGCAGAATCTGGCATTACAGAACTGCGGAATCAGGGACATCCGTTTTTTAAGCGAATTGACACAGCTCCGGGATATCAATCTGAATAACAATTCCATTACGGACCTGACTCCGCTGGCAGGTCTTACCAAACTGGAACGGCTGGGACTGGCTGAAAATCATATAAGGGATATTTCACCATTGGAAAATATGACAAATCTGTTTGATGTGGCTTTGGACGGAAATGAAATCAGCGATATTTCCACGCTTGGCGGTCTGACGCATTTGAATCAGGCCGGTCTTTCGGAGAACAGGATTTCGGATTTGTCGCCTCTGACAGGAAAAGAGGAACTGATGTTTGTATCAGTTTCCGGAAATCCTGTTACAGATTTACAGCCTGTGTGGGAGGTTCCATTGCTCTCCTGGAGTAGTTACGGGGCTATGGAGGAGAAAGCGGAATATGCCGAAGCATGGATAGAAAAGGAGCATCCGGATGTTACGGAGTATAGGTGCATTGATTATGTCGAGGGGGATTTGAATGGCGATGGCAGAAAGGATATCGCCTTTGTGATAGACGGGACATTCGGGGATAAAAAGTATGACGAAATGTATGCGGATACCAGGCGTCTGTATGTCCTGATACAGCAAAAAGACGGTTCTATGCAGGAAATGACAGAAGTTCCTTATATGAACGGGGGAGACGCCGGCGGCATGCGGGGAGATTCTTATTTCGGTATTTTTATGGGAAAAGGTTACCTGATGCTGAAAGAAGGATGGGGAAGCAGTACCGGTATGACCGCCGTGCAGATTTATTGTTACCAGAATGGAAAACTGGGGCAGGTTAAGAGTATCAGTGTGGGAGACGGTCAATTTGCGGACGGTTATGATGTATTCGTGACAGATATGGAAAATGATACATGGTTTGCATATGCCATTGCCATGGACGGCTTCCGCATGGTGAGGGTCAATCTTGCAAATTCCGTGTCTCCTTTTCACAAGGCATTTCCCCGGATGAACCTGTATGATGCTTCTTATTTCATATATGATGAAAAGACGGATACAAACAGAACTGCCGGGGAGGCGTTGGATTATTTCAAGGATACCATGGCCGGGAATGGGGAAAAAGCGGATTTGCCTTATGCGGAATGGCAAAAGAGGGGATATGAATTGCTGAAAGGAGTGGAACTGCCGGATTATTATTATATTGTTCCGGGGATCGGGGCAGCGGGGGAAGATGCAGACGGCGAAATTAAAGAAGATGTATGGGAGGGAGATTTTATTTTCTATGACGGCCTGACGGACAGGGACGGGCAGCTTTACCATATCATTTGCTACATGACAGAAAAAGAAAGTGCGGTTTATCTGATAAATGACGAAACCGGAGAAATAAAAGAAAAAAGATAAAGAGGTGAACAGTATGAGAATGTATGACCTGATTATGAAAAAAAGAAACGGCGGCGCCCTTTCCAGGGAGGAAATTTACTTCATGGTGGAAGGGTATACAAAAGGGGAGATTCCCGACTATCAGATGTCCGCCATGATGATGGCTGTCTATTTTGTGGGAATGAACGCGCAGGAAACCCTGCATCTTACCATGGCCATGGCTCACAGCGGCGAAATGCTGGACTTGTCCGCAATTGACGGAATCAAGGTGGATAAGCACAGCACCGGCGGGGTTGGCGATAAGACCTCCCTTGCGCTTACGCCCATGGTGGCCGCCTGCGGCGTAAAGATTGCGAAAATGAGTGGCAGAGGGCTTGGCCATACCGGCGGGACTATCGACAAACTGGAGAGCTTTGCCGGATTTTCCACTGCGATTTCCACAGAGGATTTCATAAAGAATGTGAATGAGATAGGGATTTCCATTATGGGGCAGACCAGAGAACTTGCGCCGGCGGATAAACTTTTATATGCCCTTCGGGACGTGACGGCTACGGTGGATAATATGTCGCTGATAGCGTCGTCTATTATGAGCAAGAAACTGGCGGCGGGGGCGGACGCTATTGTGGACGTAAAGACGGGAAGCGGCGCTTTTATGAAGAAGGAAAAGGACGCTTTTGCCCTGGCGGAGGAAATGGTTCAGCTCGGCAAAAACGCTGGGCGGAATACGGCGGCAGTGGTGTCCGATATGGACCAGCCTTTGGGATACGCAGTGGGGAACGCCCTTGAGGTCAGGGAGGCAATTGAAACCTTAAAGGGAAAAGGGCCGAAGGATTTTACGGAGCTTTGTCTGACCTTAGGTTCTTACATGCTTCTTATGGGCGGAAAGGCAAGGACAGAGGACGAAGGAAGGGAAATGCTAAAGAGAGCGATTTCAAGCGGGGAAGCGCTTTCTAAGCTGGCGCAGTTTGTAAAGGCGCAGGGCGGCAGCGAAAAAATGGTTTACGAGCCGGCGCTTTTGCCGAAAGCAAAGAGACAAGAGCCGGTTCTGGCCGAGGAAGAGGGCTATGTGGAAAAAATTGTCTGCGACGAGGTGGGAATTTGTTCCCTGATGCTGGGCGGGGGACGTGAGACAAAGGAAAGCGTCATAGATTTGTCGGTGGGAATCGTGCTGGAAAAGAAAGTGGGAGACAAGGTGAATGCGGGCGACGTGCTGGCATGGCTCCACGCCAACGATTCGGAAAAGCTGAAGGCGGCAAAGGAAAGGCTGCTTTCCGCCTATACAATCGGCAAAAACAAAAAAGACGGGGGAAAGGTTATCATAGGCGTTGTAAAATAAGAAATGGGAAAATAAGGTATAGCCCCTGCTTTTTTCTCATATAGTATGGTATGAGAAAAAAATCGGGAAATAAATATAAAAGTAACTGGAACCGTACGAGAGAGGAGAGACAGGAGGAAAAAAGGCCCTCCGGCAGGGAACTTATGGTAGAATCCTTAAAGCTCCCCAAGGATTCTCTTTTAGGGGCGTCTATTATCACCGTGACGGGAAACTCGGACGCTTTTGTGGAAAACTATAAAGGAATTTTAGAATATACCAGTTCCATGATTCTTCTGCAGGGAAAAGCCTGTAAAATAGAAATCTGCGGAAAACGGCTGAATATTGTTTATTATACCAATGAGGATATGAAAATCAGCGGATGGATAGAGTCCGTCCGGTATTTGTCCTGACACACGAGGGCTTACGAAAAAACTGCCGTCTGTGCAGTGTGCGGCCCGCAAGAACAAAAAAGACGGTTCGGGGTGCGGTATGATACAGATTATTCGTTACATAAAGGGCTATCTTGCCATCAGGGTATTCGGCTTTTCACCGGAAAGATTTATGAATCTTTGCAGCCACCACAATATATTTTTATGGGACGTTGAAAATCACGGTGATTACTATGCTATGAAAATCAGCCTGAAAGGTTTTTACAGATTAAGGGGCATTACCAGAAAAACAGGTACAAGGGTAGTCATAACAAGGCGTTATGGGCTGCCCTTTCTTTCTACGCGGCTCTGGCGGCGGCGGATTTTCTTGCTGGGGCTGTTGGGAAGCCTGGCCTTTTGGGTATGGATGTCCCGGTTTATCTGGGCGGTGGAAGTGGAGGGAAATTACTTTGTGACTACCGATGTGTTCAAGGATTTCCTTCTGAATAACGGCATAGAAGTGGGAATGAAAAAGGACAGCGTAGAGATTGAAAAGCTGGAAAAGGCTATCCGGACACAGTTCGACATCGTGACATGGACCTCGGCCCAGATAGACGGAACAAGGCTTCTTATCAGAGTAAAGGAAAACGACCTGATTATGACGGAGAATAAGGAAATGGGGGCCCTTCCCGGCGAGGGGATGGATTTGGTTGCCGGAAAGGAAGGCGAGATTGTCAGTATCGTAACCCGAAGCGGAGTCCCGAAGGTGACGGCGGGGGCGACGGTGGCAAAAGGGGACGTTCTGGTGGAAGGAGGCGTTCCCATCTTAAATGAGGACGGAACGGTCAGGCGTTACGATTACTGCATAGCGGACGCGGATATCATGCTCAGATGCCTTTATAATATGAAAGAAGAGCTTGCAAAGAAGCATGAGGAAAAATATTATTCCGGAAGGGAAAAGGAATATCCTTTTATTTTATTCGGTACAAAAAAAATAGAAATGCCGAAATGGGGGAAAGACTATGAAACGTACGATGTGGTGGAAGAAAAAAAACAGTTGAAACTGTTTGAAAACTACTATCTTCCGGTATATTTTGGAAAGGATATTGTGAGAGAATATACATTGGAGGAAAAAGTTTACACCAGGGAAGAAGTCAAGGCGCTGTTTGAAGAAAAAATAC
>CAJTMZ010000137.1:0-2186 GCA_910577445.1 uncultured Lachnospiraceae bacterium | reverse complement strand
AGTTTACAGGAAAAAGGGGTACAAATTATAGAAAAAAATGTTACAATAAGTAAAACCTCCGCAGTATGGAAAATGAACGTTGATTTTCTGGCGGTGGAAAAAACCGGCGTGGCGCAGAAGACAAAACTGACGCAGATTCAGACGGAAGACGAACCGGCGCCGGACGGGGAAACGCCGTCCGGACAGTAGACATCCGGCAAATCTGCCAACGTGAGAAGCCGGTAATCAGCAGGAGAGATAAATGGAAGATATTTCTGAGGTAATAAAGCTGCCGGTACAGGCTTTGCAGAATATATTCGGCCAGTTCGACGGTCATATCAAAAAGCTGGAGAGACAGCTTAAAGTATCCATTGTGGACAGAAACGGAGAAGTGAGAATCAGCGGCAGCGCCGCAGGGGTTAAAAAGGCCGGCGCGGTACTCCATGAGCTTGCGGAATTAGCAGTAAGAGGAAACGTGATAGAGGAACAGAATGTGGATTATGCGATTGCCATGAGTATGGAAAACAATGAGGATGTATTGCTTGAAATAGACAAGGACTGTATCTGCCATACGGTATCGGGAAAGCCTGTAAAACCTAAAACTTTGGGACAGAAGCAGTATGTGGATGCAATCCGCAGCAATATGATTGTATTCGGCCTTGGGCCTGCGGGAACAGGAAAGACTTATCTCGCCATGGCCATGGCCATAACGGCTTTTAAAAATCAGGAGGCGGAGAGAATTATTTTAACCCGTCCGGCCATTGAAGCGGGGGAAAAGCTGGGCTTTCTTCCGGGAGATTTGCAGAGTAAGGTGGACCCATATCTGCGTCCGCTTTACGACGCCCTTCATCAGATTATGGGGGCGGAGACTTTTCTGAAAAACATGGAAAAGGGACTGATAGAGGTGGCCCCTTTAGCCTACATGCGCGGGCGTACGCTGGACAATGCCTACATTATTCTGGACGAGGCCCAGAATACGACGCCCGCTCAGATGAAGATGTTTTTGACCAGAATCGGTTTTGGTTCCAAGGTGATTATCACCGGGGACGCCACCCAGAAAGATTTGATGCCCGGCGCGCCTTCAGGGCTCGACGTGGCGTCTAAGGTGCTGCGCAATATAGAAGGCATATCTTTCTGCCATTTAAGCAGCAAGGACGTGGTAAGGCATCCCCTTGTGCAGAAAATCGTAAAAGCCTATGAGGATTACGAAGAGAAAGAAAAGCGCGGTGAAAAATACAAAAACCGGACAAAAGAAAGGAAAAGCTTTAAATGACTTCTTATGTGGAAAATGAAGCCGGAGCGGATTTTGGATTTGACATTTGTCAGGTTGTGGATGCGGTTATGGAAGAGACGCTCACGGAGGAAAACTGCCCTTATGAGGCGCAGGTTAATCTGCTGATTACGGATAACGAGGGGATATGTGAATTTAACAGGGAACACAGGGGTGTGGACGCTCCCACCGACGTGCTTTCTTTTCCCATGATATGTTTTGAGAGAGAAGCGGATTTTTCAGTGGCGGAAACAGATACGGCGCAGTACTTTGAGCCTGAAAGCGGCGAACTGATTTTGGGAGACATTATTATCAGTGCAGACAGGGTAAGGGAACAGGCGCAAAAGTACGGACATTCGGTGAAAAGGGAATTTGCTTTTCTTGTGGCCCACAGTATGCTCCATCTGTGCGGGTACGACCATATGGAGGAAGATAAGGCGGAGGAAATGGAGCGAAAACAGGAAAATGTGCTTTCCGCGCTGGGAATTACGAGAGATAACTGATGTCGGCTTTGCCGGCGTCGGGCAGGAGTGTTTATGAATGCGATAAGAAGAAAAGCGGCTTCGCCGAAAAAAGACAATTATACAATCATCACGCAGTTGGCGTTACTTGTTGTGCTTATTTTCCGAATCCCTCTGGGATACATTGCGGGAGACAAGGGCCTTGCCTATTTCGGCACGGCAAATGAAATTTTTCTTCTGGCGGCGGGAGCGGCTTCCTACAGTCTGTCGGAGGCGGTGGCTTTCCATGTCAGATACCGGTTAAAAAGGGAACAGACAAAGAGCGCGGAAAAAACGCTGCGGCTGGCGCTTATTTATGGCGCCGCGGTGGGCGCGCTGCTCAGCCTGCTGTTTGTTTTCGGAGGTTTTGCGATAACGGAAAAAATCATGCGCATTCCTCTGGCCGGGCTTTCCGTCTGCATTATGGCGCCGTCTAT
>CAJTMZ010000136.1:731-8208 GCA_910577445.1 uncultured Lachnospiraceae bacterium | reverse complement strand
CGATCATTTACCCTACTTATATCTGTCAATCAAACCGGAAATACGCTGCCGCCGATAAACTCTCTGATAATAGAGTTCCTTCCGATCTCCTCAGACGGCACCGGCAGAAAATAATCCAGAAATTTCAAAAGCCGCTTGGCCTCTGTATATTCCGGCGCATTTTTATCAATGTGAAACAGCAGTGGCTCCGCATATGCCTTTAATACGGAAAGTTCGTACACCAGCCCGGAATCAAACATTACGTCCGCGCTGTCCTGGAACGGGAAAATATAATTTTCTTCCCCGCGCCGTACCGAATTCCACATAGCAATCGTCTCCCGCGCCGTCGTATTCCTTGTCCTTGCATCCCGGACAATGCGCCGGATCAGCCTGCCGTCCGTCGTCGGCAGATAATTATGTTCATCAATATTCAGCTGCGTCAGCGCGCTGATAAAAATCTTAAACTTGCTTTCTTCCGGCAGCATATAAGACAGCTTTTGGTTCAGGCCGTGGATCCCCTCAACCACCAAAAGATCCTTCGGGCCGAGCGTAAGCCGCTTTCCCTTGTATTCGCGCCTTCCGCTTTTGAAATTAAACGTCGGCAGTTCCACGGTCTGCCCGCGCAGAAGCGCCGTCATATCGCGGTTAAACTGCTCCGTATCCAACGATTCCAGACATTCAAAATCCAGCTTGCCGTCGGCGTCCCGCGGCGCTTTGTCGCGATCCAGATAATAATCATCCAAAGACAGGGGATGCGGCTTTAACCCTACGGCCGATAACTGTATGCACAGCCGATGCGAAAACGTCGTTTTTCCGGAAGAGGAAGGCCCCGCAACCATAACAAATTTCCGATCGCCGGAAGAAGCCACCATCTGGGCAAGCTGCCCGACCCGCTGTTCCATAAGCGCTTCCTGCACCATAATAATCTCCTGCATCCTGCCGGAAGCAATGGCGTTGTTTAACGCGCCAACAGAGTCTACTCCCATCGTACGTCCCCATTCCCGCGAACGGTTCAGCGTATCAAAATATTTTACGGACGGCGTAAATTCGGCCACTTCCTTTGTTTTCTTATCTGGAAACTTTAAGACAAACCCCTTTCCGTAAAGCGCAAGATCAAAATATCTCAGATACCCGGTATGCGCCGCCATATATCCGTAAAAATAATCCTTGTAATGATCCAGGGAATAAATGTTAACGTTGGAACTTCTGCGGTAACGGAATAAACACTCTTTTTCCGTCATCCCAAGTTCCCCGAACAGTTCCACCGCCTCGTCCGTGCCTACGCTGTATTTTAAAATCGGAAGCTTTAAACTGGCCAGGCGGAGCATCTCTTCTTTCAGGCGCCTTAGAAACGTTTCATCCGGCGCTTTAGAAAAAGGCATCTCGCAGTAATACGCCTGGCTGATGCAGGCAAGCACACGGACCGCGGAAACGTCTTTTCCAAGCAGGTTAAAAAGAGCCTTCTGCATCAGAAGCGTCACGCTCCTGCGGTACGCTTTCCTGCCCGCGCGATCCGCCGTTGTCACAAACGTTACTTCGCCGCCCTTTTTTATTCTGTTATGCAGCTCGCACAGCCTGTTGTTTACGGAAACCAGGATAATGTCGTCCGAAAAATCTTTTTGGTATTCTTCTGCAAGTTCCAGGTACTGCGTGCCTTTTGCATATGTTTTTTCTTTACCGCAGATTTTAACGGTAATATATTCTCCCTCCATATTCCTCCCTACACAATCCAGTATGGAAACGCCTTCTGCTGCACCGCAATCTCTACGCCCGCACAGTTTTGCTCCAGATATTCTTTCATATATGTAATAAAAATATGCTCCAGCCCGTAATGCCCCGCATCTATGATGCAAAGCCCCTGTGCGGCCGCGTCTATGCCTTCGTGGTGATCTATATCGCCCGTAATCAGCACGTCAGCGCCTGCGGCAATGGCATTTTTTATTTCGCTTTTTCCGGAACCGGGAGAAACGGCGGCTCTCAAAAGCTTCCTGTCCGGCTCCCCGAATACCTTTACATGCTCTGTCAAAAAAGCGGCCTTTACAAACTCTGCGCAGCTTCGTAAATCCATCGGTTCCGGAAGCATCCCCACACGGCCGATGCCTTCCTCCCTGCCGTCTGAAACAGCCGTCACATCCAGTACCGCACACTCTTTGAGCCCCAGCATGCCCGACGCCAGATCTGCCATACCTTTAACGTCAAAATTCGTATGCATTGCATAGTATGCGATATCGTTTAAAATCAGCTTAATCAGACGCCTTCCGATAAAGTCCTCTGCCACAATCCGCTTCATCCCTTTAAAAATCAAAGGATGATGCGTTAAAAGCATATCCGCTCCCGCCAAAACGGCTTCATCCACCGCTTCATCCGTAGCGTCTAGCGCAATGTAAATTTTTTTGACATCCTTGTCCGCATTTCCTGCCAAAAGCCCTACGTTATCCCAGCCGCATGCAAAAGACAACGGAGACTGCTCTTCTAAGATCCGTATAATCGCTCTTCCGTCCAACGCTTACCCCTCCTTGTGGTACGCCATCGCGCGCCGCGCGACGGTAAGTTCTGCCAAAATCTCCTCCCTGCGCTTCAAAACAGCCTCTGTCTTTTGCTGCGCCGAAAGGCTTTCTAAAATAGCTTCATACTGCTTTATCTGATCTTTTAAATACTGCCCAAGCACGCCGCTGCCCCCGTCAAACAGGCATTTGCCATACCGTAAAAACATCTGCCATTCCTGTTTGGAAAAATCCCCGCAGCTAAATCCGTCTCCGCAGCCTTTGCATATCACATGCAGCATCGGATAATATTTGCCGTCCTCATACACCATATCTTCCCGATCAATCCTATAACCATTGCGGCAGATATATTCCCGAACCCTGGAAATTTCAGACTGCGGCTGCAAAATAAGTTCCTTTGCAGCCAGGATAACTTCCTTCCCTTCTTCCAGGATATGAAGCATCGTTCCCCCGCCCATTCCGGCAATCAGAACCGAATCCGCTTCCCCTGCCAAAAGCGCGGCGACGCCGTCCGAACGCCTTACCGTTATGTAGTCCTCCAAGCCGAAAGCCCTGATATGCTCCTTTGCACGAAGCAGCGGCCCTTCTTTAATATCCAGTGCAAAAGCCCGGCGGATCCGTCCGGCCTGCAAAAGATAAATCGGAAGATAACCATGATCTGTCCCTACATCCGCAAGTACGGCCCCTTCCGATACCAAACTTGCCAGACGCTTCATTCTCCGCGAAATTTTCACCATATCTTTTACTCTAAATAATCTTTTAATTTGCGGCTTCTGCTTGGATGGCGCAGCTTACGCAGCGCTTTCGCCTCAATCTGGCGGATGCGTTCCCGCGTGACATTAAATTCTTTACCGACTTCCTCTAAGGTCCTCGCCCTGCCGTCCTCTAACCCAAAACGCAGCGTCAGCACCTTTTGTTCCCGTTCCGTCAATGTCCCAAGCACTTCCTGGAGCTGTTCGCGCAACAGAGTAAAAGCCGCCGCGTCTGCCGGGACGGGGACATTGTCATCCTGTATAAAATCGCCCAAATGGCTGTCTTCTTCTTCGCCAATCGGGGTTTCCAAAGAAACCGGCTCCTGGGAAATCTTTAAGATTTCACGCACACGCTCTACCGGCATCGTCATTTCTTCCGCTATTTCCTCCGGGGTCGGTTCGCGTCCGAGTTCCTGCAAAAGCTGCCTGCTGACGCGGATTAATTTGTTGATGGTTTCCACCATATGCACCGGAATCCGGATTGTCCTGGCCTGATCGGCAATCGCCCTGGTAATGGCCTGGCGGATCCACCAGGTAGCATACGTGGAAAATTTGTAACCCTTGCGGTAATCAAATTTTTCCACGGCCTTAATCAGGCCGAGATTGCCTTCCTGGATCAGATCCAAAAACAGCATGCCGCGGCCGACATAACGCTTGGCAATAGAAACTACCAGACGTAAGTTTGCTTCCGCCAGGCGTTTTTTGGCCTCCTGATCGCCAAGTTCCATGCGTTTTGCCAGTTCTATTTCTTCATCTGCGCTAAGAAGCGGCACCTTTCCGATTTCTTTTAAGTACATACGTACCGGATCTTCAATGCTGACGCCGTCCGGAACGGAAAGATCGATTTTTTCTACCTCTATTTCATCCTCTTCACTAATCAGGATATCATCGTCGTCATCGTCGTCGCTGATACGGAGTACGTCGATATTATGGGATTCCAGGCAATCTAAGATTTTCTCAAATTCTTCCGCGTTCAGCTCCATCTTCTGAAAAAAGTCGCTGATTTCCTGGTATTCGAGAATATTTTTCTTCTTTTTGGCAAATTCGACAAGTTCTTTTAATTTCTGGTTTAACTTTTCTGCCTTTAAAGCTTTTTCTTCGATGCCTGCATCTTTATTTTTCTTTTCTTCCATGTTTCCTTCCTCTCATAGTTCGTTACTATTCTGTCCTTATTCGATAGAAATATGCAATTTTTCCAATTGTTCTAACTGACGTTTGTCTGAAATCAACTGCTGCAGGCCTGCCATATCGGCCGGATCCAACCGGGCCAGCCGGCTGTTGATACTGCCTGCCTTCACCCGGATTACAGTTTCTTTCAGCGCTTTTTCCATATCTGCCTTTGTTAAAGCGCCAATTTGCGCATGAAACAAAGACGCGGCTTCTCTCTGCTCCTCCTCGTTTTCAAATGAACTGACAATTTTCGCAGGGTTTATCTCTCCTTCCGATTTGTACTGCCCAAAAAGCGCTTCTGCCGTCTTCTGGCAGATGCCTTCGGAAAAATCCTCCGGCGTTATATATCGGCTGATTACAGAAAACATACGGACATCTTCTGCAAGCCAGGTCAAAAGCAGTTTCTCAGGCTGCTTTATACCGTCTTCTTTTTTCTTTTGCCCCCGGTTCGACGAGGGGCTCTGCGTCTTCTTTGGCAGCGCGCTTCCTCTGGCCGCCGCCGATATGACAAGTTTCCTTAACTGTTCAAAGCCTATCTGATATTCGGCCGCAACGGCTTCTATATAATTATTACGCTCCAATTCCTCCGCAAATCCCAAAAGCTTTCGCGCAACTTCGTTGTAAAATGCCGTCTTGCCCTCCGGATCTCCCAAATCGTACGACTGTTTCAAAATGCGGATTTCAAACAGGAAGCTGTTTTCGGCCTGGTCCATACGCCTTTGGTATTCCTCGCTGCCGAGCGCTTTTATAAACTCGTCCGGATCCTTATACGGCTGCATGGAAATCACCTTTACCGTAAGCCCGGCGTCCTTTAAAATCGGTATCGCACGCAGCGCCGCTTTGACGCCCGCGCCGTCGCTGTCATACGAGAGGTATACTTCTTTTGTATAACGCTTTAAAAGCCCCGCGTGCCCGCCGGTTAAAGACGTTCCCAAGGAAGCCACCGCATTGTCAAAGCCTGCCTGATGCAGCGCAATCACATCCATATACCCTTCGCATAAGATAAGCTGCGGCCTTTTCGTCGTCCTGGCAATATGCAGGCCGTACAAATTACGGCTTTTGTCAAAAATTTTCGTTTCGGGAGAATTTAAATACTTCGGCTCTCCGTCTCCCATAACGCGCCCTCCAAAGCCTATCACTTTGCTGTGCACATCCATAATCGGGAACATGGCCCTGTTCCAGAACCTGTCGTGCGCGCCGTCGCGTTCACGGTAAGAAAAAAGCCCGCTTTCCCGAAGCAGTCCGTCTTCATACCCCTTCTGTTTCAAGTAACGGTACAGCCGATCCCCGAACTTGTCCGAATAGCCAAGCCCGAAGTTCCGCATCGATTCTTCCGTCAACCCCCTGTTTTTAAAGTAATCAAAAGCCTGCCGGCCTTCGCTGCTGCGCAGCAGCGTATAGTAATACCGTCCCGCTTCGCGGTTCACCTGAAAAAGCCTCTGCTTTTCATCCGCTTCCTGTTTCATCTGCGGGGAATATTCCTGCCGGGGAAGCGAAATACCAGCGCGCTGCGCAAGCGACTCCATCGCTTCCACAAAACTGAAATTTTCGTATTTCATCAAAAAGGTGAGCACGCTTCCCCCTACTCCGCATCCGTAACAGTAAAACATCTGCCTGGCAGGCGTTACCGAAAAAGACGGCGTCTTTTCACTGTGGAACGGGCAGAGGCCAAAATATACGCTTCCCCTTTTCTGAAGCTTTACGTAACCGGAAACCACATCTACAATGTCATTTGCCGAACGCACTTCTTCCACCAAATCATCCGGATATAAAGGCAATATTTCTCACTCCTTTATCAGACGGGCAATTCTAAATCCCGTCAACCTGCCACTTTTGCGGCATAAAATATTCACTGAACTTCGCGACGGCATACTGATCGGTCATACCGGATATGTAATCGCAGATCACGCGGTCTGTCGTCTCCCCCTCCTTTAACATAGACAGATAGGAGTCCGGCAGCAGCGTCAAATGCTTTTGATAGTAGTCGTAAAGTCGCTCCAAAAGCCCCCTGGCTTTTACTTCCTCCCCTTTTGCGGAAGGGTTTTGGTATACGGACTCAAACATAAAACGGCGCAGCCTGTGCATAGCCGTTTCCACATCCTTTGACATACGGATGTCGCCTATTCCCTCGCTGTTTGTAATAATATCGTGTATCAACGTATTTAACCGTTCTTTTGTTGTTTCTCCAAGGATCTCCCGCAGTTCACGCGGAATATCTTCCCTGACCAAAACATGCGCCCGGATAGCGTCGTCAATATCATGGTTAATATATGCTATTTTATCAGAAAGGCGCACGATTTTACCTTCTAATGTATGCGGCATGGTTCTTGTCTGGTGATTTAGAATACCGTCCCGTACTTCCCAGGTCAGATTCAGCCCCTGGCCGTCTTTCTCCAGTTTCTCCACAATGCGCACGCTCTGTTCATTGTGGCAAAACCCGTCTTTGCAAAGGCTGTTTAACATATTTTCCCCCGCATGGCCAAACGGCGTATGCCCCAGATCGTGTCCAAGCGCAATCGCTTCCACCAAATCCTCATTTAAGCGCAGCGCCTTTGCAATGGTCCTTGCATTTTGCGATACCTCAAGCGTATGGGACATTCTGGTGCGGTAATGATCCCCCTTGGGAGTCAGGAAAACCTGCGTTTTGTTCTTTAAGCGCCGAAATGCTTTGCAATGCAGTATCCTGTCCCGATCCCGCTGAAATACCGGGCGGATATCACACGGTTCTTCTTCTCTTTCCCGCCCTTTGCTGCAGACGCTTAAAGTTGCATAGGGGCTTAATGTTTCCTGCTCTATTTTTTCCGTGTTCTCCCGGATCGTCAATTCCGCCACCTCCAAAACTCCTATAATATATCTACTGCAAGAATTTGTTTTTTCCTTTTATTTTTACAAAATTTTTAAAAGGAACCGAAATTTCCGGCTCCCTTTGCTGTACTTTCTTTTATTTTGCCAAATCCGACAACTTTGCGCCTACTGTAAAACGTCCCGTTTTTTCATCCAGGCGCGCCGCCGCGCGCTCGGCTGCGCCAAACTCCTTTGCCATGGAACTCGTCCGCGCCGCCGCATGGACAG
>CAJTMZ010000136.1:0-678 GCA_910577445.1 uncultured Lachnospiraceae bacterium | reverse complement strand
TTCTCTATCTCTTCCACAGAGCAGGGTATCGCGCCGGCAGAAGCCAAAACTTCCGCGGCCGTCTGGCCAAAATCCTCTACCAGAAATTTCATTTCCCCGGCGTCGCTTTTATATGTTTCCGCCATGCGTACAAAAAACTGAAAAGCGGAAACGATATCCGTATCTATAAATTCAAGCAGCCGTTTCGCATCCTTACGAAGGCTTACTAACACGCTGGTCACTTCATCCGTTGCCCACTGGATATTCCCGGCATATTTTTTCGACTGCTCCGTCAGGTTGCGGATTTCCTCAATCGCAGCGGTAAACTGCTTTCCCGCGTCGCCGATTTTTGCCGCTTCAATCCCTGCGTTTAAAGAAAGCAGGTTCGTCTGCTCTGTCAGTTCCACCACGGACTCTGCCAAAACCGAAATCTGCTCTATCAGCCTGGCGTCCTTTAAAGTCTTCCTCAAACTGTCCCGTATCGTTTTTTGATTGAGACGGACGGTTTCGGATTTCTCTGCGGCGGCTTCCTTGGAATACACCGCCCTCTCTTTAATATCCGACGCCCACTCTATGCCTTCCTTCGCCCGTGCCGCCAGACGCCTGGCAGACGCTTCAATATCCGAAGAAAAACTCCCTACCCTGCCCGCAGCTTCTTCTGTATTTTTAACCAGGGCAGACAGTTCCTCCGCCGCCGTA
>CAJTMZ010000135.1:6251-8329 GCA_910577445.1 uncultured Lachnospiraceae bacterium | reverse complement strand
AAGCCGGAGATAATTTAATTGAAGTTTTGGAGTACGACCCGGTTGACATATCAGTTGGAGAATACTTATAAGGAGTCATTCATTTTTATGAAAATAGCGGTTATATCCCCTCATCCCGATGATGAAACCTTAGGCGCCGGAGGGTTTTTACTAAAACACAGGAAAGAAGGAAATCAGATTTACTGGATTAACATGACAGATGTCAACGAAAACCAGGGCTGGGACAGTTCTTTTATAAAATACAGAAAACGCCAAATAGAACAGATATGCGAATTTTACAAATTTGATAAATTCTACAATCTTAAATATCCTCCCTGTACTTTAGAAAACGTGAATAAAAACGAATTACTATCGGACTATGGCAAATGTATTCAGGAAATTCAGCCTGACTGCATCGTGCTTCCCAATCCACAGGATGCACACTCCGACCACCTGATTACCTATGAGGTTGGAATGTCATGCAGTAAAATTTTCAGATATCCTTACATTAAAAAGATTTTAACTATGGAAATACTTTCAGAAACTGATTTCAGTAAAAATGCCGAAGCTTTTGCTCCTAACTATTTTGTTGATATCTCCGAATACATAGAAGATAAAATTGCGGCATTAAAAATATACGATACAGAGCTTGGCAAAGCCCCGTTTCCCAGAAATATTGAGGCGGTCAGAGCTTTGGCCCTCTTACGCGGAGGAATGTCAGGCAGCCACTATGCCGAAGCCTTCAAAATCATAAAAGAAATAGATTGAAAAAGCAGGGATTTTTGTCAATCCCTGCTAAGCATCCTCGTTTTTTATCTGTCTCCCCGCAAAATCCATATGAAAATTATCTTTATAAATCAGCTCTGAAACCGGCACAATCTCATACCCCATATCTTGCAGGCTGGTAATCAGCGTATCAAGGGCCTGCGCCGTATACTCCGCCCCGTTATGGCATAAAATGATGCTTCCGTTTCCCAGATTTTTATGCTCCGTCACAGTGGTAATCACCGAATCCACGCCTTTATTCTGCCAGTCCAGCGAATCCACGTCCCACTGAACGGTATAATATCTGCAGTCCTTTGCCACGTCAATCACCGCATTGTCATAATCTCCGTAGGGCGGCCGGAAAAGGCACATTTCGTAGCCTGTAAGCTCCTTAACCTTATCGTGTACCTTCATCAGCTCTTCTTTTTTATCTTCGTCCGGAATCTGGCTCATATTCTTATGGTTCTCGCTGTGGTTGCCCAAATCATGGCCCGCTTCCAGAATCGCTTTCACGTCGTCGGGATAGTTTGTCACCCATTCTCCCGTCATAAAAAAGGTGACATGCAGATTATGGTTTTTTAAAATTTCCAGAAGCTGAGCCGTATCTTCATTTCCCCAACCCGCGTCGAAGCTTAACGCCACCTTCTTTTCTTCCGTTTCCACACAGTAAATGGGCAGTTCCCTCCCCTTTACATCGTTATTCATAGTGGCCGCGTCGCCAAATAAAGACGCCCCCGGCACTCCCGCACACCCGCTCTCCTTAGAGCCTTCCCCGGCGCCGTCCTTTTCTGTTTCCTCTCCGGTTCCTGCTTCCTCTTCCGGGATTTCTTCCTTTGACTGAATCGGCTCCCATTTTGGATTTTCCACCAGAAAGCCCTCCGCCGCCGAAGGCGCATTTTCCTCTGCGCTTTCCGCTTTGTCTGTCTCGTTTTTATTTCCACATCCGGTAACCGATAGCGCCGCAAGGACGCTTGCCGTAAGGAAGCTTACCGCCAATGCCTTTGTCTTTTGTCTTTTGCCCATGCCCTCCCACGTCCTTTCAGAATCTGTTCTTTCTATAATATCAGCGACCGGGATGCATAAAAGATGGATACCAGAATCATAAGCATCCACAAAATGATACCGCCTATTTTTATTACGCTTTTCTTTTCTCTGTTTTCTTCTCCCGTGATAAACAACTCCATCTCCATGATTTTTTTTATCCTTTCTTTTGTATTATGAACCACCAGGAAAATATTATCCAATCTATGCATCATAATTTCATCATTTTTGCATCATATTTGCATCATTCACTCAAAATTATCTATTCTCGGAAGATTCCACTTAAATCTGAT
>CAJTMZ010000135.1:0-6238 GCA_910577445.1 uncultured Lachnospiraceae bacterium | reverse complement strand
AAACCGCATAATTATCACACAGACCGCTCCGGAAATCATTGCCGCCTCTTCTCCGGCCCGCTTCCACAAAAAAACGCACACAAAAGCTCCCAGGATGGAGGCGCAGGCATACACGTGCTTTACGAATATATAGGGCCTGTCCCCCGCCATCATATCCCGCAGAAGTCCGCCGCCCACTCCGGTGATTGTTCCCAGAAAGACCGGCAGAAAGTAATTCATTTCCATATGGCTGTCAAAGGCCGCCTTTACGCCCACCACGGTAAACACGCCGAGTCCCAGCGTATCCGCCAGCATCAGCACCATTCCGAAACGCTGGCCCGATATTCCCTGATAGCCTTTTACCCTGAAATAGATAAACGCAAAAATGACCATAGAAGTCAATAAGGCCGTCACAGCGTAAAACGGCTCTCTAAATGCCTGGGGAGGCACTTTCCCCAGGATAATATCCCGCATCATGCCTCCCCCTACGGCTGTTACCATACCAAGTATCATAACGCCCAGAATATCCATCTTCTTTTTAATGGCTGTCATAGCTCCCGACAGGGCGAAAGCAGCCGTCCCTATCATGTCCAGCACAAAAAGCATATGCTCCATTTTTGTAATTCTCCTGTCAAATCTTAAGGCCCAGCCTTGTTGCACAGCAAAATCCTGCGTACATTTTTCATTATCTTGCGCCGGCAATTTCCAGAACCGCTCTCTGCAGCTTTTCCGAAACGTCCATAGCCTGCAGCTCGCCAAGGAGAGCCGCGGGATTTCCCGCGTTTCTTTTTGCGGCTTCGTAAACGGCATCTTTTGTGCCAAAGGCAATTTCCGCCTGATTCAGGAAATCATAAAGCATATCCAGCACCGGGTTTTCCGCAATATCCGTTTCTTTCGGAAGAATAATCTCCACGCAATCCTGCGGTTTTACATGCGCCAGCGTCACGGTAAGCGTTGTCCCTTCACACCCGCAGACGTCCTTTTTCTCCTGGCCGTTTACTAAAACGACAGCGTCCTTTGCCGTAATCTTATGCAGCCTGATTTTCCACGTTCTTTCCGCCGGAACCAGAGAGAGATTCCCTGCAGAAGGCGCAATCGTAAACCTTCGACCGCTCCAGTCAATCCTCATTTCCGTTTTAACACACTGATTTTCTCTGTAACCAAGGGATATATTGTCGTCCTCATACAGGGTAAAACTGCTGTCTTTTCCGGGATAGACTCTTACGGTCAATTCATCCGGGTTCTCCGCGGCTTCCCTGGCCGAGAGCCGCTCCGTCATCGGTACAATGGCTCCCGCTTTCGCAAACACGGGAATCTTGTCAATGCCGCGGTACATACAAAGGCTTCTTCCGCCCTCGTAAACCGTATCCGTGAAAAAGTCAAACCACACCCCTTCCGGCAGCCAGACCTTTACCTCCGCCACATTTAAGCCCCTGGTCCTTGGCTCGGTTACAGGCGCCGTCATCAGCTCGCTTCCGAAGAAATACTGGTTTTTATACTGATAGGCTTCCTGCTTTGCCGGATAAGCGTAGTACATGGGCTGACAGATTGGGGCGTCCTCGCTCCATGCCCGGTAATTCATGGTGTACAGGTAAGGAATCATTTTATGGCGCAGACGCAGAAAGTCGTTCATGGTGTCGTGAACCTCTCTTTTAAACCGCCAGGGCTCCTTGCCGTTAAACTGGTTGCATGTGCTGTGAAGACGGTTGACCGGCGAAAAAACGCCGTACTGATACCATCTCGCCTCCAGCTCGTCGTCCTTTATTCCCATCATGTGTCCGCCGATATCATGGCTCCACCAGCCGTAACCGATGTTGGAGGCCGTATTGGTAAAATAAGGCTGGAAGTCAAGGGATTCCCAGGTAATCACCGTATCCCCCGAAAATCCTACCGGGTATCTGTGAGACCCCGGTCCCGCATAACGGGAAAAGGTCATGGGACGCTTTCCGTCTCTGCCGCTGTCCAGAAAATGATAGTGGTTCAGCATCCAGAGAGGGTCCAACCCTTCAATTTTCGTGTTGGTTCCCTGCTGCCAGTCCAGCCACCAGAAATCCACTCCCTGCTCCTCCATGGGATGATGCACCTTTTCAAAATAAACCGAAAGGAATTTCGGGCTGGCGATGTCAAACTTTACCGCCTCTTCCTTTGAAGCGTCCACGCCCATAGCCTCCGCGACTTCAGGATAACAGTCCTCATACGCCCGGATGCCGTCTGCCGGGTGCACGTTTAAGGTGGTTTTCATTCCCCTGTCGTGAAGCTTTTTGAGGAACCCTTCCGGGTCGGGAAAAAGCTCCCGGTTCCAGGTATATCCCGTCCAGCCGCTGCCGTATTTCTGGTCGATATCCACCAGATGCCAGTCCATATCAATGACCGCCACCGAAAAAGGAATCTCCTCCTCGTCAAAGCGGTTCATCAGCTCCATATAGGTGCTTTCCGAATATTTATAATACCTGCTCCACCAGTTCCCCAGCGCAAAACGGGGAAGCATGGGCGTCTTTCCGCAGAGATAATTAAAGTCCTTCAGCGCGTCCAGGTAGCAGTGTCCGTATACAAAGAGATAAATATCGCGGTTTTCCGCATGATGGTTCCCGTCAGGCCGTCGTTTAGTCTGTTCTTCAGTCTGTCCTTCCGAGAGCTGCATTTTCTGTCGGAGATACTCTTTTCTCGTCTCCACCCATCCGTCCTCTTTTATAAGAAGCGTGCGGGAATCGTCCAGCATGGCGACGCCGCTCCAGAAAGACATCAGGCCGTCCTCCAGCTCGCATGCTCCGTTTACCTCGTCCAGCGTTCTGGTGGTGCCTTTCAGGTTACTGCGCCCATCCTCCCCGTAATGCCAGGGCCTGCTGTAAAATCCCGCCGTGTCCTCATCGCCCATGTAAGTGCACTGACAGGAGAGCCCTCCCGGCGTAAATTCCTTTTTGTCATAATTGAGCTGAAAACATTCCGTCCGGATTTCCAGTTCTTCCTCCGTCTCCTTACAAGAAAAATCCACTGCCGGAAAATCGCGGCTTAGCACCGTCTGGGACGCCTCGTCCACAAAATTTCCGCTGCCGCTGTACTCAAGGCGTACCAGACGCTTTGTCAGCACTGTGATACGGTAATTCTCTCCCTGAATCACATTTTCCGGCCTCGCCGCCGGATGGTTTTCTGTTTTCAAATGAGATTTCATTTTACCTGCCTCCTTTTACCTTTTCTTTTTCATTTACTTTTTATTTATAAAAGTTCTTTTAACAACCTGCTTACCATCCCCGGGTCCGCCTTGCCTTTCATGGCTTTCATGGTCTGTCCCACTAAAAATCCGACAGCCCTTTCTTTCCCCCTCCGGTAATCCTCCACAGACCGGGGATTTGCGGCAATGACCTCCTCCACGGTTTTCTTGAGGATTCCCCTGTCGTTTACCGTCTTAAGCCCCTTTTCCTCTACATACCTTTCCGGGTCAATGTTTTCCTCAAACATCGCCTCAAAAATTTCCTTTGCCACGGAGCTGTTGACAGCCTTTGCATCCGCAAGGCCAATCAGCTTCGCAAGATTTTCCGGTGTAAAGCGGATATCCTCCGCGTCCATGCCTTTCTCCTTAAGGAGCCGCAAAGTCTCCCCCATCAGCCAGTTTGACACCTTTTTGGGCTGGCTGCCAAGAGCCACCGTTGCCTCGAATATATCTGCCATGCGCTTGCTTTTGGTTATAATTTCAATGTCGTAATCGGGAATGGCAAATTCCTTCCGGTACCGCGCCATCTTTTCCTCCCGAAATTCCGGCTGCCTCTCCCTGATTTTCATCAGAAACGCCTCGTCGATTACCACCGGAACCAAATCCGGGTCCGGGAAATACCGGTAGTCCATAGCGTCCTCCTTGCTCCGCATGGCATAGGACTCTCCTTTAACGTCGGCCCACCTTCTCGTCTCCTGAACCACCTTTTCTCCGCTTTCAAGCAAATCAATCTGCCGCTTTGCCTCCCCCGCAACCGCCCTTGCAATTGCTCTGAAAGAATTTAAGTTCTTCATCTCCGTCCGGGCCCCAAGTTCCTTTACGCCTCTTTTTCGCACAGACAGATTCACGTCGGCCCGCATAGAGCCCTCCTGCAGCTTACAATCCGAAGCGCCCAGATACTGGATTATCACGCGCAGCTTTTCCAGAAAGGCAATCGCCTCGTCGGCGTTTCTCATATCCGGCTCTGACACAATCTCAATGAGAGGAACGCCGGAGCGGTTAAAGTCCACTAATGAACAGCCGCCGCGTTCGTCGTGGATGAGCTTGCCCGCGTCCTCTTCCATGTGGATTTCGTGAATCCCCACAAATTTCTTTCCCGCTTCCGTTTCAATCTCCACTCTTCCGTCCCGGCAAACAGGCAGATAAAGCTGGGAAATCTGATAATTCTGCGGATTATCAGGATAAAAATAATTTTTCCGGTCAAATTTGCAGTACCTTGTAATATGACAGTTTGTGGCAAGCCCCACCGCCGCCGCGTGTTCCAGCACCTTCCTGTTTAAAACCGGAATCGCTCCCGGCATACCGGTACATACCGGACAGGTGTGGGTATTGGGCGCTCCCCCAAAGGCCGTGGAACAACCGCAGAATATCTTGGTTTTTGTAGCCAGCTCCACATGGACCTCCAGGCCGATTACCGTCTCGTACCGCTTTTCTTTCTCAGATACGGCTTCCGCCATCACTGTCCCTCCCTCCTCTGCCGGGCAGGCTTTTGTTTCCGGATATGCTTTCGGCTCCTTCAAATGCGCCCCTTGCCTGCTCATAGGTGTAAGCCGCCCGTATCAGCCTCTTTTCCTGAAAACAGTCCCCGATTAACTGCAGGCCGATGGGCAGTCCCTTTGCATCCTTTCCGCATGGGACACTCAAGGCCGGAAGCCCCGCCAGATTAGCCGCTATGGTGTAAATATCGCCCATATACATCTTAATGGGGTCTTTTGGGCTCTCTCCCAGCTTCGGCGCCGTGGTGGGCGCAGCCGGACCGAGAATCACGTCATATCTGGCAAAAGCCTCGTCAAAAGCTTTCTTAATCAGTGCCTTTACCCGCAGCGCTTTCAGATAATACGCATCGTAATAGCCCGAGCTTAACACAAAACTTCCCAGCATGATTCTGCGTTTTACCTCCGGGCCAAAGCCCTCGGAACGGGACTTCCTGTACATATTGTGAAGCCCCTCGCAGTCTTTTGCGCGATAGCCGTACTTAATACCGTCGAAACGTTCCAGATTGGAACTGGCTTCCCGCCGCCGCAATCGTATAATAAGCGGGAATGGCATACTCCACAAGGCCTAATTCAAACTCCTCCACCAAAGCTCCCCTATCCTTTAAGACCCGTGCCGCCGCAAGAACCGCTTCCCGCACTTCATCGTCAAGACCTTCCCCGAAATAGTCTGCGGGAATCCCGATTTTCATCCCTTTCACGTCATCCGCAAGGGCGGAGGTGAAATTCGTGTCCTTTCTTTTGACGGAAGTGGAGTCCCTGCCGTCATGGGAAGCGATTGCTTCCATAATAAAGGCGCAGTCCGTAACGTCCCTGCACAAAGGCCCAATCTGGTCCAGGGAAGAGCCGTAGGCAATCAGCCCGTACCGGGATACCGTTCCGTAAGTGGGCTTTAAGCCCACCACCCCGCAGAAAGACGCCGGCTGACGGATAGAACCGCCGGTATCCGAACCAAGGGCATAAAAACATTCCTTCGCCGCAACCGCCGCCGCACTGCCGCCGGAAGAGCCTCCCGGCACATGCTCCGGATTCCATGGATTTCTGGTAACGCCGAAAGCCGAAGTCTCCGTGGTGGAACCCATGGCAAACTCGTCCATATTGGTTTTTCCGATAATTACCGCCCCGGCCCTTTGCAGGTTCAAAACCGCCTCCGAAGAAAAGGCGGGTATAAAATTATACAGCATTCTGGAGGAACAGGTGGTTAAAAGCCCCTCCGTACATATATTATCCTTTATCGCCACCGGAACGCCTGCAAGCGGGCCTGTCAGCTCACCGGCCTCAATCAGCCCCTGCACCTTTTCCGCCTGTGCAAGCGCGCCCTCCCTGTCCACCGTCACATAACAGTGATAAGCCGCTTCCTTTTCGTCAATCCGTAAAAGGACCGCCTCCACGGCCTCCCGCGCCGTCACCTTTTTTGCTTTTATCGCCGCTCCCAGCCCGGCGGCAGTCATGTCGAGTATACTCATTTTTCCTCATTTCCACACAGTTTCTTACAGCGCTCCCAGTCAACACCCCCGCAGCAAGCTGCGGGGTATGTGACCCTCGCGGCATTCGCCAA
>CAJTMZ010000134.1 GCA_910577445.1 uncultured Lachnospiraceae bacterium | reverse complement strand
ATACGGAGAGGTTTATGTTTGAGGAGATGCAGAGGGAAAGTGAAGAAATAAAGAGGGAAATCGAACAGATACAGAAGAAAAAGGAACAGATGCAGAAAGAAAAAGAGGATATCCTGCGAGAGACAGAAAAAATGCAGGATACCGTCCACAGAATAGAAAGCAAATACAGCCAATCGCTAAAGAACACCGTAAATATCCTGCGGGACATCGGCCTGTCAGATGCGGAAATTCTGGACAAACTTTGCGCGCAGTACCAGTTAGAGGAAAACCAGGCAAGGAATTATCTGTAAAATAACCCTTAAAACTCAATTTTTTCTTTTGTTTTTCCGACAATTATATTATAATAGAAAAGGCGGCGTCAAAACGCTGGCATAAGCCGCCATAAATGCGATTAAATAAGAAGGAAGCGTCGGGTGGAATGCAAACGTTTCCTATGGAGGAAAACTATGGAGAGAAAAGTAGGAACTATATCAAGGGGAATCCGCTGCCCGATAATACGGGAAGGCGACGATTTGGTAAAAATTGTTACGGACAGTGTACTGGAAGCAGCGGAAAGCGAAAACTTTGAAATCCGTGACAGGGACGTCATTGCGGTGACAGAATCTATCGTTGCAAGGGCGCAGGGAAATTATGCCTCTGTTCAGGCAATTGCCGAGGACGTTAAGGCAAAGCTGGGCGGAGAAACGATTGGCGTGATTTTCCCGATTTTGTCCAGGAACCGTTTTGCAATCTGTCTCAGGGGAATTGCCATGGGCGCCAAAAAAATCGTCCTGATGCTCAGTTATCCCAGCGACGAGGTGGGCAACGAGCTTGTTTCCTTAGACCAGCTTGACGAGGCGGGAATCAATCCCTACAGCGACGTCCTCACACTGGAAAGATACAGAGAACTTTTCGGCGAAAATAAACATCCTTTTACAGGAGTGGATTATGTCGCTTATTATGGAGAATTAATTAAAGAATCCGGCGCTGAGGTGGAAATCATTTTTGCCAACGACTGCCGCAGCATTCTTCCTTATACCAAAAAGGTATTAAACTGCGATATCCACACAAGGGCCCGCACCAAGAGGCTTTTAAAGGCCGCCGGCGCTGAAGTGGTCATGGGCATGGACGATATTCTCACAAGCCCTGTAAACGGAAGCGGCTGTAACGAGCGCTACGGCCTGCTCGGCTCCAACAAATCCACAGAGGATACCATCAAGCTTTTCCCCAGGGAATGTACCGATTTGGTAATGGATATCCAGAAGGAAATCTTAAACAGAACCGGAAAGAACGTAGAGGTTATGGTTTACGGCGACGGCGCTTTCAAGGACCCGGCAGGCAAAATCTGGGAGCTTGCAGACCCCTGCGTATCTCCCGCCAGCACACCCGGCCTTGACGGTACGCCTAACGAAATTAAGCTGAAATACCTTGCGGACAATGATTTTAAAGATTTATCGGGTCAGGCGTTAAAGGATGCCATTTCCGACCGTATCAGGGAAAAGAAAGACAATCTGGTGGGCGATATGACTTCTCAGGGAACCACCCCCAGAAGGCTCACCGACTTAATCGGCTCCCTCTGCGATTTGACCAGCGGTTCCGGCGATAAGGGAACGCCCGTGATTTTAATTCAGGGATACTTTGACAATTATGTCAGCTAACGGTAACTATTATAGGCATGATTTTTACTGTTCTTTTTACACCAGGCAGTGAATGCCATGTATAAAGACCGGGCAGGACGCCTTTAGATTTGAAGGCTCCTGCCCGGTCTGTTACTATTTTCCACAGTTTTGCCGCTCTGCCTGATTCATGTCCTGTCTGCGTGAGGGCTGTTAATTTATGCAAATTCTTTAAATATCTTTTTCGTTTTCACCGCAATCAGAAAAGAAACCGCGCCCGCGAACAAAACCACCGCAAATTCCTTTCCTTCCGCCGCTTCAAACAAGAATCCGTACAACATGCTTCCTAAAGGGTGGGCGCACATGGAAATCGTCAGCATAACAGCTATTACTTTTCCGATTAATGCCTGCGGAGTCCTGGCCTGTACAAAAGACATCGCCTGCACGGAGAAAATCGTGGAAAATATCATTATGGCAAAACAGCAGACCACCATCACCAGATAATTTATCATCCCTGTCTTAAAAAGCAAAAATGAAATTCCCATAGGAAACACACATAAGGACGCCAATATCAGCAGATTGCCGGCTTTCTGAATTACAAGCTTTCCCGCTAAAACGCCCACGCATATGCCGCCGGCCAGTCCGCCGGCTGCCAGCGTGCCCTCTGCAAAGCCGTAAAGCTGGTTTGGATTAAAGGCTCCTAAGTCCATCACTTCCGTTATCAGATACGGCATCCCCACATTTATCATTGCGGATAAAAAAAGATTGATTCCGCAAACCGCTAACAATCCCCGGCATACAGCGGGTTCCTCTTTTATGATAAAGCGAAAGCTTTCCCTGAAATCTCCTTTTACCGTCTTCCATATACCGCCGCCGGAAGGCTGTTTTTGAAAAGGCATGCGGATAAAGATTTCCATCACCGCCGATACGAAAAAGCATATGATGCAGACCCACAGCACCGGTTCGAGCCCGTAAGCGCTGTACAAAACTCCCCCAAGAGCAGGACCTGTCAGCGCGGAGAGTGAGTTGATAACATTGACAACGGAATTTGCCGCCACGTAATTTTCCTGATTCACCAGCGACGGGATACTTGCCTGCACGGAGGGCTGATAGGCCCCGGCAATTCCATATAGAAGCATCAGTGTCACCGTCAGCAGCACCACCACGTTTGCGTCATTCTTAAGCAGTGAGAATAAAAGAATTACCGCCGCTGTAAAAAAGTCCAGCGCCACCATGATATTGCGCTTGTTGATTCTGTCCGCGATAATGCCTCCCACGGGCGAGACAAGAACCGAGGGGATAAAAGCGCAGGCTGTGACTGTCCCGAAAAGCGCTGCCGAACCTGTCAGATTCATAAGGTACAGCGGCAGTGCAAACCGGATAGTGGCATTGCCGAACAGCGAAATAATCTGGCCAATCACCACCAGCGTAAAGTCCCTTGTAAAAAGCTTTTTATTCATAATTTTCCCTCCTTTTCATACCAAACAGCGGTATGTATTCCTGTAAATTTTTTGCAGCTTTATTCCTTTTCCTCCAAAGCCCTTTTACTAAGAGAAAAGCTCTGTCCCCGAAAAGGAACCGCTACATAAAAATCCTGTTACAGGCACACTTGCTTAAAGCAGCTTTTGCCGCTATTTATTTTTGTTATAAATCACTGTCAATTCAAACATTCTCTTTACTATTTCCTCGTCCACAATGTCCAACCCCAATCCCCGCATCATCTGGCAAAACGCCATGGTTTTCCGGTATGATTTCTCTGGAGAATCGTCAAATGTCATTGGATTCAGCCAGATATTTGCCAACAGCATAATAAGCTCCGCCAGTTCCTCCGGGTAATCGGTCTTAATAGAGCCGTCGGCAACTCCCTGTAAAAAGACCGGCAGCATGTAATCCGGCGTCACCACGTCCACAGTATCATGCAGCATACTGAAAACCAGTCCCGGACTATTGCGGATATTAGGCGCAACCTGAAAGATTTTATTCTGCTCGGGCCTTAAAAGGGAATTTCTGAACATCATTGCGAGCTTTTCTTTCCCGTTAAGGTCCGTCCTGTCACGAATCACGGCGAGCAGCCTGTTGGATTCCTCCGTCATTCTGTTTGTCACGGCCTCCAGAATATCTTCCTTTGATTTAAAATGATGATAAATCGCTCCCTTGCTGAGCCCTCCCAGATTGTCAATAATATCCTGAATGGATGTATGCTCGTATCCCTTTTCCATAAAGAGCCGAAAAGAGACGTCCAATATTAAATTAACAGTTTCCTCCGGATGCTTGTTCCTTGCCATGGCGTTCTCTCTTTCTGATATATTATCAGTACATTTGCATACCGGTGGTATGTTTAACTTTAACATACTACCGGTATGTATGTCAAGTCTGTCTTTTCTGCTTTTCCCGCTGTTTTTTCCCGCGCTTCCCGCTTTTCTCTCTGTTTTGCCAGCCGCCCAATCCCGTCCGATGCATATAGTAGTATACTTTCCGCTTCTTTATTCCTGAAAGTACTTCAGATATACTTCCATGGAGCGGTTCATCTCATTGGAAAAATCCGATTCATATTTTCTCTTCCAGAATGCCTCCATCCACTTGTCGTATTCCTGCTGCCCGGTCTTTCCCGAAAACATCTCCCGGATTTGCCGGCCACTCTTATCCTGATAGGAATTTTCACAGACAATATCGGAAACCGCAAAACGCTCCGGCTTTTTCCTCTCCTTCTGCTGCTGCACAGGATACCCGAACACCAGCATACAGGCGGGATACACGTACTCCGGCAGCCCCAAAAGCGTCTTCATTTCCTCTGCGTTTTCCATCACATCGCCAATGTAACACGAACCAATCCCCAGGCTTTCCGCCGCCGTCACGGCGTTTTGCGCCGCAATCACCGCATCCTCCACGGCTAAAAGCAAGTCGCCCGTCCCCGGCTTTCTCGGAGACAGCCCCGCTTCCTCATAAAAGGAAAGCCACTTCCGGCAGTCTGCACAAAATACCAGCACCATTTTTGCTTTTGCGATAAAAGACTGATGGTCGCACAAGTCCGCCAGCTTCTCCTTTTTGTCAGGGTCGGTAATATCGAGAATCGTATAAAGAAGCTGACAGCCTGCGGAGGGCGCCTGCAGTGCCGCGCCTAAAATACTTTCTTTATCTTCTTTTGAAATTTCCTCCTCCGTAAATACACGGACAGATTTTCTTGCATATAAAGCCTTTATTATTTCATTCATTCTGTCAGTCCTCCCATAATATACAATATTTATTTTAAAGTTGGTTTTCATATACGTCAAGCGTATTTGAAGTCTTAGCGCAATTCTCCGCACTCCCTGATTTTGTGATATATTTCCAGTCCACTTTTTCTTCCAAATAAATGTAAGCTGTTCAGGTAAACAACCTTTGAAGTTTTCCCGCCATCTTCCAGCAGATTCTGAATTTCTCCGATTCTGCCCTCATATTCCGTGCCTTCAAACAATCTGCGCAGAACCTCCTTTGTGCGCGTCTTCTCCTTATAGGCGGAATAGTACTCGCCGATTGAAAGATTCTCCCGCAGACGCCGCAGCGCAGCCGTGCGTTCATTGTTCTCGTTCCCGCTCACAATCCCGTCCTCCACACAGGAGGCCAGCAGAATTTTTCTTTTATGGGCGGCTCTTTTTTCCCAATAATCCCGAACGGCCCCGAAACCGCCGTCGTTGCTGACAATAACGCCAATACCGTCATACCCGCCGCCAATCAGCTCTCCCAGGCGGGAAGCAATATAAAAGTCAAGGGCATTCTTTCCGGCTTTGTATAGCTTGCATATCTCAAAAGCGCAGCCGGAGGCGGTTACCTGCTCCAGAATCCGCTGTTCCATATGTCTTCTGGCCTCGCTGTAAAAAACTATCACATAGTCCCGGGCATCCAGGTAACCGCAGCCCTTCATCCCGGCATTACCGACGTTCTCATAATCAATCAGAAACAGCATAAAAACTCCCCTTTGTGTAACAGCCCGTAAGCGGAGATGCCAAATCTCCGCGCCTGCTGCCTGCAAAAAAATATCCTCTTACCATGCCTTTGTGGCTCTGATAAGAGGATAATATATTTTCATTCTGTTTTCATTGGACAGTTAATCCAACTCTTTGCGGCCAAAATTTTTTACTCTTCCGGCAGTATTTCTTTCTGTTTTTTTCTGCTAAGCCCCCCAAACACCAGCCGGTAGGATTTGTCCAGCAAATCCTTTAACAGGTCGTCCGGCACTTCCCCGTCCGGTTTGATGGAATTCCAGTGTACCTTGTTCATGTAATATCCCGGAAGGATATCCTCGTACTGCGTCCTTAAAAAGTCGCCCTCCGCCGGTTCCAGTTTCAACGTTATGTAGTAGGGCTCGTTATCCTCCCCAAGACAGACCGCGGCAAACATCTTTTCCCCGATTTGATAGCGAATCCAGTTCCATTCCTTCTTAAGGTCTTTGGTCACGCCCGGTTTGTTCAGCAGATATTCGTCAATCCATGTGTATCTCATACATTTTCCTCCGTAAATATGTATGATTATATCACAGTGAACACGACAACTGTATGTCATGTTCAGACACACCAGTCAAAATATAATTCTACCCTCACAGCTCTCCATAAAGGCATTTCGAAACTTTCTGAAAATCCATGTCCCGCTTATGAATCACTGCCCGGTCACGGCCGTTACCGTAATCATAAAACCCCTTTCCGGACTTCACACCAAAATCTCCCTTCCGGTACAAATTCGCAAGCATCCTGTGAACCTCCTTTGCATCGCTTAAATCCCGGAAAAGGTAATCCGCAATGTGATAGAAGGTATCCAATCCGCCCAAATCTGCAATCTCAAAAGGCCCAAGACAGGCATAACGAAGACCAAGACCATATTTAAATACATTGTCAATATCTTCCCTTGACGCCACGCCCTCCTCCGCCAGAGCCATAGCTTCCCTCAATATGGCAAACTGAAACCGGTTAATCAAAAAGCCGGGCACTTCCTTTTGAAGGCGCACCGGATAGCGGCGGATATCCCGGGCTACATCAAAGACAATATCCGCCGTTTCCTGTCTGGTCCTTTGTCCTTTGATTACTTCAATGAGGGGGCAGATATGCGGCGGATTAAGCCAGTGCATTCCGCAGAAGCGTTCCGGCAGATGTACCGCTTTTGCAATTTCCGTCAGGGATAAACCGGAAGTATTACTGGTCAGCACCGCCCTCTCCGGAACCAGACGGGAAATCTCCTCGAAAAACCTGTGCTTGATTTCCATTTTTTCAACAATGGCTTCTATTACAAAATCTGCTTGTCCAAAGCATTCCTTATCACTGGAAAAAACTATATTTTCCCGGACTTTGCCTCCCTTTCCCTCTGCCAGCGCTTCTTTTGCCATGCCCGTCCCCTGTTCATTATCCGCAAAAATCAACTCTCTGCTTTTATCAAGGGCTTCCCTGCTGATATCATAAAGCGTTACCCTATATTGAAAAGACGCAAAAAGCCGGGCGATAGACGCGCCCATAATTCCGGCTCCGGCAATCACTACATTTTGAATCTTATGTACCATAAACTAATCCTCCTTCGGCAGTTTTACCAAAGCTGTCCCGTCAACGACAACCACTCCGTCCTGATTGGTCACAACAGTGGTAAGCCTGGCCCTGCCCTTTTCCAGCAATTCTGCAATCGTCACCCTGGCGGTAATAGTATCTCCGAAAAAAACGGGTCTTAAAAATTTTGCATCCTGCTCCATATAAATGGTCCCCGGCCCCGGCATACTGCCTGCAATCACTGTGGATAGGAAGGACGCCGTCAGCATCCCGTGCACAATTCTTTTTCCAAAATACATTCTCCCGGCTTTTTCCTCATTGGTATGCAAAGGATTGAAATCTCCGGTTATTCCGGCAAAAGCATAAACGTCGCATTCCGCAATTGTCTTTGAAAATTCCGCACTCTGGCCAATCTCATATTTCATTTAAACATCACGCCTTTCTATTCTCATATAATCTGACTGCCAGCACAGGCAATTAAAAATTGACATTATCTTTTCCTTTCAGATGGAGCAGCCCTCTGGCTTCCTCGCTGTCTGCCGTCTCAAAATCCAAATCTTCCAGTATTTTTTTAATTTTAAATACCTGCTGCGCGTTACTCTTTGCAAGAGTACCTGCCGGGTCAATATACAGCCCGTCCTCCATCCCTACCCGGACATTTCCTCCGTTTAATGCGCACAAGGTTTCCAGTTTGAACATTTTCCTTCCCACACCCACCGTGGAATATTTAATATCATTTCCTAAAATTTTCCTTGCCTGGTCAAACATAAACATTAAAGTCTCATTGTTAGCCGGCATACCTCCCTGTACTCCCGGCACAAACTGTATATAAATCGGCTGTGTAATCACTCCCTGATTCTTCAATATTTTTAAATTGTTAAGCTGCCCGTAATCAAATATTTCATATTCCGGAAGCGTCCCATATTCATTCATTGTGCGGATACAGTATTCCATATCCCGGAAGGAATTGCGGAAAACATTATCCCAGGTTCTCTCCACATATTCCTGTTCCCATTCGTAAACGGGATGCTCCACGTTTGTCAGTAGCTTATTATAATTGAAATTCATAGAGCCGCCGTTTGCGGAAGCCATCTCCGGCTGGAATTTGCTGATTACGGAAAATCTCTCCTCCACGCTCATCCCATTGGCCCCTCCGGTAGTAATGCCGATTACAGCGTCGCATTCCTGCCTGATGGACGAGAGTATATAATGAAAAATTCCATGGTCCGTAGTTGGCTTTCCATTCTCTCCTCTCGCGTGAATATGTACGACAGCAGCCCCGGCCCTGTGCGCCTCTATGGCGCTCTCAATAATTTCATCGGGATTCTTAGGCAGATACGGAGACATGCTGGGCACATGTGTCGCTCCGGTAATGGCTGCGCTTATAATAACTTTCTGGTCTTTTATATACAAATCCTGTTCCCCCCATTAAAAGTTCCGCTTCGCACCTGTCAGCACACTTGTTATAAATGGATTTCC
>CAJTMZ010000133.1 GCA_910577445.1 uncultured Lachnospiraceae bacterium | reverse complement strand
CGTCCGGCAGCTTGAATGATATACTCCTTTCCAGCCTCTAACTCAATCAGTTTTGCAGCGTCTACCACAGCGGACGCCAGACGATTACTCAGGTCGCTTTTTGGCACATAACGGAAAATAGAAAGCTCAAAAGCGTCAATCGCATATTCAATATGCGACGTGATAAAAATAATCTTTACATTTGGTAAATGAGGTTTGAGCTTTTCAGATAATTCCATGCCTGTCATTCCAGGCATTTCTATATCAAGCAAAATCAAATCATAGAAAAAATTGTCGTCTGTAATATCAAAAAGAAGATTGCTGCTTTGTGTATAAGTTGCAATCTCATAACCTATTCCGCAAGCGCGCAGACAGTCTTTCACAATATCCCCATGGGATTTGACAGCTTCCTTATCGTCGTCACATATCGCTATCCGTACCAATGTGTTCACCCCATTCTTTCTCTAATCTCTATCCGTATAATTATATACGTCCAGACGAGCATAAAAACCTGCCGTTTACGACCCGCTGGACTGGTAATGCCTCACGCCAAACTTCCACAGGCCCATGGCCGGAAAAAGAAACGCTCCGGCAAGCAGGGGCAGAACCATGTAAAACAAAGAATTCCGCCGTCCCAGAAGAAAAAGCAGAGGATAATACTGAACCAGCGCATAGGGCACGATAAAGGTGGCAAACAAAAGCATCTTTTCCCCGTAAATCCCCACGGGATACTTGCCGAACTCTTTGGCCCCGTCGGTAAACACGTTCATAAATTCCAGCCCGTCCAGCGTAAAAAAGCATATTCCCGCATAGATTAAAAAAAGTCCGCTAAAAACCGCAGTACCGCCGGCCAGCATAAAGATTACGGTAAGCGCCCTTGGAAAAGTCCATGTCACGTCGCTTTTCACAATCCCATAGACAAACATAAAAAGCGCCTGAATCATACGCCCGATTCTTGTCAGTTCAAATTTGCTGCCAAGCACCTGCAGGATTTCTCCCCGGGGCCGCACCAGCACCCGGTCAAATTCTCCCCCTCTCACCATTCCGGGAAACATGTCAAATCCCCTTGCAAACATTTCCGCAAGGGAGTATTCCAGCAAGACCACGCCGTAGCACAAAAGAACCTCGCTGTAGGTAAACCCGTCCACCTCCGGGAACCTCCTGAACATGAAATAAATGCCAAGAAACACGTTGAAGGACACAAAAAACTGTCCCGTCACCGACAGAAAAAAGGAGGTCTTGTACTGCATCATGGACCGCACGTTAATGGACACATAATGCCAATAGAGCTTTATAAAAGAACAGTCATTTTTCATCTTCAATCCCCGTCTTACCCTCCCTGCACCGTAATTTTCTTTTCCGCGAGACGGCACAGCGCCTTTCCCAGCCCGGTAACCGCCACAAGCCAGAACAACTGCAAAAGCACCGCCCGCTTTATCTCGCCTGCGCTCATGCTGCCGCTGTAGACGCGCAGCGCCACGTTCTGCATACCGGCAAAGGGAAGAAGCTCCATGAAAAACCGCACCTTATCGGGAAAAAAGGGAAGCGGAATCACCCCGCCCGCCAGAAATTCCGTTCCCGACACAAACAGGATGCGGAGTCCCGCAGGCGATATGGTAAAAAAGGACAGCACATAGACAAGCATACAAAAAGACACCGTCATCAAAAGCCCCAAAGCCGCGGTGAGCAAAAACAGCGCAAAGCACGCCGGGGACGCCGGAGGCGCAATCCCGTAGGGCTCTGGCAAAAATACGGCGATTGCCAGAATGGGAAAGCACCGAAGCACCGCCCTTGAAAGCCGTCCGGCAATGTTCCTTGCAAACCACATATCGTAAATCCCCACCGGCCGGCACAGTTCATAAGCCACGTTGCCGCTTACAATCGTGTCAAAAATCTCATTCTCCATCATCCACGCCGCAAAAAGGGCCAGAAACGCCTGCTGCAGCCAGACGTAAGAGACGGCAGCCTGAAAGCTCATGGGAAAGGAAGAGGCGTCCGCCCGGTAGAAGGCTTTAAATATCATAATTTCCATAAACCCCCAGGCAAACTGTGTGACGGCTCCCGCCAGAGCCGCTATGCGGTACTGCAGCCCGACGGCAAACCGCATTCGGAAAAAAGAAAGATATTTCATAGCCGTCCCTCCCTAAATGTTGTAGGAGCGGTACAGCTCCGCCACCGTCTCGTCAATATCGGCGTTTCCCTTTTTGATATCCGACAGGTTCCCGTCCATCAAAATCCGTCCCTTTCCAATCAGAATGATTCTGCTGGCAAGGGCCTCGATATCCTGCATGTCATGGGTCGTCAGAATCACGGTTACGCCGTGAAGCTTATTCAGTTTTAAAATGAAATCGCGCACCGCAAGCTTGGAAACCGCGTCCAGCCCGATTGTAGGCTCGTCCAGAAACAGAAGCTTCGGTCCGTGCAGAAGGGAGGCCGCAATTTCGCACCGCATTCTCTGGCCCAGTGACAACTGCCTTGCAGGCGTGCGCAAAAGCTCCTCCAGATTTAAGAGCTGCGTCAGCTCTTCCAGATTCTGTCTGTACCCGGATTTGGGAATGGAATAAATATCTTTCAGCAGTTCAAAAGAATCAATGACCGGAACATCCCACCATAGCTGGGAACGCTGCCCGAACACCACGCCGATTTGCCTGACGTGTTCTATTCTGTCCCTGTAGGGAATCCTTCCGTCCACAAGCACCCTTCCGCTGTCCGGCGTCAATATTCCGCTTAGAATTTTGATTGTGGAGCTTTTCCCCGCTCCGTTGGGGCCGATGTAGCCCACCATCTCCCCGTCGCCTATGGTAAAGCTGACGTCGCTTAAGGCAGTGGCCACTTCGTATTCCCGGAAAAAAAGCGATTTGCACGCCTCCCGGAAACCCGCGTTTCTCTTTGCAATCCTGTATGATTTGCACACATGCTCCATCATAATCATTCTTACTTCCTCCTGGTAGTTATACTTTCATATCTTTCCAAGTTGGTTCTGCCTTTTCATCTTATCACATTGCTTCGGCTTTATCAAATGATTACCGGACGCACACGCCTTATTCCCGGTTTGTTTTTACCACCTGCCGGATTTTGCTTTACCGCCTGTCAGTTTCCGCCAAGCCCGCCTTTTTTATACAGCACGCCGAACAGGCCGCCAAATAACATCATATTAAGGACGATAATTATCACGCTCCCTGTATTATCCTGCCCTTTTCCCAGCCCGTCCATCAGAACCATGATTTGTCTGGAATACGCAAATTCCGCCGCTTTTTTGATGGTCTCGTTAAACATGGAAAGCATGGGCAGAAAGGAAAAGGTCATCATCACGGGAACCGCGACGGAGGTCGCCGACATCTGGCTTTTGCACCCGGCCCCTATGACCGCCCCAATCAGCATGGAAACCAGGCTTCCAATGGCCATCAGCAGCAAAAACAGCGCCTTTTCACCTGGCCCGCTATAGCCTGATATGGCGCAGAACGCCCCGGCTCCCGCCATACTGATAAGAAAGACGCATCCTCCCGTCCCGGTAAGGTACTGCGCCGGCGTTACGTCCGCCATCAGCAGCACCCTTAAGGTGTTTTTTTCCTTTTCCTCGGCGATAATGGCTGACATACCGGTAAGGGGCGCCATACCGATATACATTACCGCAAACAGCTTTACGAAAAAACCTGCGGGCATATCCTGAATTTGAACCGTTTTCGTCATAATAAAGGCCATCAGGGGAAAGATAATAAACTCAATCAAAACCGTCTTGTTTTTCAAAATGTCCTTTATCTGCTTCTGAAAAATTATCGCTATGTTATTCATTATTCCCAGAGTCTCCTTCCTGTGATGCCAAGAAATACCTGCTCCAAATCCGGCTCCGAAGAGTGAACGCTCACGATTTCCCCGCCGCTTAGCCACTTCCCCATGGCCCCGGCGCTTTCATCGGCGTTTTTTATCCTGTGCACCTCTCCGTTTTTCAGAACCACCTCTATTTTGTTTTCGGAATTGTACTTCCGGCAGATTTCCTTCGGGACCCCGTCCTCCACAATCTTTCCCTCGTTTAACAGTATCACCTTATCGCAGAGCCGTTCCGCCTCGTGCATGTTGTGGGTGGTTAAAAAGATGGTGGTCCCTTCGCTTTTTTCTTCCAGCATCATCCCGTGGATTTTTTCCGTTGTGGCCGGGTCTAAGCCGGAAGTCGGTTCATCCAGAAATAAAATGTCCGTCTCCTTAAGGAGCGCCCTGCAGAAGTTCACCCGGCTGCGCATCCCCTTAGAAAGTCTTCCCACTATCGTTTTTCCGGCGCCGGAAAGCTCCGCCTTTTTGAGAAGCTCGTCAATCCGCCTCTCCGGGACCCGGTAGATTCTGGCATATATTTTCAGGTTTTCATAGACGGATAACCTCTCGTAGAGCCCGAAGCTGTCCATCATAATCCCCGGCCGGCCGCCTCCCGTCTCGCGGCCGCCTATTCTGATTTCCCCCGTATCCGGTTTAAGCTGCCCGGTCAGAAGGTTCACCAGCGTGGTCTTTCCCGCGCCGGAAGGCCCTAAAAGCCCGGTAACCGCCCCTTTTTCGGCCTGAAAGGAAATATTGTCCAGAACCTTTTTCACCCCGAAAGAATGGGATAAATTTCTTACTTCGATAAATGTATCCACCACGATTTCCTCCTTGTTTTTACGTTTCAGCGTACACCGCCGTTCCTTTTCTTTAAATTCTCAAGTCCGTCCTCAAGCCGTCTGTTTTCCGCGTTTTCCTTTATGGCGGACACCGCGGCGCTGACCGCAAAGCAAATCCCGAAACAGATAAAAAAGGCAATCCATCCCTCCGGTTTATCTACGGGAAACCACCCGAACAGATAAGAAAAAACGCCGATTAAGGCAATCACCGCCCCCAGCAAGCCGGCCGTCCTTTTGGTAACCGACATTTTTTTAATCAAAACGTCCGTAAAAAACAAAAATCTGAGAGCCGTCACACAGACGCTTGTGAGCAGGTACTGGAAAATTGTCTCTGTGGGAATCCCTCCGCTCCCTAACCGGAACATGGTGGATTCTTCCGCCGCCTCCTCTCCCGTCAGAACGCAGATGACGCTGATTACAAGAACCGTCACTCCGAAAATCGTAAAAACCTGCGCCAGATAATCCAATAAATGTTTTCTCTCTTCCATCACTTTGTCCTCCACTTTGGCCTGTTCATTTTCCCTTCATTCCCAGCAATAATCTAATCGCATCCGCGTACTGCCTGGATGCGATTAGCTGCTCCCCGTTGTTTAACGTAATAAGGAGCCGTCTGTTAATGTATGTCTTTATGGATTCGATGTTTTTCAGATTGACAATAGAAGACTTGCTTATCCGCACGAAAAGATACTCCTCCAACCGCTCTTCCAGCTCGTATAAGCGGCTGTCGGATTCATAGGTTTCCTTATCCGTGTAGACGAAGCATTTTCTGTCCACCGATTCGATATACAGAATTTTTTCCAAATTCAGAGAAGTGACCGCTCCTTCATATTTCACGATAATCTGCCTGTCTATGATTTTAAGAGCCCCGATTAACCTGCTGATATAAGGCGTTTTTTCCTTACATCTTATGGTAATTACGGTTTCGGAAATATCTTCCCCGGTTTCTATATGAACCTGCAAATGACGTACCTCCAAAAGCTTTTTCTTTTCTGCCTTTTATTTTATCACGGGAAAGCCGGGGCGCAAGACGCCGGAACGTGTTCTGCCGTTTCGGGGCGGTAAGATGCCCTTCGCAATTTCCATCAGCCGTGGCAGACAGGCGTCAAAAAACATCCGGTATGATTCGCAGAAATAATTCCCGCCCTCTTTTGTGCCGGGCTGTTCCCGGTGCCTGCGGCAGCCGCCGCGGCAGACCGCAAAATAAGCGCATTGCCTGCACTTTTCCGTGTGGTTCACAGAATCCTCCACAAACCTGCTCTCCTTCCTTTTTTGCGCTATTTTTTCAAAACTGTCTGTTTTCAGATTTCCCAGACAATACCCATCCAGGGCATAGAAATCACAGGGATATACGCTTCCGTCCGCTTCCACAATATGCTGGAACCCGCAAACGCCCCGCTGCTCGCAGGATTCCGGAACCTGCCCCAGAAGAATCCCGATATAATTCTCAAACTGGCGGATATAGGGCTGTTTCCCGCGCTTTAAATCCAGCTCCCACAGTTCAAACAAATCGATTAGAAACCTTCCGTACATTTCGGGCGTCAGAGAATACGCCTGCTGCCCCTGCCGCTCCCCGATGGGGTCCAGACAGGCGATGTACTGCTGCCAGAAAAAGCCCAGCTTTTTGTAGTTTTCATAAATCTTCCGTATTTTAGGCGCGGTTTTCCCGTTTACCACCGTCAGTATATTAAACTCGGCTCCCGCCTCTTCCAGCCCCCGGGCCGTCTCCAGTACCCGAAAATAGGTATCCCGGCCCTGCGCGTCTTTCCGGTACGCATCGTGGGCCGCCTTTATGCCGTCAACTGACAGGCCGACGAGAAAACGGTTCTCAGCAAAAAAGGAGTACCACTCCTCATTCAGTTCATACCCGTTTGTCTGCAGCGCATGGGATACCCTGACCTTTCCGGTGTTGTACTTTTTTTCAAGACTTAAGCACTGCCTGTAAAAGTCTATTCCGGCAAGCGTGGGCTCGCCTCCCTGAAAAGCGATGGTACACTGGTTTTCCGCATAGGAAAAGATTTCCCGTATAACGCATTCCAACGTTTCGGCGCTCATAATCCCAAAAGAGGACTGGCCCCGCTTTTCCATCTCGTCCGCATAAAAACAATAGCTGCACCGCATATTGCACAGCCCTGAGGCCGGCTTTATCATTACGCTCATCTGTGGCATATTTTCCTCCGTTTCCGCGCCGCCATTACGCGCCATTCAGCCTGTATGTCCCTTTACCCGTTTTTCTGACTAATCCAGCGGCCTCGCACTGATTTAAAATCCTCTGGAGCTGCCTTGCGCTGCAGTGCAGATGAAAAGCAGCCTGCTCTATTCCCTTTAAGGTTTTGTCGGCGCATTTATATTTCATATAGGAAATAACCCGTTCCTTAAGGGAAGCCGGCGCGGCGTCAATGGTCGTCATGGTTCCGATTTTGACAGAAAGGCTGCTGCAGATAAGCGCCAGAAACCTGTTGCTTGCAAGCAGTATTTCCCTGTATTTATCAATGGAAAATGAAATACAGGTCAGGCTTTCGGCTGCCTCAGCATAAATACTGCTGCTTTTCGGATAAAAAATATCCATGTCGCCGAGAAAATAATCTGTCGTTCCCTTTGACAGCGAATAACGCGTGCCGTCGTCCCGGATGAAATAAATGTTGATAGAGCCCTGCTCCACTATCTGGAACAAAGATTCCTTCCGAAAGGGCGAGCTCACCAATTCGCCCTTTTCATATTTTATCAGATAAAAATCAATGTCCAGCAATTCAAGTACGGCATGATATTTACTTTTGGAAACGCATGCCGCAACTTCCTTCTTATCATATATTCTTTCCATAAAATTTCCCTCTAACAGGACATATGTCCTGTTTCCTGAAACTGATTTTAAAATATAATGAAAAAAAACGCAAGGGAGGAAAAGAAAACATGACATCGGTTTTTGAAGAAAAGAGTATTTCCAAAGCAATTATGAGGGTTGGCTTACCGGCTATGCTGGGACAGCTTACGACACTTATCTATAATATTGCCGACACATTTTTTGTCTCTCTGACAAGAGAACCGGCGGCCATCGCCGCCGTAACGCTGTGCGCCCCCATATTGCTTATTATTATGTCCATCGCCTGCATTTTCGGCATGGGCGGCAGCAGCGTAATCGCCAGATTACTGGGAGAGGAAAAGAAAAAGGAATCCGGTACAACAATGAATTTCTGCGTCTACGGAATGGCAATCGCCGGCGTTATCACGCTTGTTCTGGGACTGGCGTTTTTACAGCCGCTGGCAAAAATATCCGGCGCGGACGCGGATAATATCGCTTATACCTGTGATTATCTGAAGTGGATTTTTGCAGGCGCTCCTTTCATTATGATGGCAAACGGGTTTGTCCACCTGTTCCGTTCGGTGGGACTGATAAAAGAAGGCACTATCGGATTAGTCCTTGGAAATGTAATCAATATGATACTGGATTATGTTTTTATCGCCATCTTCGAATGGGGAACGGCAGGCGCCGCTCTTGCAACATCCTTAGGATTTGTATGCGCGACAATATACTATATTGCCTGCATGATTCGCGAGGAACGCAGGGGAAACCAACTGGTGCCGTTGTCGCCTAAACGCTTTGCACCGGACGCGGCGATGATTCGCAGCGTCGTGGGTATCGGTATTCCGGGGGCCCTTATTACCGTACTTATGAGCGTTTCCAATATTGTGCTCAACAACTATATCGGTATTTACGGGTCTGACGCAGTAGCTTCCTATGATTGTTTCTTAATAAGAACACTGTAAATACAAGGCTTTTCAAAACCTACCAACCACAAAAAATAATATTTGATCTATCACATTACGCTAAAAGCCGTCCGGCATGAAAAAACGGGCGGCTTTTTTGCGTGGATAGCCGGGAGGGAGGCGAAAAAATAGTAACAAACTTTTAGCGCAAGATTTGTGCAACATTCACGAAATTAAAAAAGGAGGTAACGAATGGCAGACGAAAAATTAAACGTGAGCCCGGAGGAAAATCCCCAGCCCAGCTTGTTCGATGCCGGCCCGGCGGGTGCTCC
>CAJTMZ010000132.1 GCA_910577445.1 uncultured Lachnospiraceae bacterium | reverse complement strand
TTAATTAAGGGGACTGCCGCAAAAACTGCAGCAGTCCCCAGACAGTCAATTAAACTGACTCGTGGAATGTACGGGAAATAACGTCAGCCTGCTGTTCCGGTGTAAGCTTAATGAAGTTTACAGCATATCCGGAAACACGGATTGTAAGCTGAGGATAGTTCTCAGGATGTTTCTGAGCATCCAATAACATATCTCTGTTTAATACGTTTACGTTGAGGTGATGTCCGCCTTTTGTTGCGTAACCGTCTAATAATGATACTAAATTATCTACCTGAGCTGTATTTGCCATGGTAATCTGCCTCCTTTTATTATAGTTCGGCCAAAGCCATGCCAATACACTTTTGTCCGGAACAATTTCCGGATGTTTACACATACGAAAATTGCTCCGTATATTGGCTTTGCTTTCGCTGTTTAGTGAAAATCATCCAGACCGTCTTCCAGGGTAGGTACGCTGCACGCCAGAGGGGTTCTGGAGCAGTCCGTACATCCCATGGTCTGAACATTTTTTGTATCGTCTTTGGTTTCGTCGTAGTCCACATTCACATGGCCTACTCCCATAGCCATGCCGGAATCCAGCATTTTTACAAGGTCTTCCACCATTTTTTCATTGTCCATTGCATTGTACCTCCTGAAATAGGGTTGAAATTTATTTATTTAAATCTAATTCGATATCGCCGGCAAATACCTGGTCTTCTTTTCCAAGAGCTCCGGGAATGATGGTGAAGGTATTGGAGATACCATCCTGCGCATCATTGAAAGGAAGTTTGGATACGGAAGATAAGGAAGCTACCGCGCCGTGGGTGTCACGTCCGTGCATCGGGTTTGCACCGGGAGCGAAAGGCTGGCCTTTCTTACGTCCGTCAGGTGTGTTACCTGTTGCCTTACCATAGGTTACGTTAGAAGTAATGGTAAGAATGGATGTGGTAGGAACACCGTTTCTGTAGGTGTGATGTCTTCTGATTGCTGTCATAAATTTGTGAACAACGTCCTGAGCGATGCTGTCTACACGGTCGTCGTCATTACCGTATTTAGGGAATTCCCCGGTTGTCTTGAAGTCAACGATAATGCCGTCTTCATCTCTGATTGCTTCTACCTTTGCATACTTGATTGCTGATAAGGAGTCTGCAACGATGGAAAGACCTGCAACGCCAGTTGCGAAGTAACGCTTAACGTCTCTGTCATGGAGTGCCATTTCAGCTCTCTCATAGCAGTATTTGTCATGCATGTAATGGATAACGTTCAGTGTATTTACATACACGTCTGCCTGCCATTCTACCATGTCGATGAACTTGCTGTATACATCATCATAATCAAGAACGTCGCCGGTAACAGGACGGTATTTAGGGCCAACCTGTTTCTTGGTAACTTCGTCAACACCGCCGTTCAAAGCGTAAAGCAGACATTTTGCCAGGTTTGCTCTTGCGCCGAAGAACTGCATTTCCTTACCGATTACCATGGAGGATACGCAGCATGCGATACCGTAGTCGTCGCCGTGGGTTACTCTCATAAGGTCGTCGTTCTCATACTGGATGGAAGAGGTCTGGATAGACATCTTTGCACAGTATTTCTTCCAGTTTTCAGGAAGTCTGGTGGACCAGAGAACCGTAAGGTTCGGCTCAGGGCTGGGACCTAAGTTGGTCAGGGTGTGCAGATAACGGAAGCTCATCTTCGTTACCATGTGACGTCCGTCAACGCCAACACCGCCGAGAGACTCGGTTACCCATACGGGGTCGCCGGCGAAAATCTGGTTGTACTCGGGAGTACGCGCAAATTTAACGCAGCGCAGTTTCATAATGAAGTGGTCAACGAACTCCTGGATTTCTTCTTCTGTGAAGGTTCCGTTTGCAAGGTCTCTCTCAGCGTAAACATCAAGGAAAGTAGATGTACGTCCAAGGGACATAGCGGCGCCGTTCTGCTCCTTAACGGAACACAGATATCCGAAATAGGTTGCCTGAATAGCTTCTTTTACGTTGGAAGCAGGTTTGGAAATATCGCAGCCATAGGAAGCAGCCATTTCTTTCATCTGCTTAAGGGCAACCATCTGCTCGGAGAGTTCTTCGCGGAGACGGATAACATCATCAGTCATAACGCGTCCTGTGGAATCCTTCTGAGCCTGTTTGTCTTCAATCAGTCTGTCAATACCATACAGAGCAACACGTCTGTAGTCGCCGATGATACGGCCGCGTCCATAAGCATCCGGAAGACCTGTGATGATGTGCGCGGAACGGCATGCTCTCATTTCTGCATTGTAAGCGTCGAAACATCCGGCATTATGTGTTTTTCTGTGAGTTGAGAAAAATTCGCTGATTTCAGGGTCTACTTCGTAGCCGTTATCGGAGCAGGCTTTCTCTGCCATTCTGATACCGCCGTAAGGCTGAAGGGAACGCTTGAAAGGTTTGTCCGTCTGGAAGCCGACGATTTTTTCCTTGGATTTGTCAAGGTAACCGGGGCCGTGTGAAGTAATTGTGGATACAACCTTGGTATCCATGTCAAGAACGCCGCCTGCCTCGCGCTCTTTTTTCTGCAGGTCAAGTACCATCTGCCATAAATCGGTTGTGTCCTTTGTAGCTTTGGCAAGGAAAGATTCGTCACCATCATAAGGATGATAGTTTCTCTGAATGAAATCACGTACATTGACTTCATTTTCCCATTTGCCGCCTACAAAATCTGTCCATTCTGGTTTCATTTGCATAAGCCTCCTCAATTTTGATTTATTTGATATAATTGTGCATAAAACTATGCGATTGCCGTACCATCATTATATGTTACAGGGTCATAATGAGTCAAGGTTGAGAGTGTACTTTTTTATAAACAAAGTATGAATTTTAAGGTAATCTTATGATTTTTTTGTAAAAAGTGATTCAACCTTTGAAAGTTCTTTGCAAGGTTTAGGCTTGCCATAAATGGGGCAAAGTATTATACTGATAACTACTGCAGGACTGACAAAATCTTCCTGTTGAAAACTGCATGTTAAAAGAGGCAAAGGAGGTTATATTATATGGCTGGAATTACCAAAGAAATGACAATCGGAGAGATTTTAAGAACCAATCCCGACGTTGCTCCCATTCTCATGGAAGCGGGAATGCATTGTCTGGGATGCCCTTCCGCTCAGGGAGAGAGCCTTGAGGAGGCTGCTATGGTTCACGGTATGGACATCAACGATTTGATGAGCAAAATCGAAGCGCTGTAGGCTGTATAACCGCAAAAATTTTGCGTGAAACAAAGGGCTGCCGCAACCGGAAATTTCTCCGGCAGAGGCAGCCCTTAAATTTTAAACTTCGTTTGTCCGGCCGAAATTTTTAATAACTACCAGACTAAGCAGGAGCAGAAGGATGCCAATGGGAAGAGGCAGCCAGGGGTTCTGCGCAAAGCCTGCCACCAGATAGGTGACAAAGGAAACTGCGGCAACCAAAAGCGCGTAAGGAAGCTGAGTGGAAACATGATTTACATGGTCGCACTGAGCGCCGGCGCTGGCCATAATGGTGGTATCCGAAATGGGAGAGCAGTGGTCTCCGCAAACGGCGCCTGCCATACAGGCGGAAATGGAAATAATCATAAGCTGCGGGTTGGAGTTTGCAAATACCGCAACCACAATGGGAATCAGGATACCAAAGGTGCCCCATGAGGTTCCCGTTGAAAAGGCAAGGAAACAGCCAACCAGAAAGATGATGGCGGGCAGGAAGTTCATAAGTCCCTTCGCGCTCTGTTCCATGGCGGCGGCAACAAATTCCGCGGCGCCCAGGCTGTCTGTCATTGCCTTTAAGGTCCATGCAAAGGTAAGAATCAGGATTGCCGGAACCATGGCTTTGAATCCGTCAGGCAGGCATTCCATGCATTCTCCGAAAGAGAGAACTCTTCTTATCAGATAAATAATGATGGTAATCAGCATGGCGCAGATGCTTCCAAGGGCAAGTCCCACAGAGGCGTCCGAGTTGGAGAAAGCGGATACAAAGCTTTCGCCTTCAAAGAAACCGCCGGTGTAAATCATTCCGATTACGCAGCAGATAATCAGCGTAATGATGGGAATTACCAAATCAATCACTTTGCCTTTGGAATTTACCTTAACTTCCTCTTTGGAAGCGGCGGCTTTTCCGGAAGTGAGCAAATCGCCTCTCAGAGCATTTGCTTCATGGGTGCGCATAGGGCCGAAATTAATGTTCAGCAGGATAATGGCTATCATCATTATAATAGTAAGTAAGGCATAATAGTTATAAGGGATAGCCCTGATAAAAATGGAAAAACCATCCTCTCCTTCCACGAAGCCTGAAACCGCGGCGGCCCAGGAGGAAATGGGGGCGATGATGCAGATAGGGGCTGCCGTTGCGTCAATCAGGTAGGCAAGCTTTGCGCGGGAAACCTTATGTTCGTCCGTAACGGGCCTCATAACGCTGCCAACCGTCAGACAGTTAAAATAGTCGTCTATAAAAATAAGGACGCCGAGGGCTACGGTGGCAAGCTGGGCCCCGGCCTGGCTCTTTATTTTCTTCCTGGCAAAATGGCCGAACGCCGCAGAACCGCCCGCGCGGTTCATCAGACTTACCATAGCGCCGAGAACCACAAGGAATATCAGGATGCCCACGTTGTAGCTGTCGGAAAGCACGGAGGCAAAACCGTCGTTGAATATGTGGGTGATGGTGCCCTCAAAGGAAAAGCCGGAATAAAACAGGGAGCCGACTAAAATTCCAACGAACAGAGAGCTGTAAACCTCCTTGGTGATAAGCGCCAGAACAATGGCGACCACAGGGGGGATAAGCGCCCAGAAGGTTGCATACATGGAAGGCAGCTCGGAAGCCGCTTCCTCGGCCGCAAATACAGCAGCCGGCGCAAGCAGAAGGCAAAGCGAGAGAACCGCCGCGTCTATACGCAGCGCGCGAAGTACGCGTTTTGAAATTTTCATATAGAAACTCCTTTCCAAGTTAATCAAGCACCTCATTTTATCATCAGCTCCGACAAAAACCAAGCATTTTTGCGTAAAAAAAAGAACTGGGCACTATTTACTAAATATTGGATAATATTTAGCAAATAGTGCGACAGCGCTTTATAATGAGCAGATATAAATACCGAAAACTGCCGGTCAGACGCTGGATAATGACTGCAGCGCCGAATTTTTAATCAGCGGTTCGAAATGCTCTTCCAGATAGGCGTCGGAGGCAGGAACCGTTTTGGAAGCGGAACCGTACTCGGAGAGAATATTGCACACCTTGTTAAATTCAATGGGCGTGTGCCCGCTTTTGGACAAAACAAGAACATAGGAGCCGTCCTTTTGCTTATATAATGAGTTGACGCCGTTATAAAAGCCCGACAGCACATGCGCCGAACCGATTACCTCACGGAGACTGTCAAAGTTATAAATTCTGGTGAGGTCCATGGCCGCCGCCGCATCTGAGAGCTTTTTCTGGAGGGCGTCCTTGAAAGAACGCTTTGCGTTTTCGACGTCGTTCCCACTGTCCGCTGCCTGCGCGTCTGACTGGCCGGCGGCAGCCCCGGTCTTGCCGTTTTGGATTTTGCGGAACAAATCAAGAACGTCGTCCGCCCCTTCCGCAATGGTATCAAGAACTTCGTCCAAAGCGCTGTTGTCCGAATGGACGGACGGAGCAAACTTTGAAAAACGAGTGTCGAGTTCGTCCGGGTCTTCCACTTTGGTGATAATCAGGACAATACACTCTGAGTTCAGAGGAATCGCTTCTATCATTAAAGGAATATCTTCCGCTTCAAAGCCAAATTCAAAGGATGCCTGCTGCATCATGTCGCGGAATAAATCTTTTGCTTTTTCGGTACCATAGGCAAGTTCGCTGAGCTTCAATTCTCTGTCGGCCAAATCTTCTCTGGTGAGGGTACAGCGAATTTGATGATCATTAACTTTTTCGATTTTCATATTTTATCACATCCCTACTATTAAGATACTGTTATCCTGCCGTTTGGTGACAATAAAACGCCACTTAAAAATATATTATACTTTAGACGAATTTAAGTCAATAGGTCAGAAAAACAGTTTAAAAAAATTTAATAATCTGCGGTGTTTTAATCGGTTTATAAGGTTTTTGTTAAAAATAAATAAAAAAACAGTAAAACTGCTTGCAAAAACTGGCAATTAATACTATAATTTGTTTGTGAGATGCTTCCGGGTAAATTAGTATCGGAAGGAGGCATGTACTTTATATTTGTAACACGAATCTAATTGAATAAAATCAGGAAGCCTGTCTGGCCATGCTGCCGGTTTGTGACCGCGGAAACAGCGGCAATCATTTTTTCCGGTTAAGTATTTACAGTAATGTATTGTATGCCCTGACAGAGCTGTCTATTCCCTTCGGGCCTCTGGCCCCGCAATCAATTGATACCATAATTTCTACTTATTTTTAATGAAGGGAAGTCTAACAGGCCTTGTGCTTGTCGCGAATATTTCTGTAGATTTTCACAAATTATAATTCAATCCTATCTGGATGTTCGCAGCGGTAATTTATTTAAACTTTAGATACGTATCCGGCATCTTACGTTTTTAGTATCGTCATTAAAATGAAAACTATAATCGGTTTCGGGATTAATTTATCTCTTTGACATGACATATCACGGATGCCTTTTGGAAATGTTAAAAGTAAAGCCCGGGACAGATGGGAGAAACCATGACCTTTAAGGAGAAGAAAAATTCCGAGCCGCTTAGGGAAAGGCTTGAAAGGATGGAACGGGACGGAGTTAAACTGTATGTGAACGGTTCGGTTTCCACACCGGAATACATTACGCGGCATTGCGTGAATGAAGATACGGTTTATATGCCCGACTATGTGACGGATGAAAGCGGAAAGGTAAAGGAAATCAGATACGATAAAATTTATGTGAAGTAATTGCCCCCAAAACCGTGTCTGCTGATGCCGGGGAAGCGAGTGAGAGAAAGCCCCCTGAACGAAACGAGTAAAAGTTTCCCGGCGTCCGCTGCCGGCGTAAATTGTTGTAAAAAGTCAAATTAAGTAATGACGGTACCTGATTTGTTTGCTATAATATAGGGCGATTGGAGGTTACAGGATGAAGAAAAAATTAATACCCGTACTGATTGCAATCGTCCTTATTATAGTAATCGGGGGCGCGAGCGTGGGAGCGGCGCTGTTCGAGAAATATTCCTATTCCAAAGAACGGGCGGATTTGTCCGCATATTTTCAGATGAATGGGGAATCCGACGTGGCGATTGTGCTGCAGGATGAACTGATTGAGGAGAGAGCAAGGTTTTGGGATAATGTTTACTACCTGGATATGGAGACGGTCCACAAGTATTTCAACGACCGTTTTTACGAGGATAAAGGGGAAGGGCTTGTGCTATATGCGCTTCCTGACGATATTGTCCGCACGGCAATCGGCGGCAGCGAGGTGAGCGATAAAAACGGAGTGGAAACGCTGTCCTATGTTCCGGCCAGATATGAGGGCGACAAGCTGTATCTTGCAATTGATTTTGTGAAAAGGTACGCAAACTTTTCCTATGAGGGTTTCGGAGAGCCGAACCGCCTGCAGATAGATACAAAGTGGCCCGACCGTCAGGTGGCGGAAGCCAATAAGGACACGGCCGTAAGGGTCTTAGGCGGCGTAAAAAGCGAAATCCTGAAAGACATACAGGCCGGAGAGAAAGTAATTATACTGGAAGAGATGGAAAACTGGAGCAAGGTAAAAACCGGCGATTCCATCATCGGGTATGTGGAAAACAAGCGGCTTGAGAACGCTGCGGCGGAGCTTCCCATACCGGTAAGCGATTATGTGGAGCCGGAGTATACCAGCATTACGAGAGACCATAAGATTAACCTCGGCTGGCACGTGATAGGGGGACCGGCCGGAAACGACACCCTTTCAGAGGCGGTGGCAAACACGAAGGGACTGAACGTGATTTCCCCCACATGGTTTAAGTTAAATGACAGCGAGGGCGGCTTCGTAAGCTTTGCAAGCCAGGATTATGTGGATAAGGCACATGGTATGGGGCTTGAGGTGTGGGCGCTTGTGGAGAACATCGAGTATGCGGGCAGCATCGACATGTACGCGCTTCTGTCTTCCACCACCAATAGAGCCAGGCTGATTGACAGCCTTGTGAGCACGGCGCTTGGCTATAACATTGACGGCATCAATGTGGACTTTGAACAGATAAGCATGGACTGCGGGGAGCATTATATTGAATTTATCAGGGAGCTTTCCATTCCCTGCCGGGCAAACGGCATCGTGCTTTCCGTGGATAACTATGTGCCCACAGGCTATACGGACCATTATGACAGGGCGGAGCAGGGAGTAGTGGCGGACTATGTCATCATCATGGGATATGACGAACACTATTCAGGCAGCGACCAGGCGGGAAGCGTTGCGTCCATTGATTTCGTGGAGGAGGGAATCGAAAGGACGGTGGAACAGGTTCCGGCGCATAAGGTGATAAACGCCGTTCCCTTTTACACCAGAATATGGGAGACTAAGGGCGCGGAGCTTGGCAGTCAGGCGGTGGGCATGGCGGCGGCCGAGGAATATGTGAGAGCCCACAATATCGCGCTGGAGTGGGATGAAGAAACCTGCCAGAATTACGGAGAATACACCGAGGGCGGAAGCCTGTTCCAGGTATGGTTAGAGGATGAGCGTTCCATAGAGGTTAAGCTGAATATTATGGAGAAATACCAGATTGGCGGCGTGGCCGGCTGGCGGCTGGGCTTTGAAAAGCCGGAAATCTGGGATGTGATTGGGGTGTATCTGAACAGATAGGAGAAGCAAACGTATTTGTCTTATCCGAATAG
>CAJTMZ010000131.1 GCA_910577445.1 uncultured Lachnospiraceae bacterium | reverse complement strand
GGCATTCGCCAAATGTCTGCTTCGCAGCCGCTTGGCTCATTGCCCGCGGGAATCAGTAAATCAGCTCCACATCCTTTTCATTTTCAGGATTTACCAAAATCACAATTTCCTCTATATTTACAACATCAACCGAGACGAGTTTTCTTTCCTTTATATTCTGCAAAATCACATCTTTTGCCTCCATCATCGCCTCCATATCATACACATCGTTCCCTGACCATCTGGCCATAAAGTGAAACTCTTTTTCCTCCTCGTCCAGATAGGCGGAAGGCGTCACGCGCTCCGCATTATAGGTCACCCGGAAACGAACATGGTTTAAAGGCACGCTGCTGTCTGTCTTTATCTCCTTCTGGCCCCACTCCCGCTGTCTCCAGATTCGGTAAGGCTCATCCCCCGGCTCAAAGGCAACGTCTATATCCCGGGTTTTCATATCTGTTCTTCCCACGGTTTGCATCCCTTCATAGGTAAATGAGGAAAATTCCAGAAATCCGATTCCAATACCAAGGCCGCAAATCATAACGCCGATACAAAAAATGACTGTTAAAATTTTATATTTTTTACTCATACTGTACCTCCCCCTCGGTCTGCCGCCCCGTACCCTGTCCTTCGTCAGTGTCCCTGCCGTCTTTTTTCTTTCTTATGATAAAGCCAAAGGCCCCCACGGAAAGCGTTCCGAAGCACAAAAGCCCGCCGATGCAGACGGTAAAAATCCCGAAAATCGGATATCCCTTAAGCAGAAAGACAAACATTGTCCCCACACCCATAAGCACTATCATTGCCATAAAAGCGCAGAATGCGGAAAACATCAGCCACGCCATATTCCAGAAAAGGCGGAGCCAGAAGATACAAAAAGCAACACACATCCGCCATAGCGACATAATCCCACGTCCTGTCATCTCAAAGAAATTTCTCATTTTCCCTGTTCCTCTCACTGAATTTTGTTTTCGCCCCTTTTCCTCTTTTGTCTTTTCGGAAAAAGACGGAAAATGAGCGTTTTCCCCCTTGCCTTTCCTGAACGGCTTTGTAAGCCAGCCTGCGAAAGCTCTTCCTTTTCCGGCAGTCCATTTCCATGCAAGTACGGCGCTATGTATGATTGCCGCAAACTTTTCCTTTAAAAAACGGCCCATCCGCGCAAACAGGTTCTTTCCCCCGCCGGTATTGCCGCCAAGCCCCGGCAGCTTCATTACGGCTTTCTTTTTCTGAAATTCCGGCTTCACGTGATATGCCTCTAAAATTTCCGCCGCCAGCTTCTTCACCGGGCCGAAATCGCTGATGGCTTCCTCCTCGCCAAGCCCTTTCTGCAGCTTCATATCTATATGCTGGGCATATTCCTCCAGAATATCGTCCTGCTCCTGGTCCTCCAGTATCTGGAGGTATCCCCGCAGCTCCTCCAAAAATGTCTCTTTATTCATGTTCGCTCCTCTCCTTCAAAAATCTGCTGACTCTTTCCTGAAATTCCGCCCATTCCGTTTCCAGTTTATCACGGTACAGGATTCCGGCTGCCGTCAGGTGGTAATATTTCCGGGGCGGACCCTCGGATGATTCCCGAAGGTATGTCTCAAAGTAATGTTCGTTGGTGAGCCGCTTTAAAAGCGGGTAAATTGTCCCCTCGTTCACGTCAATGACCTCCGAGACCTCCTCCACCAGTTCATAACCATACATATCCTTCTTTCTCACAGATTCCAGGACAATGAGCTCCAGTACTCCTTTTTTAAACTGTGGATTCATGTCCTCCCTCCTTCTGAGTATTATATTACGCCCACTACTATGTATTGTCAAGTACTACTTTTTTTTAAATAGTTATTTCTCCGTCGTGAATTTTTTATTTACAAGCTATAAAGGTTGGTGCTATACTTAAGCAGTTTGAAATTGGGATAATGACAGCGGCTTCGGAGTTTTACCTAACGGGGCCGCGGGACTGAACAGGAGAAATTATGAAGCAGAAAAGAGAAGATGTGAGAAACATAGCAATTATCGCCCATGTTGACCACGGTAAAACCACTCTGGTTGACGAGCTTTTAAAGCAAAGCGGCGTATTCCGTGAAAATCAGGCAGTGGCCGAGCGTGTTATGGATTCCGGCGACATTGAAAGGGAGCGCGGAATCACCATTCTTTCAAAAAATACAGCCGTCACTTACAGAGGAAACAAAATTAACATTATCGACACCCCGGGACACGCGGACTTTGGCGGAGAGGTGGAGCGCGTCCTTAAGATGGTAAACGGCGTGGTTCTTGTGGTGGACGCCTTTGAAGGCGCGATGCCCCAGACCCGCTTTGTACTGCGGAAGGCTCTGGAACTGGGCCTGCCGGTTATCGTATGCGTAAACAAAATCGACCGCCCGGAGGCAAGACCCGCGGAGGTTGTGGACGAGGTTTTGGAGCTTTTCCTTGATTTGGATGCGGACGACGCCCAGCTTGACTGTCCCTTCGTATACGCTTCCGCCAAAACCGGCACCGCCACTTTGGATTTGGAGACGCCCGGCGTAAACATGGAGCCTCTTTTTGAAACCATTTTAGATTATATCCCGGCTCCCGAGGGCGACCCTTTGGCCGGAACCCAGGTGCTTATCAGCACCATCGACTACAACGAATATGTGGGCAGAATCGGCGTGGGCAAGGTGGACAACGGTTCTGTGAAGGTGAACCAGGAGGTTGTCATCGTAAACCATCACGACCCGGATAAGATTCGCAAGGTCAAGGTCAGCAAGCTTTATGAGTTTGACGGATTGAATAAAGTTGAGGTGAACGAAGCCTCCATCGGCTCCATTGTGGCCATCTCCGGCATTTCCGATATCCATATCGGAGACACCCTCTGCTCCCCCGACAATCCGGCTCCCATTCCTTTCCAGAAAATATCGGAGCCTACCATTGCCATGCATTTTATGGTAAACGATTCCCCGCTGGCAGGCCAGGAGGGAAAATATGTCACCAGCCGCCATTTAAGGGACAGGCTTTTCCGGGAGCTTAACACGGACGTTTCCCTCCGGGTGGAGGAAACGGACACCACGGAAGCCTTCAAGGTATCGGGACGGGGGGAACTTCACCTTTCCGTACTGATTGAAAACATGCGCCGGGAAGGCTACGAATTTGCGGTAAGCAAGGCGGAAGTTCTCTATAAGACCGATGAAAACGGAAAGAAGTTGGAGCCAATGGAGCTTTGCTATATCGACGTGCCGGAATCCTTTTCCGGAACAGTTATCGAAAAGCTGAGTATGCGCAAGGGCGAGCTTCAGAATATGAGCGCCGCCTCCACCGGCTATACCCGCCTGGAATTTTCCATTCCCGCCAGAGGCTTAATCGGCTACCGCGGCGAATTTTTAACCGACACCAAGGGAAACGGCGTTATGAACAGTACCTTTGACGGCTATGGCCCTTACAAGGGCGATATCCAGTACCGCAAACAGGGCTCTTTAATCGCTTTCGAGGCCGGCGAGGCCATCACCTACGGCCTTTACAACGCCCAGGAGCGGGGAACGCTGTTTATCAGCCCCGGTGAGAAGGTCTATTCCGGCATGGTTGTGGGACAGAACGGCAAGGGCGAGGACATCGAGCTGAATGTCTGCAAGAAAAAACAGCTCACCAACACCCGTTCCTCCAGCGCCGACGAAGCCCTCCGCTTAACGCCTCCCAGAGTCTTAAGCCTGGAGCAGGCCCTTGAATTTATCGACACGGACGAGCTTCTTGAAATCACGCCCAAGTCTCTGCGTATCCGTAAAAAGATACTGGACCCCACTTCGCGCAAGCGCGCCGCTATGCGGGCGGCTTCTCTGGCGCAGAAATAACGGGACATAAGACGCGCGGCCTTCGCCAGGAAGCCGCCGGCGCTCTTTTCATTGCACGAGAAAAGGCTGCCGCAGTGGAAATTTTTTCTTCTGCAGCAGCCTCTTATTTTATTTTGCCGGTATCCGCCCCCGGTCAGGAAATATTAAGAAAACGGGCGGCAATCTGAAAATATACCAGAAGGGATAAAACGTCCACAATGGTTGTGATAAACGGGCTTGCCATCACCGCCGGGTCGAATCCGATTTTTTTGGCAAGCATGGGAAGGGTGCAGCCTACCACCTTGGCAATCAGCACCGCGGCCACAAGGGTCAGGCACACCACAAGGGCCACCGTCATTCCCACTCTGTCAAACAAAAGCAGTTTAACGAAATTGGCCGCCGCCAGGGTAATCCCGCACAGCAGAGCCACGCGGATTTCCTTCCACAGCACCAAAAAAGCGTCTCCAAACTGGATTTCATTTAAGGAAAGCCCGCGGATAATGGTGACGCTGGCCTGTCCTCCCGCGTTTCCGCCGGTATCCATCAGCATGGGAATGTAGGCAATCAGCACTCCGTAGGCAATCAGCGCGCTCTCAAAGCGGTTCAGTATGCTTCCGGTAAAGGCAGCGGATATCATCAGAAGCAAAAGCCAGGGCATACGCTTTTTCCAGGTTTCTATCACACTGGTTTTCATGTAGGGCTTGTCCGACGGCACAATAGCTGCCATCTTCTCCATATCCTCCGTGGCCTCCTCCTGCAGGATGTCCACGATATCGTCCACCGTAATAATTCCCACCAGCCTGTTTTCGTTGTCTACCACGGGCATGGCGGTAAAATCGTATTTCTGGAACTGCCTTGCAACCTCCTCCTGGTCCATCAGCGTGTTGATGAAAATCACGTGTTCGTTCATAATATCGCCGATAACGGCGTCACCGGGACTAATCAGAAGATAGCGCAACGCCACCGTCCCCACCAGCGTTCTTTTCGCGTCCAGCACGTAACAGATGTTGATGGTCTCGCTGTCCATCCCGATTTTCCTGATGCGGGCAATGGCGTCCTCCACCGTCATATTTTCTTTTAAATCCACGTACTCCACCGTCATAATACTGCCGGCGGAATCTTCCGGGTACCGCAGAAGATGGTTGATATCCCTCCTTGTTTCCGGGCTGGCGTTGGCAAGGAGTTTTTTCACAACATTGGCGGGCATTTCCTCCAGCAGGTCCGCGGCGTCGTCGGCCATCAGATTGTTGATGATGCCTGCCGCGTCCTTTTCCGACATGCTTGTAATCAGAAACTGCTGACGGTCCACCTCCAGATGGGCAAAAACCTCAGCCGCCATATTCTTGGGAAGAATCCGGAAAATCTTCTGCAAATCCTCCTCCCTAAGCTCCTCCATTACAACTGCGATATCGGCGGCGTTTTCCTCCGACAGCTTCTGGCGGAGTCTGGTGTATTGCTTCGTCTCAAGTAATTCCTTTACTGTCTCAATAGCCTTGATTTTTTCCATGGCAATTCTCCTTTATATGTGATTTTTACGCCCCGCTCATGGGGAGGGATATCGGTACTGCTGCCCGCTATACTCTTTTTCATAAAAACCACCCCCTTTCGGAAAACTGCCCGGCCAAAAACCGTACAGAACACCTTAATGCAATCTTAAACTTAACTTACTCTCTTACTTTAGAGCACAGTTTCCTTTTTGTCAAACTAAATTCCAGGCCAAAAAGCGCCCGCCAAAAACGTTATGCGTTATCCATATAATACCCGCTGCCGGTAACGGTTATTCCGACCCGGCCCGCCGTGGCTTCCGTAAGGGCCGCTCTCACCTTCTCCTCCCACTCTCCGGGAACGCGGATATCAAATTCCACTTTATCGGTGTATCTGGAAGCGGAAATCGTGGTCTTTTGCATCTCCAGAAGGTACTGCACCTGTCCCACATCGGCGTATCCCAATCCGATTGTCATTTCCTTCCCATAGCGCATAACCGCTGTTTTCGCGTCCGCAAGCCCCGCCTGGGCCGCTTTTGTATAGGCGCGGACCAGTCCTCCCGTCCCTAAAAGGGTGCCGCCGAAATACCTCGTTACCACCAGGATTCCGTTGACCGCCTCCGAGCCAAGAAGGGTTTCCAGAATCGGCTTTCCCGCCGTCCCGCTTGGTTCTCCGTCGTCGCTGCATCTTGTCACTTCCCTGTTTCTTCCTATTACAAAGGCATAGCAGTGGTGTCTGGCGTCATAATATTTTTTTCTGACAGAGCCGATAAAGGCGGCTGCCTCCTCCTCCGAGGATACCGGCGCCACGCTGGCAAGGAAACGGGACTTTTTTTCCTCGTACTCCCCGTATCCCGGCCCGCAGATAATTTTATACGGCAAAAACTCCTTTTTCATCTCTTCCATTCCAAATCCCTCTCTGAAAATCCGACGGGTTTTTCCCCTGCAGTTTACCACATCAGGGAATAAAAGTGTACAAAAACGTGAATAATTCTTAATAAACTATAAAAAAACTTTATTTCATCCCCACATTTTGGTATACTTTAGCTGATATTGATTAAAATGAATGCAATCGGAGGCACATATATGAACTACAGTAAAAGAGGTATCAGGGCCAAACAAAAGGCCGTACATGCCACATCGACCAGACTGGGGAAAAAGCTGCTTGTAACAGTCTTAAATCTTTCCCTGCTCTTTGTCTTATCCGCAGGCGTAATCGGCGTCAGTATGGGATTTGGCATTTTCAAGGGTGTGATTGACACCGCTCCCAGCATCGAAAACATCAAAGTTACCCCGACGGGCTTTTCCACTTTCGTCTACGATTTGGAAGGGAACCAGACCGCCAAGCTGGTTTCACAAAATTCCAACAGAATCCCCGTCACCTGGGACATGATTCCCCAGGATTTGGCGGACGCTTTTGTGGCCGTAGAGGACGCGCGTTTCTACGAGCACAACGGCATTGACATCAAAGGTATCATAAGAGCCGCTTACATCGGCGTCGTCGTAAACAAATTCCATTTTACAGAGGGCGCCAGCACCATCACCCAACAGCTCCTTAAAAACAATGTTTTTACCGACTGGACAAGCGAAACCGGATTTGCGGACAAGATGAAGAGAAAAATCCAGGAGCAGTATCTTGCCATTGAGCTGAGCAAGTCCATGTCCAAGGAAGACGTCCTTTTAAACTACATGAACAGTATCAACTTAGGACAGAACACGCTGGGCGTCCAGGCGGCTTCTCTGCGTTACTTTAACAAATCGGTAAACACGCTGAACCTGTCCGAATGCGCGGTTATTGCCGGCATCACCCAGAATCCTTCCCGGTACAATCCGATTTCCCACCCGGAGGACAATGCCAAAAGGCGCAAAAAGGTTCTGGGAGACATGCTGGAGCAGGAATACATTTCCCAGACGGAATATGAAGAGGCCATGGCGGACGACGTTTATTCCCGCATTCAGGTTGTCAACGAAAGCTCGGAGGATTCCACAGTCAATACATACTTTGTGGACTCATTGACCAACGACGTTATGGATGACCTTCTGGCCGCAGGCTATAACGAGACCCAGGCATTTACCCTTCTCTACAGCGGGGGCCTTAAAATTTACTCCACCCAGGACCCGAATATTCAGGCGATTTGCGACGAGGTGTTTTCCAACGATGAAAATTATCCCGCAGATACCCGCTGGCAGTTAAGCTATGCCCTGACCATCAAAAAAGCTTCGGGGGATTATGAAAACCACAGCACGGAAATGTTCCGCACTTATTTCAAGGAGCAAAACCCTTCCTTTAACCTGATTTTCAACTCCCACGAGGAAGCCTACGCGCAGATTGAGGAATATAAGCAGGCCGTTTTGGAAAGCGGGGACGAGGTTTTTGACGAAAGCATCACTTTAACGCCCCAGCCTCAGGTTTCCATTACCGTGGAGGACCAGCACACCGGCTACGTGCTTGCCATGGTGGGCGGCCGCGGCCCCAAGGAGGCCAGCCGGACTTTGAACCGGGCTACCGATTCCGTGCGCCAGCCCGGCTCCACATTCAAACCTATTGCGGTTTACGCCCCCGCTTTTGACAGCGCCGGCCTTACCCTTGCAACGGTAATCAACGACGCGCCCTTTAACTATGCCGACGGCAGGCCCGTAAACAACTGGTGGGGTTCATCCTACAGAGGACTTAACTCCTTACGTCAGGGAATTATCGAATCCATGAATATTCTGGCCGTTAAAACCCTGACCATCATCACCCCCCAGCTTGGCTTCGATTATGTAAAGAATTTCGGCTTCACCACCGTTGTTGACCGCAAGGAGGTTACGGTAAACGGGGAAACCCAAATCTTTTCCGATATCCAGCAGTCCCTGGGACTTGGCGGTCTTACCGACGGCGTCACCAACGAGGAATTAAACGCCGCTTACGCCGCCATTGCCAACGGCGGAACCTACATTAAGCCCAAGCTTTACACAAAGGTGGTAGACCACGACGGCAATGTGATTTTAGACAACACGCAGCCCGATTCCCGGCAGGTAATCAAGGAAACCACCGCATGGCTTTTAACCAGCGCCATGATGGACGTGGTGATTCAGGGTACCGGCGCTTCCTGTAACTTTGGAAATATGGCCATTGCCGGAAAGACGGGAACCACTTCCGCTTATAACGACGTGTGGTTCGCGGGCTACACCCCTTACTATACTGCCACCACCTGGACCGGCTACGACAACAACACCAAACTCCGTAAGGGGGAAGAGAGAAGTCTTGCGAAAAAGCTGTGGAGGGCGGTAATGTCCAAAATACACGAGGGCCTGCCCAGCGCCTCCTTCCCTATGCCTTCCAGCGGAATTGTACAGGCTACAGTATGCGCCCGCTCCGGCAAGCTTCCCATTGCCGGTCTGTGCGACGGGACGCTGAAAACGGAATACTTTGCCGAGGGTACCGTGCCTACGGAGAGCTGCGATGTGCATTTCCGCGGTATGCTCTGCCAGTACTGCGGGCTTCCCGCCTCTGAGGGCTGTCCCTTTGCAGTGGAGGGCGTCCGGGAACTGCTTCCCATCGAGCACCCAAGTCTGCAGCAGGGTTCCGCCCAGATGCAGCAGATTACCAATGAGGACGGAACGGTTTCCACTGTGCCGTTAGACCCGAATCAGACAAATACCTGTCCTCACAATGCGGAGTTCATGGCCCAGCCCGGTATTGAAGGCATTATCGAGCAGCAGCGCAATGAAATCCTTGCCGCTCAGCAGGCCGCCATTGCGGC
>CAJTMZ010000130.1 GCA_910577445.1 uncultured Lachnospiraceae bacterium | reverse complement strand
CGGATTCTGGGGGAGCAACTGGGTCGGGTTTAAATATTTTAAAATGTTCTTAAACGACCCTTATTTTTTCACGGTATTAAAAAACACTGTTGTGATTAGCTTATGGAGCCTGATTTTTTATTTTCCGGTCCCGGTGATTCTGGCCCTGCTAATTAATGAAGTAAAAAAGCAGAGCAGAAAAAAGCTTGTACAGACCATAACATATCTTCCGTATTTCATTTCAACCGTAGTCGTATGCAATCTTGCAATGTATATTTTCGCGACGGACGGAATTATAAATGACGTTATTGTTAAAGTGTTTGGCGGAACGGCAAAGACATTTCTTTCGGACCCGGCCTGGTTCAGACCTGTTTATATCATTACGGAAATCTGGCAGAATGCGGGATGGGGTTCCATTATTTATCTGGCGGCGCTGTCCGGCGTGGACCAGCAGTTATATGAAGCGGCGGCAATAGACGGGGCGTCAAGGTGGAAGCAGGTTATTCACATCAGCCTGCCGGGGATTTCGTCCATTATTTCCATTCAACTTCTTCTGACGCTTGGGAGGATGCTGAACGTAGGTTATGAAAAAATACTGCTGCTCTATAACGGAGCGACCTACTCCACTGCAGATATTATTTCAACATATGTTTACAGAAGAGGGCTGATAGACGCGAATTACAGTTATGGAGCCGCAATCAGCGTTTTTCAGGCAATCGTTTCTCTGATTCTTATATGCTGCGCGAATAAAGCGGCTGATAAAATCGGTGCGGCCAGTTTATGGTAAGGGGTTGACAATATGAAAAATAAAAGTTGTTACGTTAAAACCAAAAAGATGAAAAAGAGTACCGGCGAAAAGGTTTTCTGCGCCGTTGTCGCAATGATACTTTTTTTAGCCTGTCTGATTGTCATTTATCCCATATATTACATGCTTATCTGTTCCATCAGCGACGGATACGCGGTTACGAGAGGAGAAATATGGCTGCTGCCGAAAGGAATAAATGTTGAGGCGTATAAAATAGCGCTGACATATCAGTCGGTATTAACTTCTTTCAGAAATTCCGTCATTTACACGGTTACCGGTACGCTGATTGCGACGGTAATGACCGCCCTGTGCGCCTATCCTTTATCCAGAAAAAATTTATACGGGAGAAAAATATTTACGTTCATTATAACTTTTACCATGTTTTTTGATTCGGGGCTGGTAGCCAACTATATGGTGGTATCGTCGCTGCATATGAAAAATACGATTTGGGCGATGGTTCTTCCGGGTGCGGTCAGCGTATGGTACATGATTATTATGCGAACGGGGTTTCAGTCGATTCCGGAGGCGTTATACGAATCCGCCTATCTGGACGGCGCAAACGATTTGCAGATTTTTTATAAAATTGTGTTGCCTCTGGTAAAAGCCACACTGGCAACGATAGTTTTATTTTATGCTGTGGGACTTTGGAACGCATTTATTCCGGGACTTTTGTATATGGACGACAGCAAAAAGTATCCGCTGCAGTTATTGTTAAGAAATATTGTAATGGGAAGCGCCTCTGCCGGAAGCGGAACGGCATCGGTTCAGGGAGACAGCGCCGTGCTGGGTAAAAATATTAAATATGCCGTTATCTTTATTACGACAGCGCCGATTCTGGTGGTATATCCTTTTGCACAGAAGTACTTTGTAAAAGGCGCTATGGTTGGTTCGGTAAAAGGATAATTGCCTTCGGACAATTATCTGTGTGATTAAATAAAGCAAAGGAGATACGCTTATGAAAAGAAAAAATGTTGCAAGATTACTTTCGGTTGTACTGGGCCTGTCTGTTCTGACGGGAGTGCTGGCGGGATGCAGCGGCTCACCTGGCGAGGGAGGAGGGGAAGAAAAGCCGCCGGCCAAAACGCAGGAGAACGTCAGCGAAGAAAATGAAATGATTACAGTGACGCTCATGCGGTCGCAATCGGCAGTCCAGCCAATGTCGGAAGAAAACAAAGTGGTTGATTTAATTGAGAAAAAATTTAATATTCATCTGGAACTGCAGTTAATACCGGACGCGGATTACACCACCAAAAGAAGTGTGGCGCTTGCGTCTGCCGATTTGCCGGATATCATCATGGGAGTGACAATAGACGAATTGCGAAAGTATGCTCCCGACGGGCAGTTCCTCAATCTTTATGATTATGCCGACGAAACAGGGGACTATATGAATATTGTCAACGCTCAGGACCGGGCCGCAAAGACGAAAACTTTTGAAATCGAGGGCGGGATGTACGGCTTCCAGACCCTGGAGTATAACAGAATTGATTTGGCGCCTCTTGTGGCATTGAGAATGGACAGACTGGAAGAAGCTGGGGTGGCTGTTCCCACGACATGGAATGAACTGTATGAAGCCATGCTTGCAATCAAAAAGCTGTACCCGGATAATTACGTGTTCTCCACCCGTAACGGAACCACTTATATGATAGGCCAGTTGGCTTATGCAATGGGTTCCGGCGGTTTCCCGTGTTTTAGCACATCAGGCATGTATTATGAACCAAAAGAAGACAAATGGCTGTACGGACCGACGAAAGAATCTTTTAAGACAGTGATAGAATTTCTTGCCAATTCTTACAGGGACGGTTTGCTGGATGCGGATTACGCTTCTATGGATAAAGATACGGAGCATGAGAAATTAAGCAACGGTTCCCTTTCCATGGTGGTAGATAACAATTCTTTCATCGGACGCGTTTACAATCCGGCGCTGTCTCAGATAGAGGCCGGCGCGGGATTTGATATCATCGAACCGTTGACAAGCGAGGTGAACGGAACCAAACGGGCGCTCAGATATGAAAGAGACTGGACCGAATTTACATGCGTGAATGCCGATACAAAGTATCCGGAGCGTATCATGGCGCTTTTGAACTGGATGTACACGGACGAAGGCATTATGGTGACAAACTTTGGAGAGGAAGGCGTAGATTATACGGTTGCCGATGACGGAACTATTTTAACGAATCCGGAACTTATTGAAAAACATAAAAATGACGCCGATGTATTTTCCGGCATTCAGGGTGAACTTGGCGTGGGCCTTCTGGGGTTGGGGCGTTATATTGACGAGGCTTTGTATGCGGAGGTATCAGACCCGGTTTTTGTTGAGCAGGGCAAGGTGATTCGCAAATGGACGGAAGCGGGAGAAGTTGATTACAATTCCGCAGTGCCGTATTTTTCAACACAGGAGCAGGACGAGATAACAGAGCTTCAGCAGAATATAGCAAACGTATTTAATTCCGAGATAGATTCTTATATCAACGGACAGAAATCTCTCGACGATTGGGACAGTCTGGTTGATATGCTGAAACAGCAGGGAACGGAAAGACTGGAAGAACTTTACAATACAGCATATGAAAGAGCAAAATAATTAACAAAATAATGCTTTGAATCAATGGGACTGTCGCTTTAAGACCCGAGTATACAGGATATGGTATAATACGGCATTTGCTTTTCCCTATCCTGAGCCTCGCTTTCTAAATGCGACAGCCTCATTGTATAAAATAGCGAAAAACAAAAAGGAGGCGCCGCTATGTTGGATTTATCAAAGGCAAAAGTTTGCGTTACACCATATATGAGCCGGTTTGAAAAAAAGACAGTTCATGTTTTCTGCGATGATATTCTTGAGAAAAGCGGGATAGATTTAAGATACAATCCCCTTTCGGAAAATACCACGATAGAGTTTTATAATGAAAAAAACCTTATCGACTATGAAGAAAACATTGCCGGGCTGTTTGCAGAGATTCCCGTACCGGGGAAAGAAGGGTTCCGAATAAGAGTGATTGAATGCGATGGAAAAAAACGTCTTTTGGTACTGGGAAAAGACGAACGCGGAGAGTTTTATGGAATGGCCCGCATACTGCGCAATATCTCTGCTAAGAAGGACAGCGTCATATGTTCCGACGGCATCTGCAATATGTCAATGACGCCCGAGTATCCGCTGCGGGGGCACCAGTTGGGATACAGAGATAAAAATAATACATATAGCGCATGGACAATACAGGATTATGAAAGATATATAAGAGATATGGCCCTGTTTGGCGCAAACGCAATCGAACTGCTTCCTCCCAAAACAGACGATACCCTGTTTTCCAGTACCTTTGTGGAAGACCCCTTTGAACTTTTGATTGCGGTTTCCAAAATCATTCATTCGTATAAAATGGACGTGTGGCTGTGGTATCCGAATGTCGGAAAAGACTACGATAACCCGGCCGGCCTGTATCAGGAATTAAAGGAAAGGGAAAAAGTTTTCTCATCGATTCCCTATCTGGACGCAATCCTCGTTCCGTTAGGAGACCCGGGAGATTTGCGCCCGTCAAAAGCCATGAAGGTGACGGAAGCGTTTACGGAAATTATGCGAAGATATCATCCCTCTGCAGGCGTATGGGTTGCGCCGCAGCATTTTCAGCCGGAGCCTGGATGGTATGACGAATTTTATGAGGCGATAGCAGAGCAGCCGGACTGGGTGACGGGAGTATGCTTTGCCCCATGGGAGCAGCATAGTATTGAGGAAATGGCGGATATGCTTCCGGAAAAATATAAATACAACATAAGGAATTACCCCGATATTTCCCATAATACGAATTGCCAGTTCCCGGTTCCCATGTGGGATAATGCGTTTGCGCTGACACTGGGCCGGGAGGGGAACAATGCCCGTCCGAGGGCAATGAAACATATTCATAATATGACAGAACCGTATACGTGCGGCGCCATTACCTATTCGGAAGGAATCCATGACGATATTAATAAAATTATATGGTGCGACCAGGATTTTGATAGTAAAATGGAAGTATCGGAAACGCTGAAGGATTATGTCCGATTGTTTATCGATGCGGATGTCGCAGACGAACTTGCCGCTCTCATTTTGCGTCTGGAGAATAACTGGGACGGGCCGATTCTGGAAAATGATAACATTGACGCTGTTTACCGGGATATGCGAAAGCTGGATGACGTTATCGGCAAAGAAACAAAAGAAAATTACAGATACCAGATGATAAAGCTGAGGGTTTATTCGGATTACTGGACAAAATACAAATTTTCTTACGATAAAGATAACGAGGACAGGGCGCGGCAGGTTATTTCACGCGCCGGACAGTTGGGGGCAAAAAATACAATAAAAGAGGCCAGAAGTATATTGGACCTTTCAAAAGACGCTCCGGCTATGGAGAGCCTGTTAAATGAAATGCAGAGGCTGTCTGATTCTCTTTACGAGAAGTGCCGTATTCAGCTTACGGTAACGCAGCATCATGGCCAGCGATGGATTAGGGGGGCCTATCTGGAAACGGCGCATATGCCGCTGAATGAATACCAGTATTTGATGATGAAATTCCGGGAGATAGAAAAGACGGAAAAGGAAGAAGAAGCGGTTGCGGCTCTGCTTGGCCTCAATGCAAGAAATAATCCGGGGGAAGGGAACTTTTATTGCTGTCTGGGTACGGAGGAAGGTTTTAAGCATGTACTGCAGTACAGAACATGGGAAGAAGACCCGGGATATCTGAAAACGCCCGTAAAGGACCACAGCATCTACAGTATTATGGGATTGTTTCATCAGATGAAAGGCTGGCATTATGAGTTTCCCATGCCTTTGACATGGGCATGGAATGCCACGGCATTATACGGGACGCCTCTTGAAGTTTGCTTTGACGGGCTGGTTCCGGATAAGCGGTATATGCTGAAAGTCTTTTATCCCAATACTTTTTTGAAAGCGGTGCATCACATGCAGAAGCCGGAAGAGGATACGGAATGTTATCTGTGGGCGGGGGATGAACTTTTAGCCTCCTCCATACCGAGAAAAGAAATGAAGAGCGATGTCACATGGGATTACGAACTGCCCAAAGAAAGCTACGCGGCGGGAACACTGAAATTAAAATGGCAGGTTTACGGAACCCTGAAAGCATTTGCAGTCAGCGAAATCTGGATAATTCAAAAGGATTAAAATGTGATAATTATGTCGGAAAATTTTACAGAATATGCAGGAGGAGTCTGGCCGGTGATGCTGACGCCGTTTACTGCAGAAAACAAGATAGATGAAAACGCGCTTGAAAAATTGACGGAGTGGTATATTGGAAGCGGGGTAAACGGTTTGTTCGCAGCCTGTCAGTCCAGTGAAATATTTTGCCTGACACTGGAAGAAAGACTGAAAATAGTGGAAATTACCGTAAAAGCCGCAAAAGGGCGCGTACCTATAATTGCAAGCGCCAATATATCGGACAGTCTGGAAAAACAGGCGGAAGAACTGAACGCTGTCTGGAAGTCGGGCGTCGATGCGGTAATCCTTCTTTCAAACCGTCTGGCGGCTCAGGAGGAAGACAGCCGTATCTGGGTTGAAAATCTTCATAAACTGCTGTCTATGCTGGACGCGGATATGAAACTCGGTATGTATGAATGTCCCTACCCGTACAAACGGGTGCTGAATGAGCAGGAGCTGCAGGCAATGATTGATACCGGGAGATTTTTCTTCATTAAGGATACCTGCTGCAGCATCGATATTATCCGGAAAAAACTGCATCAGATTAAAGGCAGCAGTATACAGTTGTTCAATGCAAATACAGCGACGCTTTTAGAGTCACTTGCTGCCGGCGCGGCCGGTTATTGCGGAGTAATGGCTAATTTTCATCCGGAGCTTTATGTATGGCTGTGTGAAAACTATCAGGAGGACGGGGCTGAAATCGTATCGGACATTCTGACACTCAATTCTTTGATTGAAAGGCAGTTGTATCCGGTAAACGCCAAATGGCATCTGAAGGAAATTGAGGGTCTGCCTCTGGAAATTTACGCGCGGGTACAAAACAGTGCGGCCTTAACGGACACCTGCAAAAAAGAAGTCCGCGTGATGGATAAAATAACAAACGGCATTTTTAGAAAATATTGTATAAAATAAATTAATCAAATGCGACAGCTACATGTCGCATTTGGTATGTTACAGTATAATTGCGGAGTGAGGAGCGGCGGCGGTGCAAATAGAGCGTTTGGTTCAGATGGTTTTTTATATAGTCAATCACGGGCATGTTACGGCAAAGGAATTATCCGGGGTATTTAACGTGTCAACAAGAACGATATACCGGGATATCAATATTCTGTCCATTGCCGGCATACCCGTGATATCCGCAAAGGGAACCGGTGGGGGCATATCCCTGATAGAAGGTTATACGATTGACAAATCCCTGTTGTCAAAAGAGGAGATGCAGAGCGTTTATCAGGGGCTGCAGATATTGCAGGCGGCGAAACACCCCGATGCGGAAACGGCTTTAAGCAAAATCGGAGCCGTTTTCAGAAAGGCGTCAGAGCCCAAATGGCTTGATGTGGATTTTACATACTGGGGAAGCGGTGAAAAAGAAAAAATCAGATTTAACGAGCTGAAAAACGCGATTCTTGGTCAGCAGGTAATCACATTCGACTACTTTAATTCTGAGCTTAAAAAGTCAGAGAGAGTAATCGAGCCTTTGCGGTTGGTTTTTAAGTCTCACGCCTGGTACATCATCGGATACTGCAGATACAAAGAGGAAATCAGAATTTTTCGCCTGTCCAGAATGAAGCGCCTTCAGGTGATGCCGGAAGTTTTTGAACGCCGTCTGCCGTTGGATTATAAAATAGAGTCGGAGGGCGGAGAGGAATGCGGCATTCCCTTTTTGAAGCTGAAGTTTTCCCCTTTAATCGCACACAGGCTGTACGATGAATTTCAGGAAAGCCAGGTCTGCCTGGGCGGGGATGGGAACTATTACGTTACGGTTCAATATGAACTGAATAACTGGACGATGCATTATCTTTTGTCGTTTGGAAAGTATGTTGAAGTCATAGAGCCGGAGAGTGCCCGCGTTATGCTGAAAGAAAAAGCCGCCGATATTGTCAGGATTTATTCTTAACCTGAGGGTATTTCTGACGCGCCGCTGTCCGCAGAGGGAAAATTGTATTTAAATGGAGGCATGAATATGGAAAAATGGTTGTATGTGATGCTTATTAAAAAAGGGAAAACGTTTAACAAAGTTACCAAAGCTGTGATTACAAGGCACGTGGAAAATCTGAGAATTTTAGACGCCGACGGCAAAATAGAGCTTTGCGGCCCTTTCAAAGGCTATCCGGGAGTTGCCGGTATGGTTGTTTTTAAAACACAAAGCTATGAGGAGGCCGAAGCGCTGTGTAAGCAGGAGCCTCTTGTTGCGGAGGGATTTGCGACGTATACGCTGGCTGCGCTGCAGGTGGCAGATAAAGATAACAATTATTTGCTGTGAGAAAAGTGCTGCATAACTTAAGATAAAAATTGAAGAGAAAAAATTAAATAAAAATGAAGAGAAAAATGGTTAGTTTTAGAATGAAATTCGACAAGAGGTTTTAGACCTCTGCCGAATTTCTTTTTTTTATTGAAATAGCAGAGAAAAAGAAGAGCGTGCAGAGTGTAAAAACTCTGACACGCTTATTTTTTTACAACGAAAGAGAGGTAAACAGTATGAAGTTGAACAAAGAGAGATTTTTAAAGACAGAGTTAGGCAGCAGTTTAAAGGATTGTATAACAAGCTGGGATATAGCGTTAGATGCTTGCAGACGGCACGCATATTATACGGACGAGTATAAGCGGAGCAGAAAAGTAGCGGACTGGTGTCAAGCACAGTGGGAAGTTTACAAAATGGCAATACAGCAGTTTTACGGCGTAGAGTATTGCTTTACCAGAACTGATAAATATTATGGGCTGGTTACGGAAAATGAAACAGACTGGCTTTTCAAGGTTGAAAGAAAGGAGAGCGGGGACGGTGGCAAGGAAGTATAAAAGATTACGCTATGAGGACAGACGGACAATAGAAAAGATGCTTAAGGCTGGCGACAGCGTAGTAATGATTGCAGGAGCGCTGGGAGTGCATAGAGATACGATTTACAAGGAACTTAACCGCAGCGGCACAGACCAGCACACATATACAGCAGACGTAGCGCAGGCGACACTTTAAACCCAGAGGGGCAACGAAAGAGAGGTAAACACAATGGCACGCACAAAGGTAGTACCGACAGAGGGATTATTAAGCGATTTGGAGTATACAAGCGTAATAGTAAGCTACTCAAACGGGATAGACAGCACGGGGGCGCTTTACTGGGCGGTTAAGAACTTCCCTAAAGAAAAGATATATCTGCTTTATTGTGATACTGGCTGCGAGTACCCAGAAAACATAGCACTGTTTTACAAGGTGGCGGCGTTCATGGGAGTTAAGCCCGTTCTGTTATCGGATACCAGAGGCTTTTTAGGGCTGCTGCTGAATGAGCGGCTTAAGTTTCCAGATATGAAAAACAGATGGTGTACGGCTTA
>CAJTMZ010000129.1 GCA_910577445.1 uncultured Lachnospiraceae bacterium | reverse complement strand
CTTTACAAAGTGGGATAATGCAGAGAATAAGATTAATTAATCAGCATTTCCCTAGAAATAATCCGAAAAATAAGCCTTTTCTACCGGAATCAGCCTCTCCAGCCATGTCAGCATATAATATTCTGTCTTAATCTTTTCATGCTCATACAGATAAGAGGGACGTTTATATCCCATAAGCATAGCCGTCAGGGTATTGACGTCAAGTTCCACCACATTGATGGACTGGTTATCCTCCACCTGCTCGCAGAAGGATTCGCCGTCGTGCCAGGACACCAGAAAATCGCCTTCGTTCCAGGAGGCCATTTTATCGTGGACCTTGAAGTGGATTTTGAAATCCTCGGGCTGTATCTGGTAAGGATAGTATTCCAGAAAATCCCTCACATTCACGATTCTCGCCATGATATAGGGGGAAATCTTTTCCGTGATTTCGCTGTCCTCGAACAGGTATGCCATGGGTTCGCCGGAGTAATTGTCGCCCTTTACCTGTTCAATCATGGAAAAATGGGCGCTGATATAGTTCCAGAGTCCATAGTTGGCTTCAATGTTCAGATATACCATTTCTTTAATGTGAAAGATATCGTTGGCAATATAATAAACCACATAACCTAAGGGTCTGTGTTCCTTATTATAATAAACGGCGGCAATCATATCGTCGTTGTCCCACCGCCAGTACTCCTCCCAGGATAAGTCGTCCCTTATCAGGCAGCCGTGGCGCTGCAGGGCAAAATAAGAATGTACGTTGTGATAATCTGTGGAATCCAGGCTGACCCGCTCCACCATACCGTCTACGGGGCGGGGCTTTGGAAGCTGCGTATCTTTTACGGTAAAGGAAAGTTTGTCTGAGACAATTTCCCATCCCATTTTTCGGTAAAGGGGGATAGAGTAGGGATATAAAAAGGAAATAACCATTTCCTTTCTGTGCATGTAATCGAGAACATGTTCCATAAGAGAACGAATCAGGCCCCTTCCGGTATACTCCGGGTATGTGGCAACGCCGGTGATGCCGCCCATATCCATGATTTCGTCGTGAACGTTCACTTTCATGGAATAGACCACAATCATCGAGGCAAGCTTGTCACGGTAAAACCAGCCAAGCACAAAGGCTTCTTCCAGAATGGGGCGTTTGGCGGATTTGATTTCATCCTGTTCCCATCCGGTTTGAAATAAGTCGTAGGAGGTTACCTGAAACGCGTACTGGAGCAGGGCGTTGAACTGTTCCAAATCATTTTTGTCAAGCTCCCGCATTCGGTACTCGCCCTTTGTTTCAAGGTAAATATGTTCTTCTTTTCCGTCTTTCATAAAAACCTGAGCCTTTCCGAGGCAGGAGAGACGCGCTCATATCTGCCGTCCGTTTTATTTTACACCAGGAAAAAGGCTTCGTCTATGAGTTTTTTCTAAAAGTCTTGCTGATAATGGAAAGTATGCGTTATAATGTACAAAGTGGCAATGAGCGGTGACGGCGTATTTCCCGGACGCGCACTGCAAATATGCCGGTTTTCCGAATACGTACTGTGGAAATATGAAAGAGAAAGGATAGCAATTATGTATCAGAAAGTGTCAACAGACCTGAATTTTGTGGAACGTGAAAAAGAAATTGAAAAATTCTGGCGCGAAAATGATATTTTTAAAAAGAGTATGGAAAGCCGGAAGGATAAACCGACCTATACTTTTTATGACGGACCCCCGACGGCCAATGGCCAGCCTCACATCGGCCATGTGCTTACCAGAGTAATCAAGGATATTATTCCCAGATACCGCACCATGAAGGGCTATATGGTGCCCAGAAAGGCGGGGTGGGATACCCATGGGCTTCCGGTGGAGTTAGAAGTGGAGAAACAGCTCGGTCTTGACGGCAAGGAGCAGATTGAGGAATACGGATTAGACCCGTTTATCAGAAAGTGTAAGGAAAGCGTCTGGAAATACAAGGGCATGTGGGAGGATTTTTCGGCTACCGTAGGCTTCTGGGCGGATATGGACGACCCTTACGTTACTTATCACGACGATTATATCGAGTCCGAATGGTGGGCGCTGAAACAGATTTGGGATAAGGGCCTTTTGTATAAGGGCTTTAAGATTGTGCCCTACTGCCCCAGATGCGGGACCCCGCTCTCTTCCCATGAGGTGGCGCAGGGATATAAGGCGGTAAAGGAACGCTCCGCGGTGGTCCGCTTCAAAGTGGTGGGCGAGGACGCTTTTTTCCTGGCATGGACAACCACGCCGTGGACGCTGCCCTCTAACGTGGCGCTGTGCGTGCACCCGGAAGAAACCTACGCGAAGGTAAAAGCGGCGGACGGACGCACTTATTACATGGCAAAGGCGCTTCTTGACACCGTGCTCGGAAAGCTGGGTGAGGAAGGCAAGCCGGCCTATGAGATTCTTGAAACTTACGCCGGAAAAGATTTGGAATATAAGGAATACGAGCCTTTGTTTGCCTGCGCCGGAGAAGGAGCGGTAAAACAGAAAAAGAAAGGCCATTATGTGACCTGCGACGGCTATGTTACCATGACGGACGGTACGGGAATTGTCCATATCGCGCCGGCTTTCGGTGAGGACGATGCTCAGGTGGGCCGCAAATACGACCTTCCTTTCGTACAGTTTGTGGACGGCAAGGGAAATATGACAGAGGAAACACCCTATGCCGGAAAGTTTGTAAAGGACGCCGACAAGGATATTCTGGTGGATTTGGACAAGGAGGACAAGCTCTTTGACGCGCCGAAGTTTGAGCATGATTATCCTTTCTGCTGGCGGTGCGACACTCCTCTTATTTACTATGCAAGAGAATCCTGGTTTATTAAGATGACGGCGGTTCGGGACGATTTGGTCCGCAACAACAAGACGGTAAACTGGTTCCCGCCCTCAATCGGTGAAGGACGGTTCGGCAACTGGCTTGAAAATATCCAGGACTGGGGCGTTTCCCGGAACCGTTACTGGGGAACTCCGTTAAATATCTGGGAATGCGAAGGCTGTGGGCATCAGGAGTCTGTGGGTTCGCGGGAAGATTTGGAGAAATTAAGCGGCAATCCGCAGGCAAAAACGGTGGAGCTGCACCGGCCCTATGTGGATGAAATTACAGGGGTATGCCCTAAGTGCGGCAAGACTATGAAACGGGTGCCCGAGGTGATTGACTGCTGGTTTGACTCAGGGGCAATGCCTTTCGCACAGCATCATTATCCTTTTGAAAACAAGGAGCTGTTTGAAGCCCAGTTCCCGGCGCAGTTTATTTCCGAGGCCGTGGACCAGACCAGAGGATGGTTCTATTCCCTGATGGCGGAATCCACCCTGCTCTTTAACTGTTCGCCCTTTGAAAATGTCATTGTCATGGGGCACGTGCAGGATGAAAACGGACAGAAGATGAGCAAGTCCAAAGGAAATTCCGTAAGTCCTTTTGACGCGCTGGCGTCCTACGGAGCGGACGCTTTAAGGTGGTATTTCAGCATCAGTTCCGCGCCCTGGCTGCCCAGCAGGTTCCATGGGAAAGCGGTAATGGAGGTGCAGAGAAAGTTCCTTGGCACCCTTTGGAACACCTATGCTTTCTTTATCCTTTACGCCAATATTGACGATTTTGACGCGACCAAATACACTTTGGAATACGACGGGCTTCCCGTAATGGATAAGTGGCTGCTGTCCAGGCTGAACACGGCCATTCAGAAAGTGGATAATCATATGAACGGCTACCAGATTACGGAATCCGCAAGGGTGCTTGACGATTTTGTGGACGAGCTGAGCAACTGGTATGTGCGCCGCTGCAGGGAGCGTTTCTGGGCAAAGGGAATGGAAAGCGACAAGATTAACGCGTATATGACCCTGTATACTGCGCTGACGGAAATCTGCAAGTGCGCCGCGCCCATCATTCCGTTTATGGCGGAGCAGATTTATTTAAATCTGGTAAAGAGCCATGACAAGGAGGCGCCGGAGAGCATTCATCTGTGCGATTTCCCGGCAGTCCATGAGGAAATGATTGATAAAAAGCTGGAAGAAAACATGGAGGAAGCGCTGAATATCGTGGTTATGGGACGTGCGGCCCGCAATGCGGCAAATATCAAGAACCGTCAGCCCATCGGAACCATGTATGTGAAAGCGGACCATGCGCTTGATTCCTACTTTACCGATATTGTAAAAGACGAGCTGAATGTAAAGGAAGTTGTGTTCAAAGAGGACGTCAGCGACCTTACAAGCTACAGCTTTAAGCCCCAGCTCCGCACCGTGGGACCGAAATACGGCAAGCAGCTTGGCGGTATCCAGAAATATCTCTCGTCCGTAGACGGCAGCGAGGCAATGAAGCAGCTTAAGTCGGAGGGCGCACTGAAATTTGAGGTAAACGGTGTGGAAATTGCTCTTTCAGAGGAGGATTTGCTGATTGACGTGGCCGAAAAGGCAGGCTTTGTGACCCAGGGCAACAATCAGGTTACGGTGGTTCTCGATACCAACCTTTCGCCGGAGCTGATTGAAGAGGGCTTTGTGTATGAGGTAATCAGCAAGATTCAGACCATGCGTAAGGACGCGGGCTTTGAGGTCATGGACCACATCAAAGTGGCAGTCAACGGAAATGAAAAGATTGCCGGAATTGTAAATGACAACAGGGCGGCAATCTCTGAAAAGGTGCTGGCGGAAGCGATTGTTATTGATGAGCCGGTTTCCGTTACAAAGGAATGGAACGTAAACGGCGAAAAGGTGACCATCGGCGTAGAGAAGGTCGGTTAAGGCTGGCGGCGCGGCGTAAATTTCCGGACGGGCCGGCGCGCGTAAAGCGCCGGCTCAGTCCGGTATCTTTTGAAAATGCTGGTAATCCTTCATGGAGTTCCAGTTGCCGCCCCATATAAAACCGTGGTCGGTAAAAAGACGGTAGCATAAATCGTTTTCGTCAATTTTATAGGGAAAATCCCGGGAGCGGTCGGCGTATATTTCACTTCCTTCAGGTGAAATGTAAGTCTGGCCGCTTCCGTCTTTGTTGAAAACAACGTAAGGATTGTAAAAAGGATTAATGTCAATGGCCAGTCCCAGCGCGTGCTTGGACAGATTGGAGGAGCCGTCCACCAGCCGGTAATTAAAGCAGGAGGTGTTATTGTCCTCCATGGAGGCGGTGTCGTCGCCGTTATATTCGTCTATGAGGCTGATTTTTTCTATCCGGTATTCGTTGATATAAAGCTCGTAAAAAATTTCCGCCAAATCCTGCGCGATTTTTTTATTACAGATTAATTCTCCGGTTTCTACCTCTCCGTCAAAATTGTGGTAAAGCACATTCATGTACCGCAGGTCATCGTAGGAGACGGCAAGGCTTTCTTTATCCGAAACGATATTTACCGCCTCAAAGGACAAAAGCGGGGCGGTTTCCTCCTCCACAGGGTAGGAGATGCCTGTAATGCGTCTGATGACGGCGTCGGAAAGGGGCTGATAGGAAAAGCCCTCCTTATAGTGAACGGTGTCTGCCATATCCGTATCCGCAGGAGTCGGGTCTGCCATATCAGGTGAGACAGGCGTGCTTTCCGGTTCCGGGGAGGAGACGGTATCCGGAAAACCGGTATCGGCATCGCCGTTGGTGTTATCATGCGGAAAACCGGGAGAGGCGGTGCTTTCCGGCGAAGCGCCGGCATTTTCCGGGGACGCTGCCGGCACAGAGTTTTTTTCGGGCACGGCGGTTTTGACCGGTGTGGCGTATGCAATTTCCGGGTTGGAGTCCGCGTATTCTATCAGGGTTTCTCCCCGGGAAAATAATCTTGCCATAGAGGAAAAAAAGATAATAATTACTGCGAGTACGCCTAAGGGTTTTAACCATTTATACATAAATGCCGTTCTCCTGACCTTAAAAGTATGACTTCGTGTCAATGTTTAGCATACGACAAATCATAATGTATTGCAAATGAAATTAATATCCTGTAAAATATAGGCCGGACAGGAGTGAAAAAATAAGATGGGAATAATTGAAACGAGGAATCTTGCTTTTGAATATATCAGAAGAGATGAAGAAGGCAACGTGGAGGGAATCACCCGGGCGCTGGACGATATCAATCTGGACGTAAAGCCGGGGGATTTTGTGGCGGTTCTCGGCCACAACGGTTCCGGCAAATCCACCCTTGCCAAGCATATCAACGCGATACTTTATCCCACGGAAGGCGCCATATGGGTGGACGGCAAGGACACCGCCAAAGAGGAAAACCTCTGGGATATCCGCCAGAGAGCGGGAATGGTGTTCCAGAATCCGGACAACCAGATTATCGGACAGGTGGTGGAGGAGGATGTGGGCTTTGGCCCGGAAAACCTTGGCGTGCCCACAAAGGAAATCTGGGAGCGTGTGGAGGAAAGCCTTAAGGCAGTGGGAATGTATGAGTTCCGCAAATATTCTCCCAATAAGCTTTCCGGAGGACAAAAGCAGAGAGTGTCCATCGCGGGCGTGATTGCCATGCATCCCAAATGCATTATCCTGGACGAACCCACCGCCATGCTGGACCCCAACGGGCGCAGGGAAGTGATTCGCGCGGCCAGAGCGCTGAACGACGTGGAGGAAATTACGATTATCCTGATTACCCATTATATGGAAGAGATTATTCACGCAAACAAAGTATTTGTCATGGATAAGGGAAAAGTGGCCATGGAGGGAACTCCGAGGGAAATTTTCAGCAGAGTGGAAGAGCTTAAAAGCCTGCGGCTGGACGTCCCCCAGGTTACGCTGCTTGCCCATGAACTGCGCAAAAGCGGCGTTGCGGTTCCGGAGGGCATACTGACCCGCGAGGAGCTGGTGGAATCCCTGAAGGCTTTCTACTGACAGATGCGTTTATAAAGAATGCATGGAGGAAACAGATGGCAATCATTTTAGACCATGTAAATTATATATATGAAGCGGGAACCGCCATGGAACACGCGGCTCTTAAGGACGTAAACCTTGTGATACCGGACGGGCAGTTTATCGGGCTGATTGGACATACCGGTTCCGGCAAATCCACCCTTGTCCAGCTTTTAAACGGGCTTTTAGCGCCAACCTCGGGCAGCGTTTATTATAACGGCGCGGATATCCATGACAGCGATTATAATAAGAAGGAACTGCGCAGAAAGGTAGGACTGGTTTTTCAGTACCCGGAGCACCAGCTTTTTGAGATTGACGTTTTTTCCGACGTATGCTTCGGGCCTAAAAATCTTGGGCTTGATAAAAAGGAAGTGGAGCTGCGGGCTTATGCGGCGCTTAAGCAGGTGGGGCTGGAGGACGAGTATTTTTATCAGTCGCCCTTTGACTTGTCCGGCGGCCAGAAACGCCGGGCTGCCATTGCAGGCGTTCTTGCCATGAAACCGGAGGTGCTGATTTTGGACGAGCCCACGGCGGGCCTTGACCCGAAGGGGCGGGACGAGATTTTGGACCAGATTAAAAAGCTGCAGACGCAGATGAAGATAACGGTTATTCTGGTTTCCCACAGTATGGATGATGTGGCGAAATATGTGGAAAGAATCATTGTGATGAACAGGGGACAGGTTATGTTCGACGATATTCCGAAGGAAGTATTCCGCCATTATAAGGAACTGGAAACGGTGGGGCTGGCGGCTCCCCAGGTGACTTATATCATGCAGGCGCTCAAAAAGAGCGGACTTAACGTGGATACGGATATCACGACCATTGAGGAGGCGAAAGCTTCCATATTAAATGCGCTTGGCAGGGGATAGAAGGAAATTGCCGCGGTTTGTAAAAACCGTAAAAGCTGTGCCTGGAAATTTGGCTTATGTTTAGAAATGAGGAAAAATGTTAAGAGAAATTACACTGGGACAATATTATCAGACGGACTCCGTAATCCACAGGCTTGACCCACGGGTAAAGCTGGTGACCACTATCTGCTATATTATTTCTCTCTTTATTGTAGACAACGTGATAGGCTATGCAATTGCCGGCCTGTTTCTGGCGCTGGTGATTAAGCTGTCTAAGGTTCCCCTGAAATTTATGGTCAGGGGAATGAAGTCCATCATATTTCTTTTGCTGATTGCAGTGGTGTTCAATCTGTTCCTTACGCCGGGCGAAGCGGTTGTGACCCTCTGGAAGCTGAGAATCACAAAAGAAGGGATAAGACTGGCCGGGTTTATGGCAATCCGCCTGGTATTCCTGATTATGGGCTCCTCGGTGATGACGCTGACCACCACACCCAACAATCTGACGGACGGGATGGAAAGCCTGATGGGGTCTTTAAAGCATCTGAAAGTGCCGGTTCACGAAATCGCCATGATGATGTCCATTGCCCTTCGGTTTATCCCCATTCTTTTGGAGGAAACCGATAAGATTATGAAAGCCCAGATTGCGCGGGGAGCCGATTTTGAGAGCGGAAATCTCATTAAAAAGGCGAAAAGCCTTGTGCCTTTGCTTGTGCCTTTGTTTATCTCCGCTTTCCGCCGGGCAAACGATTTGGCTATGGCGATGGAGGCAAGATGCTACAGAGGGGGAGAGCAGCGCACGAAAATGAAACCCCTTGTCTATAAAAAAAGAGATGGGCTTGCCTACGGGGCGGTGGTGTGCTATCTGATAATCTGTATTGTATTTGGAAAAATTTTGTTATGAAAAGAGTAATGCTTGTGGTGGCTTACGACGGCAGCGCCTGCCATGGATGGCAGCTACAGCCCGGTAAGCGCACAGTGGAAAGCGAATTAAATCAAGCCTTAAGCGGGCTTTTGAAGGAAGATATCCAGGTGATTGGAGCCAGCAGGACCGATTCCGGCGTCCATGCCCTGTGCAATGTGGCGGTTTTCGACACCGATTCCCGCATTCCCGGGGAAAAGTTTTCCTATGCCTTAAACCAGCGTCTGCCCGAGGATATCAGGATTCAAAGCTCCCGGGAGACCGCGCCGGATTTTCATCCCAGACACTGCAACAGCCGCAAAACCTATGAGTACAGAATTTTAAACAGGGAATTTCCCCTTCCCACCAAAAGGCTGTACGCTTATTTCACCTATGTGCCTCTTGATGTGGAAAAAATGAGGCGTGCTGCAGAGTTTCTTGTGGGAGAGCACGATTTTGCGAGTTTTTGCTCCGCGTCGTCCTCGGCCCGTTCCACGGTTCGGACGATTTATAGTCTGACGGTGGAAAAGGAAGGGGATGAGATTGTCATTCAGGTATGCGGCAGCGGTTTTTTATATAATATGGTAAGAATCATTGCGGGAACACTGATGGAAGCGGGCAGCGGCAGCAGGCGGCCGGAGGATATGAAGGCCGTACTGGAGGCGAAAAACCGTGGCGCGGCGGGGCCTACGGCACCGGCGTGCGGACTGACGCTGGTCGGGTACGAGTTTTTGTAAGTATCCCGGTATTTATGTGAACTTTTGTGTAACACGGAAATCAATTTTCAGATTTCGGTGAA
>CAJTMZ010000128.1 GCA_910577445.1 uncultured Lachnospiraceae bacterium | reverse complement strand
TTTGCAATATACTTCGTTATAATACTAAAAGTTAAAAATATATTAAAATAGAGCTTTGGGTATTGACAAAATATGTATTAGTAATATAATACAGTAATACAAACATACAAGGAGTGCGGATACCATGGACGAGTTAATTGAAATTCGGGAGATGTGTAAAATCTACAATCCCGGTGAAAATGAGGTGCGCGCGTTGGACCATGTGAATCTGACGATTAACAAGAATGAATTTGTGGCCATCATCGGCCAGTCCGGCTCCGGAAAATCCACATTGATGAATATGTTGGGCTGTCTGGACGTGCCTTCCAGCGGTACATACATTTTAAACGGACAGGATGTTTCCGGGCTCACGGACGATGAATTGTCGGATATCAGAAACAGGGAAATCGGTTTTATTTTTCAGGGATTTAACCTGATTTCGGGACTGACGGCGCTTGAAAATGTGGAGCTGCCGCTGATATACCGCGGCGTGGCTAAAAAGGAGAGAATGAGACTGTCCAGGGTGGCTCTTGAAAAAGTAGGGCTGAAGGCCAGAATGGAGCATAAGCCCTCGGAGATGAGCGGCGGCCAGCAGCAGAGGGTGGCGATTGCAAGGGCCATTGCCCAGGCGCCGCCGGTAATCCTTGCCGACGAGCCCACCGGAAATCTGGATTCCGGTTCCACAAAAGAAATTATGGAAATTTTGAAAGAACTGCATGGGGAAGGCAGGACTGTCATACTGATTACCCATGACAATGAAATCGCCGCAAGGGCCCGGCGGATTATACGAATCATGGACGGGCATATAGTGGAAGACAAAATAAATGATATCGAGGAGAACTGAAAATGGAAAAAGAGAAAGATGCGGTAATGGAGATATCTCCTTTGGAGGAGGTAAAACCTGAAAAGGAGAAAAAGAAAAAAGAGAAAAAGGAAAAGAAAGCAAAAAAGGAAAAAAAGCCTCTTGACGCGGCGGCCAAAAAGAAGAGAAGAAGAATTATCATGTTCAGCGCTGCCGGCGTGCTGATACTGGCGTTAGTGCTTAAAAATCTGTTTTTTAAAAGCGAAGTCAGTATGTTTGTGGCAACGGTGGGCGCCGTTAAGGGAGAGATAGAGCAGACCATCAATACCAGCGGCACGGTAACAACGGAAAAGTCCAGGAATTATTTTTCGGACGTGAGCGTGAGGATAGGGAGCATACCCGTGGCGGCCGGGGATTCCGTGAAAGCCGGGGACGTGCTGATTTCCTATGACGCCGACGAGCTGGCAAGGGAAAAGGAGCTGGCCAGGCTGAAAGCCCAGTCGGCGGAGGGCAATTACTTAAACAGCGTGCAGGGCAACAATGAAAAGCTGGGGGATTTGAAGGAAGCCAATGTAAACCTTGAGGTTTTGGACCAGCAGATAAAGGACACGGAAGCCTACATAACGAACCTGAACCATAAAATAGAAAAGAAAAAAAGCGACTTGTCCTACTTTGCCACGCTTTTGCAGATTACCCTTCTGGAGGAGGCCGACAGCTTGACGGAGGAGGAGCGAATCGAGATTGAAAAGCAGGTGGAATTAAACAGATACGAGCAGGAGCATAACAAAGAAATCAAAGGCTGGCAGGATGAGCTGGAGGTATACAATAAAATGCTCTCCGATTACCAGGAATACCGCTCGGAGATGAAATCCCAGAAAAGCTCCGCCGACGCCGGGAAAATGACTGCCGGTGCGAGGGAGGAGCTGGAAGCGGAAAACCAGACAAAGGAAATCGAGACTGCCGATTCTCTGGAAAGCCTTGAAAAGGCGGAAGGCGGCGTGACCGCCGAGTTTGACGGCGTCGTCACGGAAGTAAACGCCGTGGAAGGCGGCAGTGTGGCGGTGGGCGAGAAGCTCCTTAAGCTGGAAAGCACGGAGGAGGTTATGGTAAAAATTTCCGTCACCAAATATGACCTTGACAAGATTGCCGTGGGACAGGAAGCAAGAGTTACCATTGCAAACAAAGAATATCAGGGAAAGGTTTCCAAAATCAATAAGATGGCGGAGACCAACAACAGCGGCGCCGCCGTGGTGGGAACGGAAATCGAAATCACCAATCCCGACAGCGATGTCATTCTGGGCGTAGAGGCAAAGGTGGTTATCAGTACGGCAAAGGAAGAAAACGCAGTTCTGATACCGGTAACAGCCGTCAATGTGGATATGAACGGAGACTTCGTCTACGTGGTGGAAGAAGGAATTTTAGTGAAAAAGCCTGTGGTGACGGGAATTTCCTCCGATACCATGGTTCAGGTTGCAGACGGCCTTTCCGAAGGGGACCAGGTGGTGACGGAAGTAACCGCGGCCCTTACGGAAGGAATGCCGGTAACGGCAATGCCTCAGTAGCGCCAGAGGGTGTAACCGCCGGTCATATCTATACAAAACAGACAGTTAAGACAGCGTAAGCGCGCGGAAGTGAGGAAAACAGACAGTTAAGACAGCGTAAGTGTGCGGAAGTGAGGAGAAAATGGCACAGATTTTGGAATATATCAAGATTGCCCTGATGAATATCAAGAGCAATAAAGGGCGCTCCGTTTTGACCATGCTTGGCATTATTATCGGAATTTCTTCTGTGATTATGGTTATTTCCATCGGAAACGGCGTCCGGTCACAGGTAAATTCGGAACTGGAGGGGATTGCAGGAGGGCAGATTGCGTTTTATGTGGATTCCACCAGAAAGGACACCACCGTGACCTTCAGCCAGTCGGATTTTGATGCAATCATGGAACAGGTAGACCATGTAAAAGGGGTAACGCCGCAGTTTGGAGCCTGGGGAACGGCGGAGGGCCCCAAGGGAGATTTTGACGTCAACATGAGCGGAGGCACCACAGGCCTCCAGTACATATCAACGGACCCTATTATAAAAGGGAAGTATTTTACGGAAAACGATTACAACAGCGCGGCCAATGTGTGCGTGATTAACGAGGGCAGCGCCGTCGCCCTTTTCGGAACCGCCGACGTGGTGGGAATGAGCTTTGACGCCACTATCTGGGGCATCACCCAGGAACTGCGTATAATCGGGATTCGTCAGGACAACGCCGCCACGCTTATTAACATGGGGAGCGGCATGACGACCACCATACAGGCGGAGGTTCCTCTTACCTTTCTGGCGAACAAATACGGTTATTACATCGATGAAATAGACCAGTTTTACGTGATTGCGGAAGCCTCCGAATACTGCACGGAGGTGGCCGCCAGGGTGCTTTCCCTTTTGGAGAGCCGGCACAATGCGCGGGGCGAAAACCAGATTATGATGCAGAGCTTTGCGGACGTAACGTCACAGTTTGACACGATTTTAAGCTTTATCACCGTGTTTATTTCCTTTGTGGCGGCCATTTCCCTTCTGGTAGGCGGTATCGGCGTTATGAATATTATGCTGGTGTCCGTCACGGAAAGAACAAGGGAAATCGGAATCAGAAAGGCTCTGGGAGCAAGAACCAATTCCGTGCTGCTGCAGTTTCTGGCCGAAGCCGGAATCATCACACTGCTTGGCGGCGTGATTGGAATCGTCCTGGGCGTTTTAGGGGCCAACGGAATCGGCGCCGTGGCCGGGATAAGCGCAAAGATTGGCGCGGGGACGGTGATTGCGGCTTCCGCATTTTCCTGCGGCGTGGGTATCTTCTTCGGGATTTATCCCGCGAAGAAAGCGGCGAAGCTAAGCCCTATAGAAGCGCTGCGGCATGAATAAGTTTGGCCTTTGCGGCAAGATAAATGTTGCACTTTAGGATTTTTTCAGTATAATAAGAATGGAGAGAGCACCTGCCCGCGTAGGTGCTCTTTGAGTCAGTACATATTTAAGAGAAAATGCAGCATGGAGATATTATGGAAACGGAATTTGACGTAAAAATAACGCCGGGAGTCCTTTATGATTATATGCTTTACCACACTTACACCAGCGCGGCGGGGCTGCTTGGCTCCATTGTGGGGGCGCTTTTGGTGGTGGTGTTTTTTATGGGCTACGGGGCGCTGTTTTTGATTTTCGGGATTGTGATACTGGCGTATCTGCCTTGGACTTTGTTTATCAAATCAAGACAGCAGTACCTTGCCAACCCGGCCTTTAAGGAGCCGCTTCACTATCGTATGACGGCGGAGTGCGTGGAGGTGTCCCAGAAAGGGGAGGCCCAGAGCCAGAAGTGGGAGGACATGTATAAGGCGGTATCCACTTCCCGGAGTCTGATTTTATATACCTCTCCCGTAAACGCTTCCATTTTTCCGAAAAAGGATTTGGGAGAAAAGACGGCCGGCGTGATTGAGATGATATCCACCCATATGCCGCCGAAAAAGGTAAAAATCCGAAGCTGAGCCGAACCGGCCACAAGTGCCGGCGGCGCATGGAAAAGCAAAAATGCAAAGCAAAGAGGCGTCCGCAGAAACAGGCGGAGCCATAAGACGGAAGGAAAATGCAGATGCTGACAGAGACCTACAGCCCAAAAGAGACATATGAACTGGGCAGAAAAATCGGGGAACAGGCCGAAAGAGGCGCGGTTTTTGCCCTGTCGGGAGATTTGGGCGCCGGTAAAACCGTTTTTACTAAAGGGCTGGCGTCTGGCCTTGGCGTTACGGAACATGTGAGCAGTCCCACATTTACAATCCTGCAGGTGTACGAGGGGGGAAGATGCCCTTTTTATCATTTTGACGTGTACCGAATCGGAGATATTTCCGAGATGGACGAGATTGGTTATGAGGACTGCTTTTACGGAGACGGTGTATGTCTGGTTGAGTGGGCAGACCTCGTAAAGGAGCTGTTGCCGGAGCATTACACACAGATAACCATCGGCACGGATGTGGAAAAAGGCTTTGATTACAGAAGGATAAGCGTGGAAGAACGCTAGAGTGTGTTTGAAAATTGCTTTCTGACAGATGTGCGTCACAATTTGTGGGAGGTTTGCGCCAAATGAAGGGCGCATAGCGGGCTATGTAACCTGAATTTGGTGCAAATATCGCGCAAAGTGGGGCGTACAGATGGCGGGAATGAATTTTCAAACACGCTCTAGGGAACTGCTATAGAATTAACTCTGCGGATTGTTAGAACGAAAGGACAGATAATGAAAATTATTGCGATAGACAGTTCGGGGCTTACGGCTTCCGTGGCTGTTGTGGAGGAGGATACGCTGGTTGGCGAGTACAATGTCCAGTACAAAAAGACCCATTCCCAGACCCTGCTTCCCATGCTGGACGAACTGAGAAAGATGGTGGAGCTTGACCTTTCCACAGTGGATGCCATTGCCCTGGCGGCGGGACCGGGTTCTTTTACCGGGCTGCGGATAGGTTCGGCAACGGCCAAGGGGCTTGGGCTTGCAATGGAGGTTCCGCTGGTGGAAATTCCCACCTTAGACGGGCTTGCCTGCAATCTTTACGGGACGGATAAGCTTGTTTGTCCCATTATGGACGCCAGAAGAAATCAGGTTTATACCGGATTATATTCGTTTGAAAAAGAGGATGAATTTCCTTTTCGGTACCGGCTTATAACCCTTCTTTCTGGCTGCGCGGTTTCCATAGACGAAATCGCACAAAAGTGCAGCGAAACCGGCCGGGAGGTAATTTTTTTAGGGGACGGGGTTCCCGTGTTTGAAAAAAGGCTGGGAGAGCTTTTGACGGTTCCCTACGGTTTTGCGCCCGCTCACATGAACCGGCAGAGGGCGGCGTCCTTTGCCTTTCTGGCGCTTCAGTATCTGAAAGAAGGCAAATGCGTTGCGGCAAGGGACCATGCGCCCGTATACCTGCGCATGTCACAGGCGGAGAGAGAACGAAATGAGCGATAAAAGAAGACTGGTAATCAGGGATATGGAGGCTGCCGATGTGGAAGCGGCCAGCGCAGTGGAGCGGGAGGTCTTTTCCATGCCCTGGTCGGCCGCTGATTTTCTGGAAATGGTGGAGGCGGATTATGCCAGTTACTACGTGGCGGAGCTGGACGGAGAAATCGTGGGCTGCTGCGGAATCAGAAGATTGGCAGATGAGGGCGAAATTACCAACGTGGCGGTAAGGGACAGATGCAGAAGACAGGGAATTGCTTTGCGGATGATGCGCCATATGCTGGATAAGGCGGAAAAAAACGGAATTTCGGACTGTACGCTGGAAGTGCGGGTAAGCAATCAGCCTGCGATTCATCTTTATGAAAAACTTGGATTTAAGGGGGAGGGGGTCAGACCAAAGTTTTATGAAAGACCCGTGGAAGACGCCCTGATAATGTGGAAAAGATAGGAAGGTCAAGGAAGAATTACCACTGTTTCTTATTCCTCTTTTATGTATAATATCAGGTAGGGGAGCAAGAGAAGACGACCGTGCGCAAAGCGGCGCGGTTATCTCCTGCAAAATACCGAAGGAGGATAAGAATATGAGAATTTATTCCGATAATCATACAAAAGAACTGAAAACAGTTGTCTGCAATAAATGTAAAAAAGAATTAAAAATAAAAAACGGAACGATAATGGAAGGCTGCTTTCATGGAAACGTCCGTTTCGGATATTTCAGCAATAAGGATGGACTGGAGCATTCCTTTGATTTATGCGAGGAATGTTATGATAAATTGATTAAGGGGTTTGCCGTTCCGGTTAATGAGGAGGAGATAACGGAGCTGCTTTAAATTTTAAAGCAAGTGCGGTTTTTCCTTTTTGCCGGACGCAGGAATGAGAGGAACCATGCTTGATATTTGTTTACTGGGAACGGGCGGAATGATGCCGCTTCCCTACAGATGGCTGACGTCTATGATGGCCAGATACAACGGACAGAATATATTGATTGACTGTGGGGAAGGAACGCAGATTGCAATGAAGGAAAAGGGCTGGAGCCCGAAACCCATTGACGTGATTTGCTTTACCCACTTTCACGCGGACCACATCAGCGGACTGCCCGGGCTGCTTCTCACAATCGGGAATGCGGAACGGACAGAGCCGCTGCTTTTGGTGGGGCCAAAAGGACTTTCCAGGGTGGTGGCCTCCTTACGCATTATTGCGCCGGAGCTGCCCTTTGCGATAGACTGTCTGGAATTAAACGAAGCGGAACATACCGTTTCGTTTGACGGGTTTAAAATAGAAGCCTTCCGGGTCAACCACAACGTGCCCTGTTACGGCTACAGCATTGTGATTGAAAGAAAAGGCAGATTCCAGGTGGAAAAGGCCGAGGCGCTTGGAATCGAGAAAAGGTACTGGAACCGTCTGCAGAAAGGGGAGACCATCGAAACCGGCGGCGCGGTACTTGTGCCGGATATGGTGATGGGACCGGCCAGAAAAGGAATAAAAGTGACCTACTGTACGGATACAAGGCCCACGGAGGGGATTGTAAAGCATGCCGCGGGCTCTGACCTTTTTATCTGCGAGGGCATGTACGGGGAACGGGACAAAAAAGCCAAGGCAAGGGAAAACAGGCACATGACGTTTTACGAGGCGGCGGAGCTGGCAAAACGCGCCGGCGTTCCGAAGCTGTGGCTTACCCATTACAGTCCGTCTCTGAACAGGCCGGAGGAGTTTTTGCCGGAGGTGCGGAAGATTTTCCCGGATACGGAAACCTGCAGGGACGGAAAAACCATTGAGCTTGGATTTGAAGATGATGAATGAGAGGAGAAAGGCTATGAGTGGAAAAGGCGGTCATGGAATGGTAAAGGGAATAATTGTGATTCTTGTCCTGGTCTGTCTGGTGGGCGGTTACTATTATTACCTGACGAACAAAAAGCAGGAGAAGGCAGTGGAGGAAAATGTTAAGGCCACTGCGGTTCAGGAAGTGCTTATGCGTAATCTGGACACAAATTATCCCCCTTCCCCGAGAGAAGTAGTCAAATATTTCGGAGAAATTTCCCAGTGCCTTATCAAGGAAACCTACACGGACGAAGAGTTTGAGAAACTGGCCCTCCAGGCCCAGAAGCTTTATGATAAGGAGCTGGTTGCCAATAAGACCCAGCAGCAGTATCTGGACGACCTGAAATGGGACGTTAATGCTTTCAAAGAGGACGGAATCGTGATATCCAGCTACACGCCGGCGTCCAGCGTGGACGTGGAGGAATTTACAAAGGACGGATATAAATGCGCCAGACTCACCTGCAGCTTTACTCTGAGAAAGGGCGGATATCTTGAAGCCAATGAGCAGATTTTTGTGCTGAGAAAAGACGAGGAAGGGCACTGGAAAATTTACGGCTGGCAGCCGGTGAGCAATAATGGCGGCCAAAATTCTTAAAAGGCTGTAAGCCGTTTGGGCCGGCGGAAAGGAACATGAATGGAAAAGGACGTTTATATACTGGCGATTGAAAGCTCCTGCGACGAGACGGCGGCCGCCGTGGTAAAAAACGGAAGAGAAGTGCTTTCCAATGTAATTTATTCCCAGATTGCGCTGCATACCGAGTACGGCGGCGTGGTTCCGGAAATTGCTTCCCGCAAACATATTGAAAAGATTAATCAGGTGATGGAACAGGCTTTGTCCGACGCGGGCAAGGCCCTTTCGGATATGACGGCGATTGCGGTCACTTACGGCCCCGGGCTTGTGGGAGCGCTGCTCGTGGGGGTGTCGGCGGCCAAGGCTGTCAGCTTTGCCTCCGGAATCCCGCTTGTGGGCGTTCACCATATCGAGGGGCATATCAGCGCCAACTATATAGAAAACAAAGATTTGGAGCCTCCGTTTATCTGTCTGGTGGTGTCCGGCGGCCACTCCCATCTGGTGGTGGTAAAGGATTACGGGGAGTATGAGGTGATTGGCAGAACCAGGGATGATGCGGCCGGGGAGGCGTTTGACAAGGTGGCGAGGGCCATTGGCCTGGGGTACCCGGGCGGGCCTAAAATCGACAGGGTATCCGGAGAAGGAAATCCGGACGCCATCGCTTTCCCAAGGGCAAAGGTGGGAAACGCGGAATATGATTTCAGCTTCAGCGGTATGAAATCAGCGGTCTTAAACTATTTGAATTCCTGCCGGATGAAAGGGGAGGAGATTGTCACGGCGGATGTGGCGGCTTCCTTTCAGAAGGCGGTGGTGGACGTGCTGGTGTCTCATTCCATGGAAGCGGTGCGCAAATACGGCCTGAAAAAATTTGCCATTGCAGGCGGAGTGGCCTCAAACAGCAGCCTGAGAAAGGCTTTTAAGGAGGCGTGTGAAAAGGAGAATGTGGCTTTTTATCATCCGTCCCCCGTTTACTGTACGGATAATGCGGCGATGATAGGAACGGCGGCCTTTTACGAATACCAAAAGGGTGTGCGGCACGGGTTCGATTTAAATGCGGTGCCGAACTTAAAGCTGGGGGAGAGGGCTGATTTTCATGGATAAAAGAGAACGCACCCTGGCCGTTTTGCTGGCGGCAGGCAGCGGAAAGCGGATGGAAAGCAAAACCAAAAAGCAGTACATGCTGATAGGCGGAAAACCTGTCATTTATTATTCGCTCAAAACCTTTCAGGAGAGCTTTATAGACGAGATTGTTCTGGTGGTTTCGCCCAAAGACGTGGAGTTTTGCCGGAAAGAGATTGTGGAAAAGTACGGATTTGACAAAGTACGCCGGATTGTTGAGGGCGGAAAAGAAAGATATCATTCGGTGGCGGCGGGATTAAACAGCGCGTCGGATTTCGACTATGTGTTTATTCACGACGGGGCAAGGCCAATGGTGAGCGCCGAAATCCTGGAAAGGACTCTTGCCGCCGTCAGAGAGTGGGGAGCATGCGTTGCGGGGGTGCCGGTTAAGGATACCATAAAAATTGCGGATGAGGAGGGGATGATTGCGGCTACGCCCAACCGGAATTTTATGTGGTCGGTGCAGACGCCCCAGGTTTTTTCCTATCCTTTGATAAAAGAAGCTTACGCCGGCCTTCTTGAGAAAGAGAAGGAGCTTTTAGATGCGGGTGTGGCGGTGACGGACGACGCCATGGTGGTGGAAACGCTGACGGGACGCCCGGTAAAGCTGGTGGAAGGCTCTTATAAAAACATCAAAATTACGACGCCCGAGGACATTCAAACAGCGGAGATTTTTCTGAAAAACAGCGAAAGGAAAAGTTTGTAAAAAAAATTTTAAAAAAGTGTTGACAGGTATTAATTGGTTTGATAGAATAACCATTGCGCCTGACAAAGAGGGCATACGACATGGAGAGGTATCGAAGTGGTCATAACGAGGCGGTCTTGAAAACCGTTTGTCCGAAAGGGCGC
>CAJTMZ010000127.1 GCA_910577445.1 uncultured Lachnospiraceae bacterium | reverse complement strand
ATCGCCTCGGTCTGCTGGAACAAATCAATGGTCTGTCTTTTCCGATACGGCTATTCGTATATTTTATCAGTTCTGTCTTATCCACATACAATTCAGAGTTGACAGAAACCGTAAACTGTTCATTCCCCGGATTTAAGTATATACCCATGTCTACACGCTCCTCATTGTTTATCATTTACTCTAATTTATTTATTATATAATGTCAATGTCCAATTTACAGATGCAAAAAGCGAAGAGTTTTCAACCCCTCCGCCTTCTATCCTTCACCTTACAATACACCACCGCCACCGCCGTACTCACAAACGTCGCCATAATCGCCGGCCCGATAATCCCCGCCGGATTCACGCTCCCGTACTGCTGCCTGTAAGCAATCATATTCACCGGAATCAACTGCAAAGAAGATATATTCAAAATCAAAAACGTACACATCTCATTGCTGGCAATCCGTTCTCGCTTTCCTCCTGCGACTTTGCCGTCGCCAAGATAAGCCGCATTCCCTCTCTCCACTTCCAGCTTCGCCAGCTCCTCCATCGCTTTAAGCCCCGCCGGCGTGCATGCCCATCCCAAGCCTAAAACATTCGCGATTATATTCATGGAAATATAGTCCTTCGCCTTATGCCCTTTTGGAATCCCCGGAAACATGAACGATACAAAAGGCGACAGCATGCGCGTAAGCTTCAAAATCAGCCCCGAGCTCTCCGCCACCTCCATGAGTCCTACCCAAAACGCCATGATTCCCGCCGTAGCAATACAAAGAGACACCGCTTCCCCCGCACTCTGAAGCGCCGCCTCCGTAACCTCTTTCATATTTCCGTTGATTGCGCCGAATATCACGCCCAGTACAATCATCGCTGCCCAGATATAATTTAACATAATCTGCTCTTTTCTCTTTTTAGCATCTTATGCGTAAAAATCCCAAATTATTTCTCTCCGGGTATATCCTAAAGCAACGCCTGATAAATATCCCTTTTGCTCACCCCTCTGTCCGCCGCCACCTTTTTCATAGCTTCTTTTCTGTCAAATCCCTGCCCTTCGTATATCTGCATATGCTCTTCGACAGATATTTCCTTCCAGCTTTCATGCTCTTTTTCCTTAAGGACAGCCCGGTTCATCCCTTCAATGACAAGCACATATTCCCCCTTCGGCTCGTTTTCCTCATAGTACGCCAAAGCGCCCGAAAGCGTTGTGGGAAAAACCGTCTCGAAGCGTTTCGTAAGCTCCCTGCACAAAGTAACGCGCCGCTCCCCCAAAGCCTCATAAAGCTCTGCCAGAGTCTTTTTCAGATGATGGGGCGCCTCATACAATATGACTGTGCGGGTCTCTCTCAAAAGCTCCTCCAATATAAACTTCCTTTCCTTTTTATCCGCCGAAAGGAATCCTTCAAAGCAGAATCTTCTTGTAGATAGACCTGAAAGCGTCAGCGCCGTAATCAGGGCGCAGCACCCCGGCAAGGAAGTCACCGGAACGCCCGCCTTTAAGCATTTATCCACCAGAACCTCCCCCGGGTCGGATATGGCCGGCGTGCCTGCGTCTGTAATCAGGGCGATATTTTTCCCCTCTGTCAGCCAGCTTACAATCTGCTCCGCCTTTTCCACTTTGTTATATTCATGGTAACTGGTCATAGGGGTTCTGATTTCAAAATGGTTCAGTAGTTTTATGCTGTTTCTTGTGTCCTCCGCCGCTATCATATCGACTTCCCGCAGGGTTTCCAGCACCCGTGGAGTGATATCGCTCAAATTTCCTATTGGAGTGGCACATAAATATAAGGTTCCTGTCATCTTGTTTTCCTCACTGGCGTCAATATCCATAAATATCATAAATCTCATCCGTATAAACGCCCTGACTCTTATAAACAATCAGCGGCTTCTCCACCGTCATGCGCGCCCGGCCGCCTCTGTTTGCTTCGATTAAAACCATATTCGGCTCCTTGTCCGCAAAAGGATGCACCAGCTTCATGCGCTTGGGCTCCAGCCGGTACTGCCGAAGCAGCACAATGATATCCGCCAGCCTGAAAGGTCTGTGCACCATATAAAAATTTCCTCCGGGACGCAAAAGCTTTGCGCTCTGGCTTATCACATCCTCCAGCGTACAAAGCAGCTCATGCCTTGCAATGGCTTTCGGCGCTTCGGGGTTGGTAAGTCCGTGATTCTCCGTCATATAGGGCGGATTGCAGGTCACAACGTCAAAAGAAGCAGCCCCGAAAAGACTGACTGCTTCCTTAATATCGCCTGTGACAATGTCTATTTTATCTTCCAGATGGTTTAAGCGTACGCTCCTCTTTGCCATATCGGCGCTGCCCTGCTGAATCTCCAATCCGGTAAGGTGCGCCGCACCTGTCTTTGCCTCCATGAGTATGGGGATAATCCCCGTTCCCGTTCCAAGGTCAAGAACTACATCCCCTTTTCCGGCTCTGGCAAACCCGGAAAGCAGTACTGCGTCCATTCCAAAGCAAAAACGGCCCGGGTCCTGAATAATCCGGTAATTATTCCTTTGCAGGTCATCGATTCTCTCGCCGGGCCGTATCATAACTTCCTCTTCGGCCTCAGACTGCAAATCCATTTCCCCGGTCACTCCTCCGTTTTTTATCAAATCTTTCTCAGAACATTGTTTCATTATTTCCCTCGTTTCAAAGCCGCCGTCCCGGCATAATTTCCGCCGTTAAGCGCAGAACCTTCTGCGGCCTAAAATCCTGTGGGCACATTCAATTATCGTCAAGCTTCGACCTGGGTTCTTCCTTCTCCAGTTTCTCAAGCTCCTTTAGCTTTTCATCCTGTAAGTCCACTTTACTGTGTTTGTGCTTCCGTTTAAAGCGAAGCTGCTCCACACGGTATTCCTGAATTTCCTTTTCGTCTCCCACTTCCACGATAACTTTCACTAACTGCCGGAGTACGTTTACACTGTGCACCTCGCCCTTTAAACCGTCCTCGGTGGTTACATGGTCGCCTACATTGGGAAGCCTTCTGTTTAACTCCTCATAGGTGTCTTCCTCGTTTTTCAGGCAGCACATCAGCCTTCCGCATACGCCGGATATTTTCGTAGGATTCAGGGACAGATTCTGCTCCTTGGCCATCTTAATGGAAACGGGTACAAACTCAGACAAGTGTCTGTGACAGCACAATTCTCTTCCGCAAATACCGATTCCGCCCAATATTTTGGTCTCGTCCCTGACGCCAATCTGGCGAAGTTCTATCCGGGTCTTAAAAACGGCCGCCAAATCCTTTACCAGCTCTCTAAAGTCAATCCGACCGTCGGCGGTAAAATAAAACAGCACCTTGTTGTTGTCAAAGGTATACTCCGCGTCAATCAGCTTCATTTCCAGCCCGTGTTTGCGAATTTTTTCCAGACAGATTTTAAAAGCTTCTTTTTCCTTCTGTTTATTTCCCGCTTCCTGCTCGTCGTCGCGCTGCGTCGCCAGCCGGAGCACCGGCTTTAAGGGCTGGATGACGCTTTCATCCGGCACCTCCCTGATGCCTCCCACCACCGTTCCGTATTCTATTCCTCTGGCGGTTTCCACAATTACATGGTCGCCCTTTTGGATATTGAATTTTAATGGGTCAAAAAAATAAATTTTACCGGCGGTTCTGAACCGTACTCCTATAACTTTTGTCATAAATCTATAAACCTCACTTAATTTTCTTTGATGGTAAGAAGCAAAAGCTCCATTGTCAAGTCAAAATTAACATTGGCGTTCAGCCTCTGCTTTGACTTCTGAAGCGCGTCTATAATCCTTTCAATCCCTTCGTAGGTACTCTTATCAGCCACTTTCCTGATAGATTGTATTTCCTCCCTGAAAATGAGATTGTTCACGTCATGGGTTGCCTTAAACAGTAAAACGTCCCTGTACCAGATAGAAAGGATGTCCATATAGTCGTTAACGTCAAATTTATACTCGTTAATTTTCCTGATGGCCGCCACAATCTCGTGCAGTTCCATCTCGCCAATATATTTTAACAGTGTGAGCGCTTCTTCCTTTACTTTATCAAATTCTTCGCTGTTTGCAAGAAGCCTGGCCTTACCCACGTTTCCCCTTGCGAAAGCCACGCAGATATTTGCCTTATAATCAGGAATTTCCATATTTTCCATCAGATATTCCTTAATCCGGGCATCCTTTACGGGCTTCATATTAAGAACCACGCACCTGCTCAAAATGGTGGGAAGAAGCGCGTTCACGTTATCTGTAAGTATCAGGATAACCGCGTATTCCGGGGGCTCCTCCAGCGTTTTTAAAAGCGCGTTCTGAGCCTGAACCGTCATCTTTTCGCCCTCGCGGACGATATAGATTTTTTTCGGCCCGCTGTAAGGCTTGATTGCCACATCGCCGTTAATCTGCTTGCGGATATCATCCACGCCGATGGTTCCCGGTTTTTCGTGGGTGACAAAAATAATATCCGGATGATTGCCGCTTTGCGCCTGTTTACAGGAATGGCATTCCTGACAGGGTTCCACGTCCTGCCTATCCTCGCACTGAAGCGCCATGGCAAAGGTCCTGGCTATAAATTCTTTTCCGGCATTCCGCTCCCCGTTAATAATATAGGCATGGGACACCTTATTCATTCTGACGGCATTCTCTAAATGCTCCCTTAACTGCTCCTGCCCTACAATATCAGAAAATCTGCGCATATACCCCTCTCATTCCGCCGCAAATGCGGCTTTTATCCCCCTCGTGTGTTCAACCAATCAGGTTAAAATATCTAAAAGCAGCCCTCTGATTTCTCCTATTTTGGAGAGAATCGCAAGATGGTCCTGTTCATCTTTCATAAGTTCCCTTGCCAGTTCGTCCAGATTTTCATCTACAATTCTGATAATTCCGTAAACTCTGTGCCTTCCCTTCCTGTCCAGGAAATTCTCCCTGGAAAAAGCATGGGAACGGCTCACAATTTCATTCATAAACTCCTTTACAAGGCCTCTGTATTTTTTCATATCCCGGATATCACGCTTTTTTGCCAGCCTGTCGCCCTGCATGGTGATTTCTTCCATTAAAACGCCCAGTCTTGCCGCCAGCTCCTGCTCCTCGATATGGCTCACAAGCGTAAACTTAAAAGCTCCGTCAGATTCATGTACCTGCGCCGGCGCTTCCGGTGTTGTCACCGGCATTGCCTGATTCACTTTTATATCCATACAGACCACCTCTTTTCCGCCAAAATACCGACCTGACTAACTTTCTTCCCGCATTTTATCAATAATATACTCTTTTATTTCTTTCAAACAGTCCTCTAACTTATTGTTCAAAAAACGTCTGTCTATGCCCGCTTCTTTTATTTTTTCCTGAGAAAAGTCAACGGAATCGGCCAGAAAGCGTCTGCACAATTCCTCATATCCGGGAGACTCCTCTTTCATTTCCCGCTCAAGAGCGCGTTTTAATCTCACGCCGTCGTCCAGCTCCAGCAATACGGGAACCACCTTATCCCTGCCGAAATACCCTGCCGTTTTTTGGTAAGACTCAAGCGTCCCTATTACCAGATAGCTGCTGTGGCTCAAATCAATACTGCCATCGTCCACCATAAAATAGTACCACGGCCCGTAATATGTATGATAGACGCGGGCCTCTATCACCATGCCCGCATCCTCTAACTTTCTGTAGCCTTCTTCGTCCGTAAAATGATATTCCGTCCCCTCTACCTCCCCTGCCCGTATGGGACGGGTGGTATAAGGCACCACCTTTTTCAGATTAAGAACTTCATTTTCCAGTAAATGGGTATAAACGGCATTTTTTCCCGACGCGCTCTTTCCCATTAAGTATATCATTTTTCCCACAATAATTAAACCTCTACCACACGAATCATATTGGTATTTCCTGACACGCCAAGGGGTACTCCGGCAGTCAGAACCACCACATCGCCTTTTTTAATATATCCGGCTTTTTCCGCAGCGGCTATAGCAACTTCAAATAAGTCGTCCGCCACGCTTTCGCGGGCAATCCATAAAGGCGTTACGCCCCATAAAAGGCTTAACTGCCTGCATACCCTGGGACTTACGCTGCACGCGATGACCGGGCATCCCGGTTTATATCTTGCAATCATTCCCGCCGTAAAGCCGGAGATTGTCACGGTTATAATTGCCGCCGCCTTCAAATCCATGGCCGTCATACAGGTCGCATGGGAAATTGCCGTCGTCACGTCAGGGTTTCCCGAAAAAGCCCTGTTCTTCATTCTTCCGTCGTAGTCGATATCTGCTTCCGTACGCTCCGCAATTCTGGACATCGTTTTGACAGCCTCCGTGGGATAGCGTCCCGCAGCGCTCTCTCCTGAAAGCATAATAGCAGTCGTTCCGTCATAAATGGCGTTGGCAATGTCGGTTGCCTCCGCACGGGTCGGCCTGGGATTTCTCATCATGGATTCCAGCATCTGCGTTGCCGTAATAACATGCTTTCCCATCTTTTCCGCCATCTTTATCATGCGTTTTTGGATAACGGGCACTTCTTCCATGGGGATTTCCACGCCCATATCTCCTCTTGCCACCATTATACCATCTGAGGCGGAAAGAATCTCCTCCAGGTTACGGATTCCCTGCATATTTTCGATTTTGGCAATAATCTTCATAGTGCTTTGCTGCTCGTCGAGAATTTTCCGTACTTCCAGAATATCTTCCCTGCATCTCACAAAAGAAGCCGCCAGAAAATCAAATCCCATATCGCAGCCAAACATAATATCGCTTTTATCAACATCGCTGATATACGGCATGGACAAAACCGCTCCGGGCACATTGACGCCCTTATGATTCGATATCGGCCCGCCGTTTACCACGGTACATATAATTTCATTTTCTTCAATGGCGTCCACCACCATTTCAATCAGGCCGTCGTCGATTAAAATTGTGGTTCCGACGCTGATATCGTCTTTCAGATTCGTATAAGTAATTGAAACCTTTTCATTGTTTCCGATAATTTCTTCCGTCGTCAGCGTAAATTTCTGGCCGGAAACAAGTTCCGTTTTTCCGCCCTCGATATCCCTTAACCTGATTTCCGGCCCCTTGGTATCCAGGAGAGTGGCCACCTGTAAGCCCAGCTCACTGCTTATTTTATTTACTCTCTCAAATTTTATTTTATGTTCTTCATGCGTCCCATGGGAAAAATTAAAGCGGGCAACATTCATTCCTGCAAGCATTAACTCCCGCAGTTTTTCCTCCGCCTCACATGCCGGACCAATTGTGCAGATAATTTTTGTCTTTCTCATAACCAACCATACCTTTCCTAAGATGTTTTTACCACTCTTATTTTATTATTACAAACTCCCTGTACCGTATAGCCATTCATAATATATCCTTCAATTACCCTTATCATCCCCTCGCCTATGATTTCCCCCGGAACAAGCAAAGGAATCCCGGGCGGATAAAGATTGATAAATTCGGCGGCCGTTTTTCCTGCCGCGCCCGTAAGCGCTTTCTCCTCATAAGGCAGCGTATATGCCTCCCACAGCTCCATCGCTGCAACGGGATTTGCCGGAACGTCAAACCGGCATACATGGCGTTTGTCCGCCTCCATCCCTTTATCAATTTCCAGCAGTGCTTCGGAAAGCCTGTCAAAACCGCTTTTTTCGTCCATCATCGTCAGAATGGCGACCACATAGCTTCCCGCCGCCATTTCCATCTGCAAATGATACTTTTCCCGTAAAATATCATAAAGCATCTGCCCGCTCATAAAAGCTTCATCCACGGAAATCACCAGTTTCCCCGGCTCGGTTACGGGGCATACGCGAATATGCCGGCAGCTTTCCACCTGCTTTAAAAAAAACTCTTTCATACCCAGCAGCTTTTCAAGCCTTTGTCTGCCCTCCGCCTCCGCAAAACGCATCGCCTCGTCAATTCCCGCCATCAGCAGATAAGAAGGGCTGCTGGACTGATAAATGCGAAGATACCGTTTCAATGCTTCCCCGTCCGTCAGGCTGCCGTTTCTGTGTATCAGCGCCGTCTGAGTAGGCGCCGGCAAAGTCTTGTGAACGCTGTGTATTACAATATCCGCCCCCTCCTTAACTGCGTCAGGCGGATATTGGGGATGCATTCCGAAATGAGCACCGTGTGCCTGGTCCACAATCAACGGAATTTTGTAGCTGTGAGCCAGCTTTGATATTTCTTTTATATTTGAATTAATTCCCTCATAGGTGGGAGAGGTGATAACAATGCCTGCGATGGTTTCGCCCGCGCTTTTGTCTTTAAATTCCTCTTTTCCCAAAATCTTTTTAATCTGTTTTTCTATACCGGCGGCTAAAACCGGCCCCGCAATATCATACCCTTCTGTCTTTTCCGGATACACATAATGCAGCTTCATACGATTTAAAAAAGCCGCATGATATACGGCTTTATGACAGTTCCTGCCAATTATCAGATTACGTCCCTCACCGGCAACCGCTGAAATCGCGCTTAAAATCCCTGCTGTACTTCCATTTATTAAAAAATAAGTTTCCTCGGACCGATACAGCCTGGCCGCGCGCTCCTGCGCCTCCTTAATAAGAGACACCGGCTGGTGAAGATTATCAAAACCGTCTATTTCTGTAATGTCATACCTGTAAGCTCCCGCCAGAGCGCCTTTTTCAAAGTTTCTTTTATGCCCCGGCATATGAAAAGGATAAAAATCGCTTTCACTGTAGTCTTTCAGTTTATCGAACAGCCCGTCATTCATCCCGCTGTCCTTAATTTTGCTCTCTTTATATTGGATACATTTCCTCTGCGCAAATGCAGCGTCTCAAGCAAAGAGCAATACTTATCCGCGGTCGTTACAATCCACGCTTCCCTGCAAAGCGGCGGCACTACCGTCAGCGGCCACATATGCTTCTTTATAATATCTCTTTCCCGCTTAGTCAGGCGATACTCCTTACTGGCGTTCCGAAGGGCGATTCCCGGGTGATAAAATCCGTGCAGCCTCTGATAACCTTTTCTTGTCTTATCGTGCCAGTCATATAAAAAATAATCATGCAGCAATGCGCCGCGTATCAGTTCCCTCTCATTGCACTCAATCCCTAAAAATTTGCTGATTGCAATACTCTGGGCCGCAACGTCAAGACAATGTCTCTGCACCGGCATTGAGCCGTGCTGGATATAATTCCTAGTACTGCGAAAATTATCTGACATTAAAATATCCCAGGCATATTCCCGGAGCAGGTGATAAAATTCCCGCCTCTGTTCATATTTTTTTCTCAGCTTCTCCACATGCGCCTTATACTTTTCAGATTTATCGCTCATAATACCATCCTTAAAAAATATTTTTTTGCCAATCTGCAATGGCACCGCGTACATTATATCATAATATAAAAATTATTTGTGTATGTTACACTCACTTTGAGTTATTCTTATTAAAACATTAATAAAATATTCAGTTTTATTCTTCCAATGCGGTAATCGCTATAACCGTTACATTTTCCATGCTTTCTCCGGTTACTTCACCGTCAAATACCACCTTGACAGCCTGTCCTTCCAGCATTTCACTATTTTCTCCGGTATAGATAATTGTTTCTGGTGAAATTTTAAACCCAAGCTTCTGCCCGTCTTCTGTTTCCACAAAAAAACCGCTTTTTTCCATCCCGCAGAGCCTTCCCTCCGCTACAAAATATCCCTCCTCAGTATACAGTAGGCTTTGATTCTCCTGAAGTTCAAAATCCCCTTCCTCTTCCGTGCCGTTCCAGACCATCAAACCGGTCTCCTGCACCTCGGCGCAGCCTGCCGCAAAGCAAAGCAGCATACCGCATGCCACAAATAAAATAATATACTTTTTCATAATCCTCTTCCTCATATAAAAATTCCCTTATCAAAATACTATAAAGTAGATGAAAAATCAATAAAAACTTAGTATTTATTTATTTTCTGCAAAATAAAAACACCGGACAAAGGTTGCTTTCAACTCTTTCCAGTGCTTTTGTAAAATGAGCCACCCGGGACTCGAACCCGGGACAACTTGATTAAAAGTCAAGTGCTCTACCACCTGAGCTAGTGGCCCATATCTTACTCAATAATATAGCCATAAATAAAATATTTTATGTTTTATTTGTCATAGAAAAAATGCCCAGAACCGGAATCGAACCAGTGACACGAGGATTTTCAGTCCTCTGCTCTACCAACTGAGCTATCTGGGCATTAAGTAGCGGGGATAGGATTTGAACCTATGACCTTCGGGTTATGAGCCCGACGAGCTTCCAGACTGCTCCACCCCGCGTTATATAATTAGTACTTCTTAAAAATAC
>CAJTMZ010000126.1 GCA_910577445.1 uncultured Lachnospiraceae bacterium | reverse complement strand
ATCCAGATTTCCGTATAATAATTTTCGTCCGCCGTCCCTTTCGGATATTTATCCGGCGAATCATACATCTCAATGCAGTAGCCCGACGCAAATTCATACTCTTTCAGGGCCGGAAGCCACTCGGAAAATATCTTGACATTGACGTCCTGTAAAGAATCGGGAAGCGCGCCCCGGCACGGAATCACCGCCCATGTAAAAGCGGGAATCGTTCTTACCGTAAAACCCTCGGGAATATCCACAGACGGATGATAAATATCCGCTATCAGATATTCAAACCTTTCATTTCCCATCTGCGGGTCAATGTTGATTCCAAACATGCCGCATACGGTTTTGCCCTTCCCCGAGGCATAATGTTCCTGCCAGAACGCCGGAATGTCTCTTTTGGCGTTTTCATAATCAAACTCCTTTGCCGCCGCCAGAACGGTAAAACTTTCCTTTTTTGTAATTTTGTACTCCATCAGATAACCACCTTTCAAAGATATTGTCAGTTTCAAAGGGGCAAAGCTTTTCACCGCCGCTTTTTCCTTCCGCACTGCCGAAGGTGAAACTCCATGGAAACGGGAAAAAGCTCTGGTAAAGCTGTCCGGAGAATCATAGCCGTATTTTAAAGCCAGTTCCGTTATTGTGGCATCACCGGAAATCAGCTCGCCTCCCGCCAGCGACATTCTGCGGTTCCTGATATACTCATTCAGGGAATATCCGCACAGCATACCAAAGCCTTTATGAAAGTAAAATGGCGAGATATGAACCTGCTTTGCAATATCGTTTAGGGAAATTTCTTCCTCGATATGGGCTTCTATATAGTCGATTGCCTCTCCAATTACTTCTGTCCATTCCATGGCCCTGCTCCTTTCTGATACTGATTATATCCCTGAAAAACAGGCAGCGCCCGACATTGCTTGCTTTCTTTTGTCTGCCAAAGCCCTTTCATTCCAGTCTTTTATTTAAGTCCTTCCTCTTTCCCCCGTTTTTCTTTATCGTCTGCCGCCAGCCCGCCTGTGCAGCCATCTTATAAAGAATCCGCGGCATGGCAGGCGAAACGTAAATATTCTCCAACGCGTTTTCCCTTACAATTGCTTCTGTCAGAGCCGAAAGCGCCTTCTCGATGGGTGCTTTCGGGCCTTTTCCTGATGGCATATCCGGCAGCACGGCAAGAGCTCCGCCTCCTCCTGCGCCGATACCTCCGCCCCAGTTAAGCCCCGCGCTTACGCACCAGTTCCCGAAAATCTCAAGCGCCGTTTCCGCCTGAATCCCTTCATAAAACCCGCAGTTGACAATCCCATAGACCTGTTTCTTCCTATTATAAAAGGAAGCCTCAAGCTGAATAAGGCAGGACAAAAGATGCGCCGGAAGTCCGTCCACATAAAGAGGGCAGGCAAACACCAGGACGTCGGCATCCTTTAACTCTTTCAGTGCCTTCTCCGGCACAGACGGAGTATGCAGATTCACCTCCGCAATCTCTGCTTCCGAAAATCCCGTTTCCCCGCATTTTTCCTTTGTAAGCTTAGTCCTTAAATCATTCAGAAGAATACCGCTGGCGCTTCCGCTTACCTTTGGGCTTCCGTTTATAAGCGCGATTCTCATAATGTCACTTCCTCCAGTTCTTCTGATGAGTTAAAGAAACGGACAGACTTCACCACGCCGTCATAATTATCCGCATTGGCCTGTGTCATTTTCTCAGCCGTTTTTCTCTCTTTTTCCGTAATCTTTTCTCCATAAAAATAAGCGGACAGGGAAATTACATTTTGATATCGGCGTCTGTGGTGCATCTCACCTTTCCGGATTACAAAATCCGGATGTACATAGGAAATCGCCCTGTCCAGCACGTTTTTTACAAAAGGACTTACACTGCCATAACAGCATCTGCTCACTAAAATAAGCTCCGAGCACCTGCCCATATCCCTTCCCATATTCTCATATCCGTCGCAAATCACACATTTTCCCGGTGTTTTTACCCAGCAGCCAAAGCACCCGGTGCATGGATGAATGCTGCCTTTCGGGCCGATAAGTTTATATTCCCCTTCCACCTTTAAGTGAAAGTCTTCTATGTCTGTTATAATCAGTTTCATTGTCTCCGCCTGTTCTCTGGGAAGGTTTTTCCCTTAAAAAGCCCCTTTTAAATCCAGTTTCCGTCAATTGTTTTCTTTAAAACGCAAAACATATCATAAAATTGTTCCTTTGTATTTTTGATAATATCCAGGGCGACGTCCCTGTTATAAGAATGGTTCACATTATTTCTTGCCTGCAGCGCAGCCATCCATCTGTCTTCATCCAGAATCATTGACGACTGATACGTCGTTTTTATGATTAATTTGGGGGAGCCCGTCGCAGCGGCTTCGTACCCGTGCTGCTCCAGGATATCTTTCATCATTTTCCACGACTGCTCAAAACATATTTCATAAAGCCCCACCAGCCCTGTCATTGTCACGTTATCATACGGTTCCTGATACAGGTAAATATCCTTAAGATTTGTCAGCGCGGCGCAAAAATTTTCATATTTTTTCATACAAAACCCTCCCCTCCCTTTCTATCGAATCTCTCAGCTCCTTTTGCACACTTCCGTCAAGATTTACAATATCAAATTTCAGCAGCGTAGAGGTTTCTTCATCCACATCCAACGCAAATCCCGCAAAATTTCCGCCGCTGACCGCCAAATCAATGTCGCTGACTCTTTTGTAATCTCCGCGCGCCCTTGAGCCGAACAATACCACTCTGTCAATGTTATATTTTTTCGCAAGCTCACAAATCTCCCGAACCACAACCGGCTTTATTCCCGAAGCTTCCACACTATTTTCTCCTCCCCGTCCAAATCCTTCCATACAAACACTCCGTTTTCCAAAATCAGATATCCGTGCCAGCTTTCCTCCTTGGGTATGGACACGGAGCCCGGATTCAAACAGGTATAATTACCATGCTCCTTACATACCGGCACATGGGTATGCCCGTGCAGCAAAACGTCTCCCTGATGCAGCGGCGGAAGATTTTTCTCATTGAAAATATGCCCATGAGTGGCGTAAATCAAACGCTCTCCCTCCGCTATCACACAGTAGTCCGCCAGAATGGGAAATGCCAGCACCATCTGGTCCACCTCCGTATCGCAGTTTCCGCGCACGCAGAGAATGTCTTTTTTATGTTCATTCAGCATTTTAGCCACGCTTTTCGTGCTGTAATCTCTGGGCAAATCATTTCTCGGCCCGTGGTAGAGAATATCGCCCAGCAAAAGAAGGCGCCCGGCATTTTCTCTGTCATAAGCTTCCAGCAGCTTTTTGCAGTAGTATTTCGAACCGTGAATATCGGACGCAATCATCCATCTCATCGCATTTCCTCCCATCGCATATCGCCCGGCCATTTTTCCTCTGTCCCATGCCCTATAATCTTAACACTTCTTTCCCGCTTTTGGAAAGGATTTTGGAAAAACATTATCCTGCAAAGTGAAAAAAGGGAGCTTCGCGCTTATCTTACGCCCGCTCCCTGTCTCATGTGCACGCTATTTTCCGAACACGCCGCCGGCATGCTCTCCAAACCTCCGCTGGTCTGTCTACCCGTCTCCTACGCCTACGGCGGGACGACAGCAGAGGGAAAAGATGCCTGATTTTTATCAGCGGCGGACACAGGAATAAATCGGGCAAAGCCTCCCGCTTTCTTTCGCCGGAAGCTTTGCCCGCTGTATAACAATATAAAGGCCGCTTTCTCCTACCGGAAAAATCCGAACCTTAACCATATACCTGTTCGCCCGCTAATTTTGCATATATTTTATCACAGTCGTACGCACATTCCTGTGCCGCCCGGTCAATTTTCTTTATATAATCAATGCTTTCTTCAAGGCTATCCGCAATTTTCTCCGGTCTGTTGCCCTTTTGCAGCATTCTGCATACAATTTGAATCAGTTTTTTATTTTCCCCTTCTTCAAGCCCTTCCTCTCTTACATATGCCATTTCTTCCCAAAGCTGCATATATTTCACCCCCGTTTTTTCCGATTTTCTGATTTCCCTGACCCTCTCGTGAATCAGCTTTATCCGTCTGCTGTCGGTTTTATTGGCCGCTTCGTCTGTGGATTCTGTTATGTATTCCATAAAATCCAGAAACTCCCGGGAAAATTCCTGTCCGTTTTCTCCTTTTGTATTGATAAAGACCCGAATTGCCCCGTCTCCTATTTTCAAATCAGGACATTCCCGGCAAGTTCCCTCAAAAGTGTATCTGTATAGTCCGTACCCAAACAAATCAAAGGGCGCTATTAATATAAAACAACTGTCATTCAGCAGATTAAAATCCTTGCTGCCCGGTTCTAACAAAGATACATCCAACTGCGCCTGATAATACCGGCTTCTTTTCTGCAGATTTCCGGTATTCCTTTTCTGCATCTCTGTACAGTAAAGAGTCCCGCTTCTGTCCATGCTCACCACGTCAAGCCTGATTTGCCGAAGCTGCGGCGATACTCTCAGCTCCTTTTCTGTCTCAGGCCTGTCTTTTAAGTGGATTTCATTCTCAAGTAAAATACTGACCGCCGCCTGATAAACTTCCCCATCTTCCATCGTTTCACTGAACAGAAATCTGTCTGCCAGATTCAGTTCTTCCAATTTCGTTACTGCCTTTTCTGTCATGCATTTTCCTCCTTTGTACAGGAAAATACATTTATTAAAAGCATTATCGCAGAATCCCTCCGCGCCTTTTTCTCTGCCTTAAATGATTTTCCTGCTCTATTCTGATATGTCAAGGGTATAAAAGCAGGATTTCAAGAGTATAAGAACAGATAGTCCATAAGACGCAGCATGGCTGCCATACAAGCTTTCGCTTTCAGAAATCATTTGCTTTGTAAAAAGCATATCATAATTACAAATATTTTTCAACAAAAATAAAGTCAAAGAGCCGTATCTTTCGACAACAGCCCTTTCTCATCAAGCCTTATTTTGCTAAAATTTCATCTATCTTTTTTAGCTCTTCCTCTGAAAAATCCACTCCGGCAAGAATCTTCACATTATTTTCAATCTGCTCCGGCCTGCTTGCTCCGATTAAAACGGTATTCAGGTTATCGCCGCGCAGGTTCCAGCAAAGGGCCATCTCCGCAAGAGTCTGCCCTCTTTCACCCGCCATCTGATTCAACCGCTCTACCTTTTCCACCAGAGCGGCCTGAATATCCTTTTCCTTGAGGAAATGATTCCTTGTTGCCCTGCTGCCCTCGGGAATACCGTGAAGGTAGCGGTCAGTCAAAATCCCCTGCGCAAGGGGCGAGAAAGAAATACTGCCGACGCCCAGTTCTTTCAGCGCATCCTTTAACCCCTCGGTTTCATATTTCCTGTCCATCATGTTGTAGCGGAACTGATGAATCAAAAGGGGCGTATGGTTCCTGGAAAGAATCCCGGCCGCTTTCCTTGTCTGCTCTGCATTGTAATTGGAAATTCCCACATAAAGAGCCTTTCCCTGACGGACAATGTCTGACAAAGCCTCCATGGTTTCCTCTAAAGGCGTGTCCGGGTCCGGTCTGTGATGATAAAAAATATCCACATAGTCGAGGCGCATCCTCTTAAGGCTCTGGTCAAGGCTCGCCATCAGATATTTCCTGCTGCCGCCGTCCCCGTAAGGGCCTTTCCACATATCGTATCCCGCCTTGGTGGCAATCAGCATTTCGTCCCGGTAGGGGCGCATGTCCGAATCCATGATTTTTCCGAAGTTTTCCTCCGCCGAACCGTAGACCGGGCCGTAATTGTTTGCCAAATCAAAATGGGTAATTCCCAAATCAAAGGCTTTGCGCACCATGGCTTTCTGATTTTCAAAATTGTCAACAGAGCCAAAATTGTGCCAGAATCCCAGCGCGATTCTGGGAATCAGGACGCCGCTTTTGCCGCACCTTACATACTTCATGTTTTCGTAACGTTCTTCGTTCGCCTTATACATATTGTTCTCCTATTCCAGTTCCGCAAGCTCCTTTCCAGCACACTTTGGTCTGAAACGATTTCCGGCTGCTTTCCGCATCCGTCAATCCTTTCGTGCGCTGTGCAAACGCTTGCTGTTTCCAGTCCCGCAAGTTCCTTTCCAGCGCACTTTGTCTGAAAGGGTTTCCGGCTCCTTTCCGCATCCGTCAATCCTTTCGTGCGCTCTACAGGCGCTTGCTGTTTTTCAGTTCCGCAAGCGTTCTGCCTGCGCTTTCTTTTAAAAATCCGTAGTCACTGCCGCAGACAATAATATCCGCTCCCATTTCCTCCAGTTCCCGTGCTTCCTGTACGTCTCCCGCAATAAACATGGAATACTTTCCCGCTGCCCTTGCCGCCCGCACCACTTCCTCAGCCGCGTGCGCCATACATGCATACTCTTTCCGGCTGCTGCCGGGTTTTAAACCATAGGAAAGCCCCAAATCAGCCGGGCCGTACATAAGGACGTCAATCCCTTCCGTGCCGACAATACCGTCCACGTTCCGAACGCCCTCCGACGTCTCAATCTGGGCAATCACCAGCGTGGTCTTTTCCTTATAATAAGCGTCCCCGGCAAGCTGAATCATCCGGGTGTTCCAGAAGGACCGCCGGCCCTTTGGCGGAAACTGCAGGCACGCCGCTATTTCCTTCGCCTCTTCCTCGTTATTCACCATGGGAACCATCAGCCCCTGCGGGCACAAATCCATAAGCGGTCCCAGCACGGAAAAATCGTGTCCCGGGGAACGGATAATAACGCTTACCTGTGCGGCTCTTGCCGCAATGCTTAAGGAAAGCAGCTCCTGATAACCCATAAGGCCGTGCTGACCGTCAAGCCACACATAATCCCACCCCGGCGCAATGCACTCAATCATTGGCGGGGCTGGGAAGTTCACGGAAAATCCGTAAACCTTATTCCCTGTCTTTAGCTTTTCCCACAGCTTATTTCGGTAACCCGCACACTCACAACCCTCAGAATACGCCTCAGACGGGTTTTCCCCAGCTGCGCTTTGAAGACTTCCACTGTCTGCATTCTCTTTCCTATTCATTATACACTCATCCTTTCACCGCGCCAATAGTCACGCTTGCCAAAAATTTATCCTGGAACATTAAAAAGATAATCACCAGCGGAATAATCACTAATGTACAGCCTGTAAGCACCAGCTCCCAGGGCACGGCGTACAGATTATCTCCCACGCTTAATGTAGGCAGAATTACCATAATCGGCAAAAGCTCTGTCTTACTGATAAACATTTTGGGCAGAAGAAATTCGTTCCATTTGCTTAAGTACACCAGAATCGCAAGAGCACCGAAAACCGGCTTTGACACAGGAACAATAATTTTTGTAAAAATCTTAAAGTGGCCCGCCCCCTCAATCTTTGCAGACTCAATCAGGGAATCCGGTATGGTCTCCATATTTTTTCTGAACATAAACATGGCAAACACATTGGCGATACCCGTGATAATCTGTACAGTGTAGGTGTTCAAAAGCCCCAGCCTGGAATAAATCAGATAAAGAGGTGTCAGGTTCAGTTCCTGGGGAACCATCATGGTAAGCAGAAACATTACAAAAAGCACTTCTTTTCCCCGGAATTTATATTTTGCAAAGGCATAGCCCGCCATGGAAGCAAAGACAATGGCAATCACAGTATAGACACCACCCACGAACAGGGAATTTAAGTAGGTTCTCAGGATAGTTCCCGAATTATAATTCCACAGTCTGACGTAATTGATTGGGTCAAAAGAACGGGGCAGCCCCACGGAATTAAGCAAAAGCTCCGAGGAGGACTTGAAAGAGCCCATCACCATAATATAAATTGGAAACAGACTGATAAAAGCCATCAACAGCATAATTCCATGGCAGAAAATGTTATAAAACAGTCTTGTTTTATTTTTCATCAGTCCTCACCTCCAAACGCTTTCATCTGCAAAAGGGTACAGCCTAAAATAAGTAAAACCAGAAGCCATCCGGCTGCGGCAGCCATGCCGAAATTTCCACCGTTGACATTTGTCGTTACAATATTGATGTAAGGCGCTACCTGCAAGGGAGCTTCCGTTCTGCTCAGCAGTACGTTTGGTTCCGTGTACAGCTTAAGGGAACCGATGGCATATGTAACAGAGGTTAGCATAAAGGTTGGTTTCATCAATGGGATAATGATTTTCATAAGATTCTGAAAAGGCGTGGCTCCGTCCACCATGGCTGCTTCCTCGACCTCCTCGGAAATGTTTGTAAGGCCTGCAAGGAAAATTACAAAATACCAGCCAATCCCCCGCCAGGTTATCAGCGCCGACACCGGCCATTTCATATACCGGAGGTCTGTCAAAAACGGAATTTCCGTTCCCAGAACCTGATTAATCACCCCCACCTTGCCGCCGAAAATAATCTGGAATAGCAGGGAAGCCGCCACCACCGCGCAAATCTGAGGCAGAAAAATTATGGGCTTGTAAATTCTCTGAAATCTTTTTAAGGTTTTGGAGCGCACCATCACAGCCAGCAGAAAGGAAATCAGCATGGTGGGAATATAGCTGGTAATAAAATAAAAAAGCGTATTGCCAAGGCACACCCACATGGTACGGTAGGTCAGAAGGTTTTTGTAATTGCTGATACCGATAAATTTAGCCTCTCCATAACCTTTATATTTAAAAAAGCTCAAATATAAGGAAAAAAAAGCCGGATATAGAAATGTTCCGGCATATACTAATATAAACGGAAGCAGAAACAACCAGGGAGCTATCTGCGCCTTTTTTCCGTTTTTTCCGAATTTCACTTTCTTCATTGATTACCTCTTTTCTTAATTTTCGCAAAGAATGGAGAAGGGCCATTGCGTATGCAACAGCCCTTTGTTATACATCATTTATCCTGAACTTCCTTCTTATTGATAAGGATTTCCAATCTGATTCTGTAAGTCGGCATCGGCTGCCTTAAGCGCTGTGTCCAGGTCCATGGTGCCGTTGATATATTCTGTTAAGTACTGCGCTACAATTGGAATCTCCTGAGAGGATGCCGGATTGTAGGGATAAACGGAGAAGTTTTCCATCGCTTTGAAATAGGCAGAGGTATCTCCAAAATACTCGCTGGACAGGTAATACTCGTCCTGTGATGCGGAAATAAGGGGCGGAATCTTGCCTGTCAAATCGTAAACGCCCTTGCGCACTTCCGGGTCAAAAGCAAATTTTGCAATCAAATCGGCCGCTTCCGCCACATGAGGCGCATCCTTGGGAATTACCCAGATTCCACCGCCGGATTCAGAGCCTGTCGCAATCTCCTCCGGCCACATGGCCATGCCCCATTTACCGGAATTTTCAGGTGTCCAGTTCATCAGATGGTCTTTCATCCATCCGCCGATTAACTGAGATACCAGCGTGTCGTTGGCAAAGCCTGCCTGCCAGTCCGCGCTCCACTCCTGAATCTCGGATAAAGAATCGCAATCATGGAGCTTCTTTAAGTTTTCAAAAGCTTTCCTCACACCTTCATCACTCGCACAGTGGTAGTTTCCCTCCTCATCGCAGAAGGTTCCTCCTGTGGCGCAAAGCATCATGGTCAAATCATAATTATTAAGAGGTGTGCCGTAATTTTCAATATAACTGTCGGGATATTTGTCATTAACTGTCTTAGCCGCCGAAAGAAAATCGTCCAGCGTCTTTACCTGAGCCGGTTCTACGCCGCAGTCTGCAAAAATATCTGTCCGATACAGCCATACTTTAGGTTTTACCTCATGCGGAACTGCATAATAAACGCCATCCCAGGTCATAAGGCTCTTTGCCGCGTCAATGATATCTCCCTCATAAGGCGTTACCGCGTCCGCCAGGTCATAAAGCACGCCAGCATCGGCAAATTCCGGGAATTGTGTATAATTCAGACGAATAAGGTCGGGAAGTTCTTCCCCGGAGGCCAGCATCAGACGGAATTTCTCAGCTACATCAGCGTCTCCGCTTCCTCCCAGCTCCACCTGGAGGTCAATCTTTTCCGCAAGCTCCGGGAATTTCTCAAGCAGCACTTCGTTGGACGGTGTGTAATCGTCGATGTTTCCCCATACCATCATGGTCATCTTAATCTTTTCACCGTCTGCGGCGGCCTCCTTCGCAGGTTCACTTTCCTGCTCCGCCTGTGCAGCATCGCCGCCGCTTTCCGTTTCTGCCGGTGCGGGCGCATCTGTCTGTGTGTTGTCTTTACCGCTGCCGCCGCACCCTGCCAGCATGGATAATGTCAGCATACCTGTCAGTAACAGTGCAACCATTTTGTTTCTCTTTTTCATACCTTTCCTCTTTTCTGCGCCGCCTTATTGTGTACAGGAGTCAACACCCCCGCAGCAAGCTGCGGGGTATGTGACCCTCGCGGCATTCGCCAA
>CAJTMZ010000125.1 GCA_910577445.1 uncultured Lachnospiraceae bacterium | reverse complement strand
GCCTCTTTGGCAGTATTCATTTCACCGAAATCTGAAAATTGATTTCCGTGAATACAGAACAAATGGAGTTGACAAATCGGAAAAATTTTTCTACAATTATGGCACGATGCCGGAGGCGGGAGACAGAGTGAAATATTCGTCTGTTTCAGAGTCCGGCGGAAACGGGAAAATGATTTTCCGCAAGAAAAACGTGGCGACGAAAAGGATTAGTACGCACAGGAAACCGTCAGAGAGAAAATCCCTTTTGTGAAAAAGCGCAGTTGAAGGCAGAAGCAAACGCAGGGCCGGGCGCATAAGGATAGCAAAAGGCGCTGAAAGATTTTCAGGTGATAATGTCCGGAACCTGCCTTGGAGCCCTGTATGAAAATACAGCGTAGCACCGGCGATAACGGTAAGAAAAGAGAATGTTAACGCATTAATTAGGGTGGTACCGCCGGATTCCGGTCCCTTATCAGGGTGGAGAGGTGTGCCGCCCTTTGTGTATGTAACTATTATAAAGCAGAAAGCGCGTCTGCGGAACTGGAAAACAGCAAATAAATGTAAATCGTTCCAGCCAATGTGCGCGGTTCATTTATTTGCGGAACTGGAATGGAGGAACAAAATGGCAGAAAAGAAGTTAGTGGAAGCAATCACATCCATGAGCGAGGATTTCGCCCAGTGGTATACGGATGTGGTAAAAAAAGCAGAGTTAATTGATTATTCCAACGTAAAAGGCTGTATGGTAATCAAGCCGGCCGGTTATGCGATTTGGGAGAATATCCAGAAGCGTCTGGACGAACGCTTCAAGGCAACGGGAGTGGAGAACGTATACATGCCCATGTTTATTCCCGAAAGCCTTTTACAGAAGGAAAAAGACCACGTGGAAGGTTTTGCCCCCGAAGTGGCATGGGTGACTCACGGAGGTTTAAACCCTCTTACCGAGAGAATGTGCGTACGCCCCACGTCGGAAACTCTGTTTTGCGATTTTTACAAAGGAGACATTCACTCCTACAGAGATTTGCCCAAAGTATATAACCAGTGGTGCAGCGTTGTGCGCTGGGAAAAGGAAACCCGTCCTTTCCTCCGCTCCAGAGAGTTTTTGTGGCAGGAGGGCCACACGGCGCACGCCACGGCGGAGGAAGCACAGGAGCGTACGGAGCAGATGTTGAACGTCTATGCGGATTTCTGCGAGGAGGTGCTGGCAATTCCCGTGGTAAAAGGACGCAAGACGGACAAGGAAAAATTTGCGGGGGCCGAGGCCACCTATACCATTGAAGCTCTGATGCACGACGGGAAAGCGCTGCAGTCCGGCACCAGCCACAACTTTGGCGACGGCTTTGCCAGGGCGTTCGGCATTCAGTTTACGGATAAGGACAATCAGTTGAAATACGTTCATCAGACTTCCTGGGGGCTTTCCACCAGAATCATTGGCGCCATTATTATGGTTCACGGCGACGATTCGGGACTGGTGCTTCCTCCCGAAATCGCGCCTACGCAGGTGATGATTATTCCCATCCAGCAGAAGAAGGAAGGGGTTTTGGAGAAAGCATATGAACTGCGCGATAAACTCGGCGGCTTCCGTGTGAAAGTGGACGACAGCGACAAGAGTCCCGGCTGGAAATTCTCCGAGCAGGAGATGAGGGGGATTCCTGTCCGTGTGGAAATCGGCCCGAAGGATATTGAGGCGGGCAAGTGCGTTATCTGCCGCCGCGACACCAGAGAAAAGATAGAAGCGTCTCTTGATAATCTGGAAGAAACGGTGGGCGCGCTGCTTGAAAAGATTCAGTCCGACATGTTAAAGCGGGCAAAGGAGCATTTGGAGGAGCACACTTATACGGCTGTAAACAGGGAAGAATTTGAAAGAATTTTTTCGGAAAAATCCGGCTTTGTAAAAGCAATGTGGTGCGGAGAGCAGGCATGCGAGGAAGCCGTCAAGGAAAACATGGCCGTTACCAGCCGCTGTATGCCCTTTCATCAGGAATGCCTGTCCGAAACCTGCGTTTACTGCGGAAAACCCGCAAAGAAAATGGTTTACTGGGGCAGAGCATATTAAAAACGGCAGCTACAGGGAATAAATAATAAAAATATGAAAATCGAAATTCAATTACCGGACAAAGTAAAATACATCATCGACACGATTATGGAAGCCGGCTGGGAGGCATATGCCGTAGGCGGCTGTGTACGCGACTTCATTTTAGGGAGAGAGGCGGACGATTGGGATATCACCACGTCCGCATCGCCCTGTCAGGTAAAAGAACTTTTCCGGCATACCATCGACACCGGGATTGCTCACGGAACGGTGACGGTGATGCTGGGAGGAGAGGGGTTTGAGGTGACGACTTACCGTGTTGACGGCAGGTACGAGGACGGCAGGCATCCGGAGAGCGTCACCTTTACCGCCAGCCTTAAGGAGGATTTAAAGAGGCGTGATTTTACGATTAACGCCATGGCCTACAATGAACGGACGGGGCTTGTGGATGAATTTGGCGGCCTTGAGGACATTGAGAAAAAAGTAATCCGATGCGTGGGCGAGGCGAGGGAGCGCTTTACGGAGGACGCCCTTCGCATGATGCGGGCGGTGCGCTTTTCCGCGCAGCTCGGGTATGAGATTGAAGAGAATACCTCGGCGGCAATCAAAGAGCTGGCACAGAGGCTGCGGCTTGTCAGCGCCGAGCGGATTCAGGTTGAACTGGTAAAGCTGGCGGTATCCCCCCACCCGGAAAAGCTGCGGACTGCCTGGGAGACGGGAATTACCGGAATCATTATGCCTGAATTTGACGAATGCATGGAGACAGAGCAGAGAAATCCCCATCACCGTTACAGCGTGGGAGAGCATATTTTGAAATCCATGCAGGAGATAAGGCCGGAGAAAACGCTGCGCCTTGCCATGCTGTTCCATGATATGGGAAAACCAAAGACGCTGACGGTAAGCTCCGAAGGCGTTTATCATTTTCACGGACATCAGGAGGTTTCCGGGGAAATTGCCCGGGGGATTCTGCGCAGATTAAAGTTCGACAACTACACCATCCAGACAGTGACCCGTCTGGTGCGATATCACGACTGCGACATACTGCCGGGGCAAAAATATGTGAGGCGGGCAGTCAGGAAAGCGGGAGAGGATATTTTTCCGCTTCTTATTGAAGTCAAATACGCGGATATGAAAGCCCAGAGCGATTACATGCGCGAAGAAAAGGAGGAGCGTCTTAAGCTTGTGCAGGCAGCTTATGAGCGGATTCTCACGGAGGGACACTGTCTGTCCCTGAAAAACCTTGCCGTGACGGGAAAGGATTTGATTGACGAAGCAGCTATGGAGCCGGGGCCGGCGCTGGGAGAAATGCTGGGAAAGCTTTTGGATATTGTGATTGAAAATCCGGAGCTGAACAGGAAGGAAACACTGCTTGCTATTGTCACAGAAGAGAGCGGAAATAAAGACGGATAAGCCCGCAGAAAGAAGAAACATTTCCAGTAATACTTTATGGCGATTATTCATATGATAGGATATGACACAACTTGGGGGTAATCGCCGTGAATGACAGAAGCATTAATCTGTTGGAAAATTATGATATTGAAGTGCTTCGTACCTGGAAAGGACGGGGCGCTATTCTATGTGAAACAAAACAGGGCACTTATATATGGAAGGAATACACCGGGCGCAGGGAGAAGGCCCTTTTTCAGGATGCCCTGCTTACCATGGTGAAGGACAAAGGCTTTGAAAAGGTGGAGAGCATCCTTAAAAATAAAGAGCAGGAGCTTTTGACGAAGGACACGGACGGAACTTCCTATATCCTTAAGACTTATCTGGAAGGCAGAGAGTGCAATGTAAGGGACGCAGAGGAGTGCGTCCTGGCGGTGGAGACCCTTGCGGAATTTCATAACGCTTCTTACTCAAAGGAGCCTTTGCCGGGGATATGCATGCCCCGCACGCCGCATCTGGAATTTGAAAAACATAACAAAGAGCTGAAACGGGTCAGAAAATATTTGTGGGACAAAAGCCCGAAGACAGATTTTGAGATTTATCTGATGAAAAATTATGATTATTTTCTTAATCTGGCGCTGCAGATGACGGAGGAACTGCGTTTTTATAAAGGCAGTGAGGAAAGACGCGTTACCTGCCACGGCGACTACCAGCATCATAATATCATGTTCTGCAAAGACGGCGTTTATCTGATTAATTTTGAAAAATGCGTTTCTGACAGTCCTGTCAGAGATTTGTACCTTTTTATGAGAAAGCTGATGGAAAAAAGTAACTGGGCGGAAGGGATTGGCTTTGAGCTGATTAATTCTTATGATAAAATCAGGCCCATGGAAAAAGAGGAGTACAGGCAGCTTTACTACCGTCTGGCATACCCTGAGAAGTTCTGGAAAATTGTGAATTTTTATTATAATTCAGGAAAAGCCTGGATTCCGGGGAGAAATCTGGAAAAATTAATCCGCGTTACAGGCCAGGAGAAGGATAAACAGGACTTTTTAAGCAAATTCAGAAGCAGATATGGATTATCTTAGTGCTTTTCATATTTGAATCGGCGTGGTATACTTGGACGTGTGATAATAAATATGATTAACAGGAACAGCCACTTAATATGCGGGAATGAGGAAAAATGAAAAATTTTAAAAAGATACAAAATTCGATAAAGCCGGTGCTTTGCAGCCTGTGCCTGATACTGACAGGATGCGGCGCCGCCAGCCTTGCGCAGGAATCCACCTTTGAGAGCGCTTATGAAAACGTGGAAGAGGAAGAACCGGTAAACATTTACACTTCTTCGGCGTCGGTGGTGATAGAGGCTGTAAGCGAGGAGAGCCAGGCGATTGCCTTGTATCTGCCGGAGCGCAATGAAAGCAGAATCCTCAGCTATGACGGAAGAACGGTGATAAGCGATAAGTATGGAAGCGCAATGTCCATCGTTCAGTTAAGTCCGGGAGATATTGCGGAGATTACCTATAACAGCGAACTGGAAAAGCTGGGAAGCATAACCCTTTCGGGAGACGCATGGAGCTACGAGGGCATAACAAAATATAATCTGGATGCGGGAAACGACAGCGCCATAATAGGCGACGAGAGTTATGGAATGGGAAGCGGCGTTCTGGTCTTTTCGGAAGGCAGGCCCATTGACACGCAGCAGATTATTCATCAGGACGTTCTTTCCTTTAAAGGAAAGGGCAGCAGCGTAATGAGCATCACCGTAGAAAAGGGACACGGCTATCTTGAACTGGAAAATTCCGAGGCAGTTCTGGGCGGCTGGATAGAGATAGGACAAACCGTGATTTCACAGATTGCGGAGGATATGCTGATAACGGTGCCGGAGGGCGAGTATACCGTGCGGCTGACTGCGGAAAAGGTGGATGAGACCAGAGAGATTACGATTGAGAGAAACAAGGTGACCAAACTTGACCTTTCGGATATTGAAATTCCGGAGCCGGATGACGGTGTTGTCATATTTGAGATAACGCCACAAAGCGCGAATGTTTATGTAGACGACGAAAGCGTCAAAACTACTTATCCGCTGCGGCTTCCCCTTGGACTTCATAAGGTGACGGCGGAGGCTTCCGGGTATGACAGCCTTTCTGAATATATTAATGTAGGAGAGGAATCAATTACCGTGAAAATGGATTTGGAGAAGTCGGAGACGGTTTCCGGCAACAGCATTTCCTCTTCCACGGAAACAACGAACCGGGGAAGCATTACCATTGAAGCGCCTGCGGACGTATCCGTTTATCAGGATAATCTGTACATAGGCATTGCGCCGGTTACTTATGACAAGACAGCCGGTAACCACACCATTACCTTAAGGAGAGAGGGGTATGTCACCAGAAGCCATGATATTGTACTTACGGATGACGGCAGGGACGTAACATATGCATTCCCCGACCTTGAACCGGAAAACGGTACGGTGAGCGGCAATTCCGTCAGCGGCAATACGGCGGATAAGAATCAGAAGCAGAACGGCAATAACAACAATAATAGCAATAATAATAACAGCAATAACGGCGGCAATACGGTGAGCGGCAACTCTGTCAGTGGAAATTCACTGGAAAATGAGGAAGAAAATTATACGAACGGGGAGGATTCGGGCAGCAGCCAGGAAGATTCCGATACGGATAGTTCAAATTGATAAAAACTGCCGCGATAGAAAAGAAATTACAGGATATGGAAATTCTGCTTCAAGAAAATTTCCATATCCTGATTTTTTTAATGTGATAGTTTTAACGGCAAAAAAGTGGTATTATGAGACAAAGGAGAAATAACAAAATGTATTCTTATATTACCAATAAATATACATTAACAAAGGAAATGTGTGCGGAGCTGGAACTGTCGCGGATTGATACGGGAATTATTTTTGTGAGCATGACGTTTACATTCGTTTTTATGGTACTGTTATCCTCTGCCTCCGATATTTTTCCGAGCCTTCCGGACGCCGCCCATGCCTATTTTTCATCGCCCTCTGTAGGTACGATTCTGGAGTTTTCCGGTGCGGCGGGAATAACGTTTGTGCCGCCCGTCGTTGCAATATGGTGCATTATTAAGGCGTTTCCGAAGCTGGTGGGAGAAAAGCAGTTTAAGGAACATATGAAGCTTGTACCCGGCATAAACAGAACGGCATCTTTTTATGACACATATGTCATAATAGAGGGGAAGTTCAGCAAAAAGCTGCCTTATAAAGAACTTCGCCGGATAGGAGAGACAAGGAATTATTACATACTATATTTTAAGGAGAATATAATACTGCCTGTGGACAAAGCCGGTTTTTGTAAGGGAAGCTTAAAGGAGCTGAAAGCTTTTCTGAAAGAACGCAGAACATGGAAATCCAGAATATTCGGGGTCGTGCGTTATTTTCCATTGGCAGTTCTCTTTGTGTTTTTCTGTTATATGCTGTGGACGCGGTAGATTTGGATAGTGCGGAGGGGCGATGAACAAATACAAATAAAAAAGGGACTTCCTCAATCCTTAAAAGGCTATGACAGTAACGGTTGTAGCCTTTTTCATGCGCTAATTACCGTATGAAATGAACTCCTATTCTCCCAAGTGGAGAAATACCCGACACATACAAGCTGACAGGGCAGGACGAGGTATCTAAGACCTATTCCTTTCCGAAGTCATACGTCTGCTACTGCAAGCCGAGGGTGGTCAGCACCGAGCAGAGGGGGTATCAAGTGCGCCGATTGTGGGAGTGCCATGCTTGTCAAAGTCGAGCAGAAAAGAAAGCGGAACAATGTATCAGACAAGACTTTCTACTGCTGTACCAAATACCACAAGTTTGGGAGCGAGGGTTGTTCGGCACACACCATTGAGGCGAGGACGGTTCACGAAGTTGTGCTTGCAGACATTCAGAAACACGCAGGACAGGGAACAGCTATCTTCCATTGAGCAGTTTGCGGAGAAAGGGAAGCCGAAAGATATTTATAGTATTTCAGCATAAATTATAGTGATAAAAAACGAAAAAACGAAATTAATTAATCGATATCTATTGACAATCAGAGCGGCGGCATTTATAATTCGTTTATTCGGAAAAAACTTTAAGGTGGAATTCAATGCCCGGTTCAGGGCAGACGGCCGGTTATATCCGGTTTCGGCGTATCAGCCATATTTCACGAAAACAATAAAAATGGCTGTGCCACAACAAATACTTAGTGGCAGAAGATGCAGCCGGAAAGGGGTATATGGGAAAAAAGGACATATCAGGGAAAGAGTTTTTTGCTGAGCGCAGGCGCTTTGCGGAACTGTTCAATGCCGTTATCTACCAGAAAAAAGAAGTTATCCATGCGGAAGAACTTGAACCGGCCAGCGGAAACTACCCGTCATTTTCAGGAAAAGGGGAGCTGGGCAGGGACATCTTTATGAAAGACAGGAAACAAAATATCTGTTATGGGTTAGAGCTTGAAACGGAATCTGACTATAGTATGCCTGAGAGAATAATGGTTTATGATGCCTGTGAATTTGAGAAGCAGATTAAACTTATTCTTAAGGAGCATGGTGAAGAACAGGGGGAAAAAGAAAAGTTCGTTTATCGGGATAAGAAAAGCAGGATAAGAGAAACAGAAATTCTCCTGCCGGTAATAACGGTGGTGTTGTATCTTGGAACCGGTCATTGGGAGGGGAGAAAAAGGCTGTCGGACTTATATGGTATTTCAGAAGAAATGCGGGAGGCTTTAAGGGGAAGGCTTCCTGATTACGGATTTTCGCTGACGGAAGCGGATTACCTGGATGCGGACGGATTTGCAACGGATTTAAAGGAATTTTTTCAGGCAATGCAGTGCCGGAGCGACAAGAGAAAGCTGAAGGAACTTTTAAAAACAGAAAATTTCCGTTGGCTTAAAGAGGATACAGCGAGGGCGATTGCGGTATATCTGGACAGGGAACGGCTGATAAAAAAGGCGGAGGAGGAGGGATTTAACATGTGTGCGGCGCTGGACGAACTTTTAAAAGATGAGAGGATGGAAGGAAAGACTGAAGGAAAAATAGAAGGAAAAGCCGAAGGTGAAAAAGAAGAAAGAATTACCATTATACGGAATATGATTCGGGAAGGTCTTGGACATGATATAATTCAAAGAGTAACGAAATGTTCCGCAAATGAGTTTGCGTTGGCATTAACGGAACAGGGGGAATTCATCTGATAATTGGCTTAAGTGAAATTCTGCAACATTCTCGTTTTACCCCCTTGTATTTCCCACATAAAGCAGATATAATATGTGGCACTGACGCGATATTTAAATAACGGATGCCTCGCTTTGCGGGCTATCCACATGCTGAAAAGACGGGGGGAGCAGTTATGCTCTCCCTTGAAAAGTCAGCCAGAAAAATACAGGAGAGGCATGGCATGAAGGCGGCGAAAACAGTGGACAGGCATGTCACAAATCAAATTACGGAGGGCGTTATCTGGAAACAGCTCCTCTTTTTTTTCTTTCCGATTTTATTCGGCACTTTTTTTCAACAGCTTTATAACACAACGGACGCGGTTATCGTGGGAAATTTTGTGGGAAAAGAGGCGCTGGCTGCGGTAGGCGGCCCGGCGGCCACGCTGATTAACCTGCTGGTGGGCTTTTTTATGGGGCTTTCTTCAGGCGCCACGGTCATTATTTCCCAGTTTTACGGGGCTTCCCACGAAGAGGACGTGAAAAAGGCGGTTCACACGGCGATGGCTCTTTCCATTGTGGGCGGTGCGCTCATAATGTTTTTAGGGCTTGCTTTTTCCGGCGTTGCGCTTCAGGCGATGAATACGCCGGAGGAAATTATGGCGATGTCCTCCCGGTATATGCGGATTTATTTTCTGGGAGTGATTCCCTCCCTGATTTACAATATGGGTTCCAGTATCCTGCGGGCGGTGGGGGATTCCAAAAGGCCCCTTTATTTCCTGATATTGTCCTGCATTGCCAATATCTTTCTGGATATTCTCTTTGTGGTCGTGCTGAAAATGGGGGTGTCGGGAGTGGCCATAGCCACCGTTCTTTCCCAGGTGTTCAGCGCGGCCTTGGTGACGGCGGCTTTGATGAAGTCGGAGGATATTTATAAATTGAATATACGGGAAATCCGCTTCCACCGCTATATTCTGCGGAATATTGTGCGGATTGGCCTGCCGGCGGGGCTGCAGTCCTCCATGTATTCCATCTCCAATCTGATTGTCCAGTCCAGCGTAAACTCCTTTGGGACGGACACGGTTGCGGCATGGACCGCCTATGGAAAGGTGGACGGTATTTTCTGGATGATTATCGGCGCTTACGGTATTTCAATTACGACCTTTGCGGGTCAGAATTTCGGAGCGGGAAAATACGACAGGATTCACAAAAGCGCGAGGATTTGTCTTGCTATGGCTGCTGCTACCAGTGTTTTAATGAGCACGATTGTGCTTGTGGGAGGAAATCTGTTTTTCCGGCTGTTTACATCGGACAGTAACGTAGTGGAGATAGGGATGGGGATGGCCCGGGTGATTTCGCCGTGCTACATAACTTACATCTGTGTTGAAATTCTGGGCGGTACGGCGAGAGGCTGCGGGGACGCCGTTGTGCCCACGGTGATGACCGCGCTGGGAGCCTGTATTTTACGTGTGGCCTGGGTTCTGATAGCGGTTCCGCTCCGTCCGGAAATGTCCACGGTGGCATTTAGCTATCCGCTGACATGGAGCGCGACCTCCGTACTTTTTATCATTTATTACCTGCGGGGCAACTGGCTGAAGCGGAGCAGGCGGCTTGCGTAACGTACATACAGACAGTAAAACATATATATTATAGAAAGAAAAAGGTTAAACGGGCTGTCGCAACAAGAAAAAGGCATACAAGATACAGCGTTTTCATTTCCAGCA
>CAJTMZ010000124.1:9194-10506 GCA_910577445.1 uncultured Lachnospiraceae bacterium | reverse complement strand
AAATTTCAAAACCGCCGTTGCCTGTTTTTCTATTGTGTAGTAAAATATTTATAAGCGGTCGAAAACCGTTTAAAAAAAGGAGGGGCAATATGAATCTTACAACGATTTGGCTTGTTGTTTTTGTTGCCTGCATTGCTATTGAAATCATTACTATGGGCCTTACCACCATCTGGTTTGCGGGAGGCGCGCTGTTTGCGGCGATTGGGGCGGCAGTGGGAGCGCCTATCTGGCTGCAGGCGGTTTTCTTCGGGGCGGTGTCGTTTGTGCTGCTCTACTTCACCCGGCCGATTGCCGTGAAGTACTTTAATAAAGACAGGGTGAAAACAAACGCGGAAAGCCTTGTGGGAAAACAGGCCATTGTAATCAGCGAGATAGATAATCTGCAGGGAATCGGACAGGTGAGCGTAAACGGTCAGGAGTGGAGCGCAAGAACGGTTGAGGAAGGCGTTACACTGCAGACGGGAAGCGTGGTGGTTGTCCGGGCTATCAGCGGAGTGAAGCTGATGGTGGAAGAAAAGCACTGACGGAACCTATAAAATTTCAAAGAGAAAAGAGGGAAAAAATATGACATGGATTTTACTTGTACTCGTTATCGTAATTCTTTTGGTACTGGCGTCCAGCATCAAGATTGTGCCCCAGGCGTCCGCTTATGTGGTGGAGCGGTTAGGCGCATATCAGGGAACATGGTCGGTGGGACTTCACTTTAAAATGCCGATTCTCGACAAGGTTGCAAAGAGAATCAACTTAAAGGAGCAGGTTGTGGATTTTGCGCCGCAGCCGGTAATCACCAAGGATAATGTTACCATGAGAATCGATACGGTGGTATTTTTCCAGATTACGGACCCGAAAATGTTCGCGTACGGCGTGGAAAATCCCATCATGGCGATTGAAAACCTGACGGCTACCACGCTTCGTAACATCATTGGCGATTTGGAGCTTGACCAGACGCTGACCTCCAGAGAAACCATCAACACCAAGATGCGCGCCTCCCTTGACGAGGCCACAGACCCCTGGGGAATCAAGGTGAACAGAGTGGAGCTGAAAAATATCATTCCGCCTGCGGAAATCCAGAACGCAATGGAAAAGCAGATGAAGGCGGAGCGTGAGAGAAGAGAAGCCGTTACCCGTGCGGAAGGCGAAAAGAAAGCCAACGTGACGGTTGCCGAAGGAAAGAAAGCCGCGGCCATTCTGGAAGCGGAGGCGGAAAAGCAGTCCGCGATTCTGCGTGCGGAAGCGCAGAAGGAAAAGATGATACGCGAGGCGGAAGGCGAGGCGGAGGCCATCCTGAAAGTACAGCAGGCAACGGCGGACG
>CAJTMZ010000124.1:0-9181 GCA_910577445.1 uncultured Lachnospiraceae bacterium | reverse complement strand
CTACGTGAGGCGGGAGCCGACGAAGCCGTGCTTCGTCTTAAGAGCCTGGAGGCTTTTGAGAAAGCGGCGGACGGCAAGGCCACCAAGATTATTATCCCCTCGGAGATTCAGGGGATTGCGGGACTGGCTTCGTCCCTGAAGGAACTGATGACTGACAAATAAATTCCGCCGGGCATTGCGGGGCTTTTGCGGAACTGGAGCAGGATAAAGAAATGGACTTAAAAGGACGCAATTTTTTAAAGCTGCTGGATTACACACCGGAAGAAATTTTGTATCTGATTGATTTGGCGGCGGATTTCAAGGATAAGAAGAAAAAAGGGATTCTCACAAAACAGTTGCACGAGGGCAAAAACGTAGCGCTGATTTTTGAAAAGACCAGCACCAGAACACGCTGCTCTTTTGAGGTGGCGGCCCATGATTTGGGAATGGGAACCACGTATTTAGACCCTTCGGGCTCCCAGATTGGCAAAAAAGAAAGCATTGCGGATACGGCCCGGGTGTTGGGGAGCATTTACGAGGGAATCGAGTACCGGGGCTTTGAGCAGAGTATTGTGGAGGAACTGGCAAAGTATGCCGGCGTTCCGGTATGGAACGGGCTGACTAATGAGTTTCATCCCACCCAGATGCTGGCGGACGTGCTCACAATCAGAGAAAAGCTGGGCCGGATTAAAGGCGTAAAGCTGACCTACATGGGAGACGCCCGCTACAATATGGGTAATTCCCTGATGGTGGTCTGCGCCAAACTGGGGATGCATTTCACCGCCTGCACCACGGCGAAGTATTTTCCGGACGAAGCGCTTGTGGCTGAATGTAAGGCCATCGCGGAAAAAACAGGGGCTTCCATTACGCTCACGGAGGACGTGATGGCGGGAACAAAGGGCGCCGACGTGATTTATACGGACGTATGGGTATCCATGGGCGAGCCGGAAAACGTCTGGGAGGAGAGAATCAGGGAATTGACCCCTTATCAGGTAAATAAAAAGGTGATGGACAACGCCGGGGAAGGCGCCATCTTTATGCACTGTCTTCCCGCTTTCCATGATTTGAAAACAAAGATTGGAAAGGAAATGGGAGAAAAATTCGGCGTCAGCGAAATGGAAGTAACGGACGAAGTGTTTGAATCCCCCGCTTCGGTAGTGTTTGACGAGGCGGAAAACAGGATGCACACAATCAAGGCCGTGATGGCGGCTACGCTGTAGTACAGCCGATATTTGCAATTTTCAGGGAAAATCAGGTGTCTGCGGACGGAGAGTTCATGCGTCCGCAGACACCCTTATGTGGAGAAAGAGGAAAGAAATGAGCCAGGAAGCCGGAAAAGCGGAAAAGACAGTGCTCTGCGGGGCAAATGCCTATGAAAAAAAATACTATTTCAACGAAAAGTTTAAAGGGCTGCCGCAGTCCATACAGGATGAACTGCATATAATATGCGTGCTTTTTACGGAGGAAATAGGCGGCGTTTTCACCATTGCCTTTGAGGAGGACGGCAGCGTTTCCATGTCTACCGAATATGCGGAGGAGGACTATCTGTACGACGAGGTGGGAAGCGGCCTTTTGGTAAGCGAGGTCCGCCGCAAAAGACAGGAAATGTTTGAATCCCTAAGCCTTTACTACCGTGTGCTGATTCTTCACGAGGACGTGGGGGATTTGCTGAAAGAGGATGAGTAGAGGCGGAAGAAGGAGCGGGAGGTAAGTTGTTAAAAAGGGGCGCCGGCTGGCGGAAGAGACTTTGAGACTTACGGGAAACGGAGAAATGATGGAAAAGATGATAAAGAAGCTGCGAATAGGAAACGTGGTTTTGGACAATAATCTGATATTGGCTCCCATGGCAGGTGTGACAGACCTGCCATTTCGTTTGCTGTGCCGGGAGCAGGGCGCGGGGCTTGTATGCACGGAAATGGTGAGCGCCAAAGCCATTTATTTTCACAATAAAAACACGGAAGAGCTGATGGCGATACACCCAAATGAGGGGCCTGTATCCCTGCAGCTTTTCGGTTCCGACGCGGATATCGTAAGCGAGATGGCAAAGCGGATAGAGGAGAAGCCTTTTTCCATACTGGATATCAATATGGGCTGCCCGGTGCCAAAGGTGGTAAATAACGGCGAAGGCTCCGCCCTTATGAAAAATCCGAAGCTGGTGGAGGAAATTATCACAAAGACGGTGAAAGCGGTTAAAAAGCCTGTCACCATAAAAATCCGCAAGGGCTTCGACGAAAGCCACGTAAACGCCGTGGAGATTGCAAGAATAGCGGAGGGCTGCGGCGCGGCCGCCGTCGCGGTTCACGGGCGTACCAGAGAGCAGTACTACATGGGAGAGGCGGACTGGGACATCATTGCCAGAGTAAAGGAAGCGGTGCAAATTCCCGTAATCGGAAACGGCAACATAACGGACGGACAGTCGGCAAAGGCAATGCTTGATAAGACCGGCTGCGACGGACTGATGATAGGCCGGGCCGTCAGGGGAAATCCGTGGATTTTCGGAGAGATTCTTTGGTATCTGGGAGATGCCAAAGCAGAAGAAGGCAGCAAACCCGGGGAAGAAGGAAAAGCCACAAGAGATGGCAGAACCGGGCAAGACGGCAAATCCGCAAGAGACGGCAGAACCGGGCAAGACGGCAAAGCCGCAAGAGATGGCAAAGCCACAGAATGCGGCAAAAGCGAAAACTTGTGCAGGGCGGAAAAAAGCGGTGGAGAAAGGCGGCCGGAGAAAACCGCGGAGGCGGTGCGGGAGATTATTCTGCGCCATGCCAAAATGGAGCTTGCAATCAAGGGAGAGTACACGGCAGTACGGGAAATGCGCAAGCACATTGCCTGGTATACGGCGGGCTATCCCAATTCGGCGGCCTTAAGGAGACGCGTCAATGAAATAGAATCCTTCGAAAAACTGGAGGAGATGGTGGAAGAGATGTTTCGGGAAGCGTAATGCCGGAAAGATACGTTTTCGGCCGGAATTTTGCTTTCTCCGTGGAATAGGAGCGGCTTTTGCGGCATATGTATTTCCATGGAGACGAATTATCTGAATTTATTTTATGCGGGAATTTTATACGGGCAGTACGCCGAAAACGGAAAAAAGCTGACGGGAGAGGGACTTGCCGTCAGAAAGCTGGAGCGGGAATTTCCCTACCTCATGGGCAGGGGGCGGGGCGCGGCCGGAAGAATGCTGATTTATTACGCCCTGCTGCCCCAGTACAGTAAAAAGACAAAGTTTACGGGAAAACCTAAGGGATGGAAAAAAGATACCGCGGTAAAGCTGCTTGAGAGGGCGGAGCAAAAGGCGGTGGTGGAATGGGGCTGCAGAGAGCAGATTCTGGCCCCGGAATTTGGCAAAGACCCAGGCCGGATGCCCTTTGAGTTGCTGGCAGTCTGTCTTTACCGCCTGCGGCCTTTTGATAAACTCTGTATTTCCCTGCCGGAAGACGCCGGGGAACGCGATTTCGAGCAGGTTCTGGATTTGATGACGCCCTATCTGCCGAGAATGCGGCAGGTGATGCTTGCAGGGAGGGAGAGCCAGGTGACAGAGCGGCTGGAGAACTGGCTTTATGAGGAATTTGGCATTATTTTGGTAAAAAAGGAAAAGCCCCCTGCAAAGACGCCGTGGCTTGACCTTTGCGCCGAGAATGAAAAACAGGAAAGAGCAGGCAGCGGTCTGGAAAATTCAGGGCGCGTAAGCTGCCGGGAAGCATTGAATTTTCTTGACACTGCGGTAAAAAATGGTTATAATACGTAAGTTAATTCCAGCTAAGATAGCAAAGATGGAGAGGCAGGAAGATTGGAAATTAAAATTTTCAATCTGGAGATTTGTGTTACGCACAAAGTCTCCGGGCTTCGGAGAGGAGCATGGTTATAAAAATGGAAGAAAAGAAACATATACTTACTTATGAAGGACTGAGAAAGTATGAGGACGAGCTTCACGACCTGAAGGTGGTAAAAAGACAGGAAGTAGCGCAGAAAATCAAAGAAGCCAGAGAACAGGGCGACTTGTCCGAAAATGCGGAATATGACGCAGCCAAGGATGAGCAGCGTGATATCGAAGCAAGAATTGAAGAACTGGAAAAGATTTTAAAAAACGTTGAAGTGGTTGTGGAGGATGAGGTAGACTTAGACACCATCAACATCGGATGTTGTGTAAAAATCCATGATTTTGAATATGATGAGGATTTGGAATATAAAATTGTAGGTTCTACCGAGGCAAACAGCCTGAAAGGAAAAATTTCAAACGAGTCCCCTGTGGGAAAGGCCCTTATCGGCAAAAAAACAGGCGATATCGTTGAAGTGGAAACTCAGGCGGGCGTACTGAAGTACGAGGTTCTTGAGATTCAGCGTTCCAATTGACAAAATTCACATAAAGAGTCACATACCGCACGGCCGGCGGCGTTATTAAGCGGACGCCTGTTTCCGGCGGCGGGGACTGACTGATAAGGAGTAGAAAAGTGCCGGAACAACAGGGAAATAAGCAACAGACAAACAATGCGAACAAAGAACAGGATATCGGACAGCTTTTGAAAATAAAAAGGGAAAAGCTCGCCGCTCTTCAGGAAGCGGGCAAAGACCCTTTTAAAATCACGAAGTACGATGTGACTGCCCACAGCCGGGATATAAAAGAAGACTATGAGCAGATGGAGGGGAAAAACGTCTCCATTGCAGGCCGTATCATGCAGAAACGCGTGATGGGAAAGGCATCCTTCTGCAATATTCAGGACTTGAAGGGAAATATTCAGTGCTATGTGGCAAGAGACAGCATTGGAGAGGAGTCTTATGCCGATTTTAAGAAGTACGACGTAGGCGATATTGTGGGAATTACCGGCGAAGTGTTTAAGACCAAAACGGAGGAGATTTCCGTACACGCCGCAAGCGTTACCCTTCTTTCCAAGAGCCTTCAGATACTTCCTGAAAAATATCACGGCCTGACAAACACGGATATCCGTTACCGCCAGAGATACACGGATTTGATTATGAACGAGGAAGTAAAGGAAACCTTTGTGAAAAGGTCGAAGATTATTTCCGCAATCAGAAGATATCTGGACGGACAGGGCTTTATGGAGGTGGAGACCCCCATGCTGGTGTCCAATGCCGGAGGCGCTGCCGCAAGACCTTTTGAGACCCACTTTAATGCGCTGGACGAGGACGTAAAACTGCGTATTTCACTGGAGCTGTATTTAAAGAGACTGATTGTGGGCGGGATGGAGCGCGTTTATGAAATCGGGCGCGTGTTCAGAAACGAAGGTCTGGATACCAGGCATAACCCGGAATTTACCCTGATGGAGCTGTATCAGGCATATACCGACTATAACGGCATGATGGACCTGACGGAAAATATGTTCCGAAGCGTGGCACAGGAGGTCTGCGGAACCACCACCGTTCCCTACGGCGAGCATATGATTGATTTAGGCAGGCCCTTTGAGAGAATGACCATGATTGACGCCGTGAAGAAGTATTCGGGCGTTGACTTTGACGAGATTAAGGATACCGCGGAAGCGAAAAAAATCGCGGACGAAAAGGAAGTTCATTACGAGGCGCGCCATACAAAGGGCGACATCCTCAATTTATTCTTTGAGGAATTTGTGGAGGAACATTTGGTGCAGCCCACCTTTATCATGGACCACCCGGTTGAAATTTCACCCCTCACCAAGAGGAAACCGGACAAGCCGGATTATGTGGAGCGTTTCGAGCTGTTTATTACAGGGCGCGAAATGTGCAACGCCTATTCCGAGCTGAACGACCCCATCGACCAGCGGGAACGCTTCAAGGCCCAGGAGGCGCTTATTGCCCAGGGCGACGAGGAGGCCAATCACACGGACGAGGATTTCCTGAACGCGCTGGAGATTGGTATGCCCCCTACCGGCGGGATTGGGTACGGGATTGACAGGCTGGTGATGCTGCTCACAAATTCGCCGGCGATTAGGGATGTGTTGTTGTTCCCGACGATGAAGACTTTAGATGGTGTAAATAAGAAAAGTGATGTAAAAAATCAGGCTTCTGAAACAGCAGAAAAAAATGTAGAAGTAGCACCGGAAAAGATTGATTTCTCCAATGTGAAGATTGAACCAATCTTTGGAGAAATGGTTGATTTTGAGACTTTCAGCAAGTCCGATTTCCGTGTAGTTAAGATTTTGGCTTGCGAGGAAGTACCGAAGTCCAAGAAGCTTCTTAAGTTCACGTTAGACGACGGCGAACGTAAAGACCGTGTGATTTTAAGCGGTATTCACGAGTATTACGAGCCGGAAGAACTGGTTGGAAAGACTTGTATCGCTATTGTAAATCTACCGCCAAGAAAGATGATGGGTATTGACTCCGAGGGTATGCTGATTTCAGCAGTACACGAAGAAGATGGTCGTGAAGGACTCAATCTTTTGATGGTAGATAACCGCATTCCGGCAGGTGCAAAGCTCTATTAAAGTGATGTAAGGATGTACCGTTTTGGTAGATAAAACGAGACATACTTCATTTGGTAAATTTTAGAAAAAACAGCGATTTACATCAAACTTACATCATTTGATGCAGGAAATCGTGCAGAGCTGAAAAAATCGCATAATGAACAGAATGAATGGGCAGTCCGACAACGGGATTGCCCATTTTTAGAAGAAAGAGAAATGCAAGTTGCAATTTAGAATTACCCTTTGGGAGAGGAATACTTTCTCAAAGGGATTTTTTTATTTACACGCTTATTCGCAAACTTGGGGCAATGTCCTTTTCTTCATATAATGAAGTTACAGGAAGGAGAGGATTTGCTATGAGTAATCTTTTGTCAGAAGTACATCCGGAGCTTATTGCCGAATGGTCGGATAAGAACCTGCCGCTGACACCTGATAAGATAACTTTTGGTTCAAATAAAAGGGTTTGGCGGAAAGGTGATTGCGGTCACGAATGGCAGACAAGTGTTAAGGCTCGTTCAAACGGAGAGAAATACCCGATATGTTCGGGAGCAAGAGTAGTGAAAGGAATTAACGATTTAGCAACGCTGAAGCCGGAACTGGTGGCGGAGTGGTCGAAGAAGAATACATTGAAGCCGACCGAGGTTTCAATAGGCTCACACAAAAAGATTGTATGGAAAGGGAAATGCGGTCACGAGTGGATAGCCACTGTAAAAAGCAGGGCAATTAGTAACACGGGTTGCCCCTACTGTTCTCATAATAAAATTTTGGAGGGATACAATGACCTTGCTTCTCAAATGTCTCAGGTGGCGGCTGAATGGTCTGAAAAGAATTATCCCTTAATACCTAATCAGGTTATGGTGTTTGCCAATCAGAAGGTATGGTGGAAGTGCCGTAAATGCGGTTATGAGTGGAACACTCTCATATTTACTCGTTCCGGCGACAGCGATTGTCCTTGTTGCAGTGGCTTGGTCTTAGTAAAGGGAGTCAATGATTTTGCTACAACACATCCGCAGCTTGCGGAGGAATGGTCAGATAGAAAATTACCGCTTACTGCAAATATGGTAAATGCAAAGTCTCGGAAAAATGTGTGGTGGAAATGCAGTAGATGCGGATATGAATGGAAGTCTGTTGTGACAGCAAGAGTGAAAGGCACGATATGCCCCGTATGTGCCGACAGAGCTGTTTTAACCGGATATAACGACTATCCACTACAGACGCTTATCTTCTCTCAGAATGGGATTATGAGCGTAATAAGGGTATATCCCCACAGCATATATTTCGACACTCGTTGCAGAGCGTATGGTGGAAATGTTCTCTCGGTCATTCTTGGAAAGCAAAAATTGCGGAAAGGACAATAGAAAAAATGGGGTGCAAGGTGTGAGAAAGAGAATGCTTAAGTGCATTCCCAAAACTTGCAGTTATGTTCTATGCCGGACAGAAACAGCTCAGAGTCCGAAGCGACTGTGCAGAGATACTCGGAATACCGTTGGAGATGTATATACCGGAAGAAAAGGTGGCAATCGAAACCTTTTACGCACAGGAAAAATCAAAAAGGCACTACGCAGCGTACATATATTTATTACTTCAGATGAACGTCAGGATACAGAATTTATCCGCCAAAGGTTTTATGAATGGAGAAGGAGGTCGTCAGAATGAGAGAACCTAAATATCACATTTATCTTGATGATAGCGAATACCGCAGAGTTATAGCGTCGCTTATGGCATTAAAAAACAGGCTTATTCAGCAAGGCAGATATACCGACGCTGTTGATGATTTGCTTATTAAGTTTTCATCAGCAAGGAAGAAGAAAGTAAAAGTAGAATACAGGCAATAGAAAAGACCTCCTACCGAATGAGAGAACCCGGTAAGAGGTCTTATTTTTTCGTCCGACAAATGGTATTTTTCCTATCCTATAAAAACATTATAAATCACTACAACATAGACAAATATTGCGGTTAAGCAGGTCATAATAAAAGCACTCTTATCTCGAATATTTTAGGTAGTGTAAAATAGTTTGTGTCTTTGGAAAAAAATACCTCTTTTTTGGTAAGAATCAAGATATGACAATTCTTATCGAAAAGGAGTATTTTTTATACCAGTGGCAAAGGAACAGATTCGACAGATTATTGCAGATAACAACTTAAACAGCGTGGCGGATGTCTATACCCTGCTTAGAGATAGTTTCAAAGATATCCTGCAGGAGCTTATGGTTTGCAATGGTTCAAAGACCGTGGACAATGGGCGGATAGAAACCATGAGCCGGCTCCCGGAACAATCATCTTTTTCGATTGGGAAGGTGACGGTGTAACAGACCATACCGGCATTGTAGAGAAATGTGAAAACGGAACTGTATATACCGTAGAGGGAAACTCCGGAGACGCTTGCAGAACAAGAACATATTCTGTTGGAAGTTCTGTTATCTACGGGTACGGTATTCCGGCATATTAAAAAAGGGGCCGTTGCAAAAGTAGATGAATAATCACTACTGGAGCAATGGCTCCGTTTTTTGTGTCTAAAAACAGAAAAGCAGACTCCGAAGAGCCTGCCATCTGTGGTATAATAAGATATGTCAAGTAAATTAAAATACCATAAAAATTATACCGAATTTGGCGAGCCTTATCAACTGGTTTTGCCATTAAGTTTGGAAGGTCTGGTTCCTGAAGATGATTCTGTCAGACTGCTGAGCCACGAACTGGAGGATTTAGACTACAGCTTACTGTACAAGGCTTACTCTGCTAAAGGCAGAAATCCGGCAGTTGACCCTAAGACCATGTTCAAGATCATGACCTATGCTTACTCACAAAACATC
>CAJTMZ010000123.1:9939-10622 GCA_910577445.1 uncultured Lachnospiraceae bacterium | reverse complement strand
GAAATATTCCGGGTTGACAGCCTCTTTGACGGTATCCTCTTCACCAAAATCTGAAAATTGATTTCCGTGAGAAAAAGAGAGCTTCCATTGTAAAAAATATATCTATACGGTATAATTATTTTGTATGAAAAACCGGTATCAGGAGGAGATACAGACTTTTGTTTCAGGGTGGTATTGTGAAACTGAATGAAAAATGAAAGAGATTGTGGTGAAGCGGATATGGAGAATAATTTAGAAGTTTATCAGTCTGTAATTACAGATATAAAAGAGATTATATTGTCTGGAAGGGAAAAGGCATATAATGCTACCAGCAAGGCCATGGTGTTTACTTACTGGCATATAGGCAAAAGAATTGTAGAGCAGGAACAGGACGGAAAACAAAGAGCTGAATATGGAAAAGCGCTGATTGAAACCCTGGCAGGCGAACTTACAAGGGAATATGGTAAAAACTATTCAAAAAGAAATCTTCACTATTTCAGAAAGTTTTATTTGGCTTTTCCGGATGAACAGATTGTGAACACATGTGTTCACAATCTGAACTGGTCGCATTTTAAATCGCTTCTTCGTGTACATGATGACGATGCAAGATATTGGTATATGAAGGAAGCTTTCGCGGAAGGCTGGAACGTCAGAACATTAGACAGAAATATTGGGACGCAATATTATTACAGACTTTTACAGTC
>CAJTMZ010000123.1:0-9925 GCA_910577445.1 uncultured Lachnospiraceae bacterium | reverse complement strand
GAGGCTGTGATTGACGAGATGAAACAGAAAACAGGAGAATTTCAGAAAAATAAGTTTGAACTTCTTAAAAATCCGATAGTTGCGGAATTTTTAGGATTTAAAAATGAGGATACTTATCTTGAAAGTGAACTGGAAGCGGCAATTTTATCGCATATTCGTGATTTTCTTATGGAGATGGGAAAAGGATTTGCTTTTGTTGCCAGACAGCAACATATTATAACAAGCGCTGAGGATTATTATATTGACCTTGTTTTTTATAATATTGAGCTGAAATGCTACGTGCTTATTGATTTGAAAATGGGAAAAATCACATATCAGGACGTAGGCCAGATTGATATGTATGTACGCATGTATGATGAATTGAAATGCAGGGCAGAACAGATGAGGATATCGCGCGATATTCCGTGCTGCATGACAATGAAAGGCTGTTTATGTCGAAGTATTTGACCTATCTGCCGACGAAAGAGCAGCTCAGGGCAGAAATAGAACGACAGAAAGCGTTGTTTTATACACAGCATCCCGCCCTTAAGGAAAACAGCGTCGAGGATATATAAATAGCCTGAAAAACATAAATCCTGTATCATTCCCCGCCTCCCCTGCATACAGTAAATGTAATTGTAAGTATGTGGATATTGATGCAGGTTATTGAATTTGAAAAAAGTATTGATTGCCGGAGAAACCGGAAAAACCTCAAATTACGAAAACGCCATGAGGCATTTGGGGGTGCATGCAAAAACCTCTCTGCATGTGCCGAATACCTGCGCCTATGACGGGCTGATTTTACCGGGGGGAGGGGATATTGACCCCAGACTGTTCGGACAGCTTCCAAACGGGACCCGTTTTTTTGATTCGGAGCTTGACAGGATTCAAATGGAAATTCTAAGGGCTTTTGTCTTAGACAGAAAGCCGGTGCTCGGCATCTGCAAGGGGATGCAGCTTATCAATATTTATTTTGGCGGGGATATGGTACAGCATCTTCCTGAAAGTGCGGCCCATGAATATCAGGAAGGGGACCGGTTCCATATGACGGTGGCGTCGGAGGGCTTTTTAAAGGACATATACGGCGAAAGTTTTGTGGTAAACAGCGCCCATCATCAGGGCGTTGACCGTCCGGGTCAGGGGATTGAGTATGTGCAGTACGCGGACGACGGGGTAGTGGAGGGATTATGCCATGGTCACCTTCCTGTTTTCGGCGTACAGTGGCACCCGGAGAGGCTCTGCTTTCCGCAGCAGAAATTACCTTTCGCCCGGACGGAAAGGGAGAAAGCGGCTGACGGCGCAAAGCTGCTTGTTTATTTTAAGGAACTGCTGTGAGATAATCGTCGAAACCTGCGGTCACTAAAGGTTCTTCTTTCGGAATTTTTTCATATATATAGTAATACATGACAGGAAAAAATTCTTAACGTGTAAGAAGGGAGAACAAAAATGACAGATAAGGTAATTGAAAACAACCAGGTGGTAATCATGGGGGAAATCGTGAGCGATTTCGTGTTCAGCCATGAGATTTTCGGCGAGGGCTTTTATATGGTGGACGTGAATGTGCCAAGACTGAGTGACTCAAACGACATCATTCCTCTTATGGTATCGGAGCGTCTTATAAACGTGGAGGATGATTATAAGGGGCTGAGTATTATGGTTCAGGGCCAGTTCCGTTCCTATAACCGTCACGAGGAGCGCAAAAATCGTCTGGTGCTTTCCGTGTTTGCAAGGGAAATTGAATTTGTGGACGAAACGCCGGAAAGCTCGAAAACGAATCAGATTTATCTGGATGGTTATATCTGCAAAGAGCCTATTTACCGGAAAACGCCTCTTGGCAGAGAGATTGCTGATTTACTGCTGGCCGTAAACAGGCCCTATGGAAAAAGTGATTACATACCCTGTATCTGCTGGGGACGGAACGCCAGATTTGCCAGCAACTTTACGGTGGGAACCAGATGTGAAATCTGGGGAAGGATTCAGAGCAGGGAATATATGAAGAGAATTTCCGAGGAGGACGCCGAAAAGAGAATCGCCTACGAGGTTTCCGTGAGCAAGCTGGAGCTGTCGGAGGAATGAGACCGCTCAGCAACAATGAAATCAAAGACTGAACGGTGACACCGCCCGGATAAAAATCTCATAAAAAACTTGACAAATCTTTCAAACAGGTATATTTTTAATAGAAATTAAATAAATCGCTAGGGGAGCTTGCGCTGAGATGGCATGTTGACCGGAAAAGTCACATGCAGACCCTCATTACCTGAACCGGATAATACCGGCGTAGGGAAGCAGATTTTTGTAAATGCCGTGATTTTATAACCGTAAACTATTATTTTATAATTGTTTCATACCTTCTAACCGATAAAATCACGCATTTATAAGAATTGAAACTCTCCTCCTGTGATGAAATCAAAGGAGGTTTTTTTATGTCTGTTTTTGTGAGAGAAATAATTGACGAAGAGTGGGGCAGCTATTTTGAACTGACCGGAGCGGGTTACGGCGTTTTGGTGGCGGCAATGCTGGCCGTTTTGCTGATTGGCTGCATGATAAGCGGCGCCGGCGGGAAAAGGCAAATCAGCACGAGGGTACTGGTATTTTCCGCTATGGCAATGGCGCTGGGGACAGTGACCAGTATGGTCAAAGTAGTGGATATGCCTATGGGAGGCTCCGTTACCCTATGCAGTATGTTTTTTATCTGCCTTATCGGCTATCTGTTCGGTCTGCGCAAAGGACTTTTGGCGGCTGTGGCCTACGGTTTTTTACAGCTTGTGACAGACCCGTACATTATCAGCATTCCGCAGATGTTCACGGATTATATTTTTGCATTCGGGGCGCTGGGGCTGTCGGGCTTATTTTCCGATAAAAAGAACGGCCTTACGACGGGGTATCTTCTGGGCGTGCTTGGAAGGTATGTTTTTACCTTTTTATCGGGCATGATTTTCTTTGGAACAAACGGGGCCGCCTATAACATGGCGGCGCCGGTCTATTCCCTGATTTATAACGGCGCGTATCTGGTGCCGGAAGCTTTGGCGACGGTGATTATTCTGCAGCTTCCGCCGGTTAAACAGGGGCTTTTGAGAGTAAAGGAAATGGCAAAAGTCTGAAGGGAAATGCCGGCGGCTGTACAATTTGTCCTTAGCGGAAAGGCTCCTGCATACAAATTGCACAATCCATTGCGCAGAGCCGGATTGCAGCCAAAATACCACTTGCAATTATTGGCGCAAGTGGTATTCTTTTTATAGTGGAAATCCTTAGTGGGTTCAGAAAAAACGTAGGAGAGAAGCAATGAGAACAAGCGGCATATTATTACCGGTATCAAGTATTCCATCCGCCTATGGAATCGGGTCATTTTCAAAAGAGGCGTATGAATTTGTAGATTTTCTGGAAAGAGCGGGCCAGTCTTACTGGCAGATACTGCCTTTGGGGCCTACCGGCTATGGGGATTCGCCTTATCAGTCATTTTCGACATTCGCGGGGAACCCCTACTACATTGATTTGGAGGAATTGATTGAGGAAGGCTTACTCACAAAAGAGCAGTGCGAGGCGCGGGATTTTGGCGCAAACGAGGCTTATGTGGATTACGAAAAGATTTACAAGTCCCGTTTCGTGGTGCTGAAAGAGGCTTTTGACAACAGCAGAATTGAGGAGAATGAAGATTTTCAGGCTTTTGCGAAAGAGAACGCTTTCTGGCTTTCGGACTATTCCCTTTATATGGCGGTAAAGGATTCTTATAAGGGAAAAAGCTGGTCCGAGTGGGATGAGGACATCCGGCTCCGCAGACCGGAAGCAATTGAAAGATACAGAAATCAGTTAAAAGAGGAAATCCTTTTTTATGAATTTCAGCAGTACTTATTTGACACGCAGTGGCGGAAGCTGAAGAAGTATGCCAACGACAGGGGCGTTAAGATTATCGGGGATATTCCCATTTATGTGGCCCTGGACAGCGCGGACACCTGGGCAAACCCGGAACTTTTCCAGTTGGATGAAAACCGCAGACCTACCGGAGTCGCCGGATGCCCGCCGGACGCATTCTCGGCCACGGGGCAGCTTTGGGGGAATCCTCTTTATAAATGGGACTATCACAAAGAGACGGAATACGCATGGTGGATTCAGAGAATTTCTTACTGTTACAAACTCTATGACGTGGTAAGAATCGACCATTTCAGAGGTTTTGACGAATACTACAATATTCCTTTCGGGGACACCACCGCAGAGTTCGGCCGCTGGGAAAAAGGACTAGGCTACGATTTGTTTAAGGTGATGAAAAAGAAAATCGGCGACAAGCCGGTTATTGCGGAGGATTTGGGATTTTTGACTCCTACAGTCAATCAGTTATTGAAAAAGAGCGGCTATCCGGGAATGAAGGTTCTGCAGTTCGCCTTTGATTCCAGGGAGGAGAGCGACTACCTGCCTCACAACTATACGGCAAATTCCGTGGTTTACACCGGAACCCACGACAACGATACTACGGTCGGCTGGTATCAGGTCATCAACAGACGCGACCGCAGCTTTGCAAAAAAATACCTGAACATCAAAAGCAGCCGGGAGCTGGAATGGAATTTCATCCGGGCGGCCCTCGGAAGCGTTTCGGACACCGCTGTGATTCCCATGCAGGACTATCTTGGACTGGGGAGCGAGGCGAGAATCAACGTGCCTTCAACCCTTGGAACAAACTGGAAGTGGAGAATGGTGAAAGGCCAGATTCCGGAGGGGCTTGCAGAAAAAATTTACGATGTTTGCAAGCTGTACGGAAGAGTGAAATAGCATAACATAAAAGAACATAGAAAGGACAGGATAAATTCCGTGAAAGAGATGGCCAAAGACTGAGAGAGCCGGCGTTTTCTCCGGGAAAATATCCTGTCTTTGTTTATTCTGCGGACAGCGGGGCGTGCGTGCTTATCTGCCGGCGCGACATATTGGAGTTGTGGTACTGCGCGTTATCCGTCACGTCCTCGCAAAGCCATGCCGGCGGGATAAAAGCGCCGGCCGTTTCCTCGTCGGGAAATTCCACTTCGGCGAGAATAAGGGGCACAAAAGGCGGTTCAAAAATGTCAAGTTCAATTTTTAACGCCAGGTTCTCTTTCGGCGTATAACCGTCCCGGAAAGCGGGATTGGAAATGGGAATCAGGTATCGCTTTTTGGAAATAATATTGCCGTCGGCTTTTGCAAGAAGATGCGCAAAAGCTTCTTTATTTAAAGGAAGATTGTATTCCTCCCTTACCATCATTCCGCCGCCCTTATAGGTCAGATAGTATTCGTCATCCTGCCTGCGGATGCGGACAACAGGATTGGTACACAGATAAGCCTGCGTAATGGTAAGAAACGGATAGTCGTCCAAATCGTCCGGCAGTTGTGTGATTAAAAATTTGCGCTCGATTTCCATTTGTAAATATTCTCCTTTCGGTTCCGCGGTCATATATGAAGAAATTATAACTTTTCTTAATAAATTTTACAAATCGTTTATTGGAAATCTATGAGATTTAATGGTAAAATAATATTACACGCGGGCCGGAAATTGTTCCAGTCAAAGGGGCGTTTTCCGGACGAAGCGGAACTAAAAATGGAGGGTTATGATATGAGCAGGGTATGCGTATTTTTCGGTACAGGTTATGAGGAAATAGAAGCGCTTACGGTGGTGGATATTCTGCGCAGGCAGAACATAGAAACGCTGATGGTATCCGTCACCGGTGAAAAGACGGTGACAGGTTCCCACCAGATATCTGTGCAGATGGACTGCCTGATAGAGGATGTTGATTTTAATACGGTGGACGTGATTGTCCTGCCCGGAGGAATGCCGGGGACGAAGAATCTGGAGGCGTGCGGCATGCTGATGGAGCAGGTGGACGCCTTTGCGGCGGCGGGGAAAACCCTGTGCGCAATCTGCGCGGCGCCGTCTATTCTCGGGCACAGAGGACTTTTAAAAGGAAAGAAGGCAATCGCCTATCCCGGTTTTGAAGAGGAGCTTACCGGGGCTGATGTGACATACGAACCGGCGGTGAGAGACGAAAATATCATTACCGGACGGGGCATGGGATGCGCAATCGATTTCGGACTGCTCATTCTTGAATATCTGGAAGATAAGCCGGCCAGCGACGCCATGGCGGAAAAAATTATTTATAAGAGGTAATAGGGTACAAATGAATATATTGTTTTTTTTAACACCTAAAAGCGAGGTGGCATACGTTTATGATACCGATACGCTCCGTCAGGTGCTGGAAAAAATGGAAAACCATAAATATTCTTCCATTCCGGTTCTGAGAAAAGAAGACGGACGATACATAGGAACGCTCACAGAGGGAGATTTGCTCTGGTATATCAAGGATAAAAGTAATCTGTCCCTGCAGGGAGCGGAAAAAATACCAATGACGGTTTTGAACCGCCGCCGTGATAACGAGCCTGTGGATGTGGACGTTGATATGGAACATCTGCTGAACAAGGCCATGAGCCAGAACTTCGTTCCGGTGATTGACGACAGAAAGCGTTTTATTGGCATTATCACCAGGAAGGATTTGATTCAGTACCTCTGCAAAAAGCTGGTGACCGTGGAGCTTGAAGCAGGCGGAATGAGTATCAGTTAGTGAGGGGCAGCAATGTTTAATCAGTTGACACAAAAAGATATCGACGCCATGGAGGCTGAAATAGAGGAAAGAAAGCTGGTAACCCGCCCGAAGCTTTTAGAGGCGGTAAAGGAAGCCAGGGCTCACGGCGATTTAAGCGAAAATTTCGAATACTATGCCGCCAAGAGAGAAAAGAATAAAAATGAAAGCAGAATCCGCTTTTTAGAGAGAATGATTAAGACGGCCGAAGTGATTCCCGACGATTCCAAAGAGGACGAAATCGGCATCAACAATACCGTGGAGGTGGAGTTTGAGGACGACGGCTCCGTTCAGAAGTACAAAATCGTAACCACCATGCGCGGAAATTCCCTTGAAGGGCTTGTGAGCATAGAATCGCCTATCGGCAAGGCTCTGCTGGGCCATAAAGCGGGCGAGCGGGTTTACGTGCAGGTCAACGGGGACTACGGCTATTATCTGACGGTAAAATCCATAGAAAACACCGTTGACGACGGAAGCGACAAAATAAGGAGTTTTTAAAAACGGAAAAACTTACCATAATATTTTCCCAACTACCGTTAATACTATGAACAAGATAAGTCATAAAGAAAACGCTTTGAACGGAGGAAACTTCAGGATAAGCGAACACTTTAGGCGCTTATCTTGAAGGATGGCTGTCAAAGCAGTCAAATAAAATAACGGAGGTGAAAAAGATGGCAAGCAGCAAATCTAATAGAGTAGAAGTTCCTGAGGCTAAGGAAGCTATGGACCGCTTTAAAACAGAAGTTGCTTCTGAGCTTGGCGTTAACCTGAAAGAGGGTTATAACGGTGACTTAACATCTAAAGATGATGGTTGATAACACGAAAAATAAAATCACAGAAAATAGACGTTTTTAACCGTCTTATCCTCATTAAGTTCTATTGATTCTATAATGCTCTGCCAAAAGGCTTTTCGGTTTTGGCGGTCAAGTAGCAGATATGCGCTTTTCCAGTTCTCGCCGAAGAGCTTTTTGACAGAGTTAATATTTTTCTTTGAGCGGTCAGGCTCTTTTGTTGTAAATTCGTCAATAATCGCTTTCAGCCGGGCGTATTCATCGTCATAATAGGACTCATCTATTCGGCCTTTGATATAAGCATTTGTCAGCCTCTCCATTTCTTTTTTGTATTTTTCAAAGTCAACAATTTTATTTTCTTTTTCCATAGATGTAGCAGCAGAGTTTTCATATTTTGCAAGTTCATCTTCTATGTGTTCCAACAGATAACTTTCTATATACCGCTCGTTTATATTTCCACGGAAATTACATGCCCCTGTCCGGTACGGTGCATAACATCTGTAATAATGGTATCTCCATCCGGACGGCTGTACTTGACTTTGGCTTTCTAGCCGCCGGCCGCATTCCGGGCATTTCAAAAGGCCAGTAAAAAAGAAATACTTTTCATCCCTAGTATAGGATTTCATTTTGCTTTTTCTGATGCGCTGAAGTTCTAAAAATTCCTCTTTCGTGATATACGGTTCACAATAGTTCTCATTTTCCCTGTATTTTCCATAATAAAACTCACAGGAAGTAAGGCGCTGCATAAAGGAGTGAGATAGTTGTAAGTTGTATTTTTCGTTGATGTACCGGGTGGTTCCCTGTTTGACCTGGTATTTCCTGTAATGGTCTATTGCATCACGCACAATGGGCTCTTTTTCCTTATCAATCACCATTCGGCGCATACCATCAATAATCTCTGCCTTATACCCAAACGGCATAGCGTAGGGGGATAGATTGCATTTCCCCCTCATCCGGGCATATTTGTTCACGTCCTTGTGACGCTCTGAATTAAGTGCCCATTCCAGCTCCGCAGTGCTGGCAAGGTCGTACATGAATTTCTTTCCATAGGGCGTGCTTGTATCTATCATCTGGCTTACAGAAACAAGATTACAGCCGCTTTTTTCCATGTCATGGTATAAATTACAAAAGTCTCTCGTATTCCTCGCTATGCGGTCGTAACGCTGTATTACGACTATGTCTATTTCGCCGTTCTTGATATCCTGCATCATGCGCTGGAAATCCTTCCTTGCCTTAATGGAGTGCCCGGTAACTCCATAGTCCTTATCATACAGGGCTATGGTATAATTTTCATAATTCTGTTTGATATAATCCTCGCACATCTGGATCTGAACGTCCATGGATTCAGACTTGTCATTCTGCTTAGATTTTCTGGGGTATATGGCACAGCGTACAACGTTCTTACTCATACATTCTCCTTTAAAAAGAAAACCGTTCCTGCTGGCACAGGGGCGGTTTTGCTTTTGCTATAATTCAAATTATCTTTCGATTAAAAAAACAAACTTATTATTACTCCACACATTATCTGTAAAATGTATTTCTACATTTTGATAATCCTGAGGAACTTCCCATCCAATCCAACCTTTCATCTTTTTTCCGGCAGCAATTGTTCCGTCAAGTTGGTTTCCATCTTTTTCCATAAGGGCAGAAAAGGAATAATTCAATGAATAATCATCAGCATACGCATCAAAACTCATTACACTGCTAATTGCCAATTCCTTTTCGGTATTATTCGCAATTTCAAATTCTGCCATTAAAAAAACATTTCCGTCAGTAGGAGTGTTAAAATCGCTTCCAGAGCTTTCCTTATAATCGGTCAAAGTCACTTGCACTCCGTTTAATTCGGCAATTTCTCCCTTTTTAAAAGTAGTTTCTTTGCTTTCTGGTTCCGTAGATTCAGTGTTTTCTTTTGACATTTCTTTAGAATCATTGTCCGATTCAACGTTAGTGTTTACACTTGTGTTTCCAACTTTTTCCGGCTTATCACTATTTCCCATATTAGCAACGCCAATAATAATCCAAAGACCAGAAATAACCAATGCAATTATAGAACAGGTTTTCTTTCTTCCATCTTTTACGCACAGGTCGATAATTGCAAGTATTACGCCGACAATAAATGTACATCCAAGTATTGAAAATATTAGTGCAGTAATGCTAAGTCCAGACACTTTCCCTTCTTTGCTTTTTGGTGAGTTTGCCTGAGGCGCAGCATTGGTTGATTGCATCGGACACCCGCAGTGCGGACACTTATCCGCTTTGTCGGAAATTTCCTTTCCACATTCTTTACAGTAAATCATTGCCATAAATAAATCCCCCTATCCTCTTTAGAATTTTTATATAAGCATAACACATTTTACACCTACAATCAAAAACATTTCGCAAAAATATTAAAATTTGTTCTAAAATATTTTGCTGAAAACATATTATATTAATAATGGAGGTAGGGAAATTATGAAAAATCAATCAGAAATCAGCGAAAACAAAGAAAATTTAGGGGGGGGTAAAATGGTACAGAGAAAAGATTGTTGAGATGGTTGAACAAATGGAAAATCCACTGATTTT
>CAJTMZ010000122.1:5905-11031 GCA_910577445.1 uncultured Lachnospiraceae bacterium | reverse complement strand
CCCCCCCCGAAAAATTTGCACTTTTTTGTGTTTAATCTGATTTTCTTATTTTTTATGCACTAACATAACTTACAGGCACATTTATAATTTCTGAACAAATTTCTTTCCCTGCTATGTCGCTATCTGAATAACTGTTTGTTGTAACTTCGATTCCACATTCTATGCCTTGCATATTCACATAGGTAAAATCTATTGCTGATAACTGCTGTTCCCTTAACATCTCCATATACTCATCATATCTCTCTAACTCCCCTTGATTTCGGAGGTGTTCAATTGCTTCTTTCATTTGCTCTCTTATTTCCCACTCTGGTTTGATTGTATCAATTTCCCTCTTTTGCAGAGAACAAATTGTTTCAGCCACCTTGCAATTATGCCTGATTGCTGCTGGTGATTGAGTTCTGTCTATTCCATATTTCTGACTTATAAATTTTTTACCCTTATCGGTAAAACAGTAGCTTTTACAGCTTTCCACCTCTTTGTGTTTTGGATTCACATAGCTTACTTCTTTTATTAGATTATCTTTCATCATATTTTTAAGCCGTGTATCAGAAATATCAATATTGTTTGCATCTATGCTTTTAATATTTCCAGCGGTTGCAAGTACTTTGAAGAATCTTTCATCTTTCGGATAAAACTTCTTAATATGCATTAAATCACCCCTTTCGTTTCTGCAATTTTAGATAAAAATATTCTCTTCTAATCATTACGGGTATTCAGTTTGAAAATATTTTTAATGCCAACACTCCTGACTTATGATATATTATTACTGTTGTTTTCTTCTTTGAAGAGATAATTCATAGGGAAATTCCCTTACAATAAAGAGGTTTGTATGACAAAACAGGAAATTTTACGGGAACTTCAAGATATTAATATAGATGCTGCCAACTACATATACACCGAAAACTATGATGCACTGAATTCACTTGTCAATTCTGTATTTAAGATAGGACTCGATAAAGAAGAGTGCTTTTATGACGTTCTGAGAGCCTTTAGGCTGGCAAATATGCCGTTTTCTGTTGCAGGATATAATTTTCTATGTGAAGACCTAAAAGACGAAATTTGGGGCAAATACGAGCCTCTTATCAATGACCTTGTTATCCACAATATGAGCCTTGATGAATTTCTTTCTGACTATGGTTTTGATAACGAGTATGATGCCCTGAATGCTTCAAACAATAAGAGAAAAATATATATCAACACCATTAAAAAGAGAATTGAACTTATTGAGGATTATACAAGGAAATACAATAATCTAGTTAAACTGTATGATATTGCCAATGTAGCACAGCTTCACAGTTCTACTTCTAACACAGATACCTTACAGAACAGTTTTACAAATGCAGTAGTGGAACTTGTTAAAGCAAGAGAAAAGTTCTATTACTATATCAATTATGATCTTGTGGGTTACGATACCGAAGACTTAAATAACACTCTAAGACAGAAGAAAACAAATAAAGAGCGATTCAGTATACTACGGAATATCACCGACAATATATTTACCACTCTGCAAAATGACAGTACCCTGAATTTCAGGGATTTCTTCATCATTAAGGATAACAGGAGAGTTACGTTTACCTCATATTTGACAGCAAAAGGATTAACAGGTAGCTCATGGTTTGATTATAAAAAAGCAACCAACAAGAAATTTGTAAAGGAAAGACATTTCTATTTACAGATGGCCTTCTTCTTAGGCTTGCCAACCTCTAACGAAATAGAGAAATTCCTGAATTTTAATGGATATACCATAAAAAGTCCATTTAAACTGTTTCCAAATACAGATATCTATGATTATGATGTATGCAGATACTTAGATGCAGGAATTGATTATAATCTAATCAATGTGCTGCTTGGATATGAATTTATATAAAGGGGAAATTTATTATGTTTGATTGGATGAAAAAGCATAAAAAACTGATTGCATTCGTTATTTTCATGGTTATCTTTGGAGTACCTTTAATCATACATATTCTGTTTAAACTACATTCAAACATTGACTTCTTTGTTGCTGAATGGTCTGCAGGGGAATTATTAAGTTATTATGGTTCAATCCTTGCATTTTTAGGAACTGTTATTTTGGGTGCATTATCCCTATACCAAAATCAGATAATCAAACAAGAATCAGACAAAAGAGCTGAACTATTGGAGCAAAGAAAACGTGAAAGCAATATGCCAAGATTCAGATTAAGACATGTTGGAAGTCAGGGAAACATACAAAAAATGCAATTAGATATAGAAAATATTTCAGAAAATATCGCTAACGATATTGTATTATTTGATGTAAAAATCCTCTCAAACAGCAAAGAAGATTTATGGGACAAAAAATCAGCCATTCATCTTGATACAATTCAGGCAAATGATAAAGCTACTATCTATTTGGGCAATCCTGCTCTTACAGAAGATAATTGCTGTTTTAAAATGAAGATGAACTGCAACGATAAATATGGTGATATTCATTCATATAAAATATGGGCTTTTTGCAAAACAATTTCATCCATACCTCATTTCCAAATAGAAGAAATCAAAAATACTGAAACTCCCTGAACCTATCCATTCAGGGAGTTTACTACTTACTCTTTATTTATCATTCCAAAATATTCCAGTGCTTCTCTAATCATCCTCTCTTTCTCCTCTGGACAGTTGGGAACTTTGTTTCCCTCTGTCTTGGTTTTATTAAAGTTCTCGCCTACATCTAAGCCACACTTTTTTTTGATTTGCGCTATGTACAGATGTGACACTTTTGTTTGATAATGCTCCCACACATAATCTTTAATTTCCTGATAGGTTGCTGTGCCGATGCATTCTCGCCTATCTGCTTCACTTAAATCAATTTCTATCTCAATCTTAGTGGATTTGCCACTTGATTTTTTACGCGACAAGAGGACGCACGTTTCAACGTTTGCCGTCCAGGGAAACTGGTCAACCGCCACCGCCCGTTCCACCACATATCCGTTTTCCAGAAAAACCTCCAAATCCCTCACAAGGCTGGTAGGCTTACAGGAAATATACACCAACTTGTCCACCCCGTACTCGATAATCTTTTTCAGTGCTTTCGGATGAATGCCGTCTCTTGGCGGGTCCAGAATAATGAAATCCGGCTTCTCCTCAATCTCGTCCAGAACCTTCAGCACATCGCCCGCAATAAATTCGCAGTTATGCAAACCGTTCAGCTCCGCATTTTTTCTGGCGGCCTCCACCGCCTCCTCCACAATCTCCACGCCGATGACCTTTTCCGCCGCCGGGGCCATGAGCTGCGCGATGGTGCCCGTCCCGCTGTACAAATCAAAGACCACCTTCCCGGAATCCCCTTTCATATCCGCCGAATCCGGCAAAGGCCGCATAACCTCTTTTGTTCTTCCTGCTGCCTTTAAATCACCGATATATTCTCTTGCCGTCTCATACAAAACCTCCGCTCCCAGCGTATTGGTCTGGAAAAAGGAAAAAACGGATATCTTAAATTTCAGTCCCAAAAGTTCCTCGTAAAAAAAGTCCTGTCCGTACAAAATCTCAGTGCTGTCGCTTTGCACCACATCCGCCACGGAATCGTTAATAATATGAAGGATTCCCGCCACCTTCCCTTTCATTTCCAGTTTCAGTAATTCCTCTTTCCATGAATTTATTTTATCTGCGCCCATATCAGGCTGTGAGGTTGTCACAAGCGCTATCAGGATTTCTCCCGTTTTGACCGCCTTGCGAATCAAAAGGTGACGCAGACAGCCCTCATGGCGGAGTCTGTGGTAAAAGCTGCATCCGTCGAAATAATCTCTTGTAAAACGAAGTATCCTCCGGTAATCATCGTCCACAATCTGGCAGTCCCTGACCGTTACGATATCATAAAAGCTTCCTCTTTTATGCATACCAAGGGATAGGGGACCGCCCTTGCATTCGTCTCCAAAAGAAAATTCCATCTTATTGCGGTAGGAAAACTTTGACGGGCTTGCCTTAATCCCCTCAAACTGCCATTCTATAGTCTGCCCCTTCAGTACACTGTCCAGAAGCTTTTTTACCTGTGCTTCCTTAAGGGCAAGCTGGGTTTCATAGGGAAGGGACAGATACAGGCAGCCGCCGCATTCACCAAAATGCGGACATGGACTTTCCGTCTCCCGCTCTGATTTTTCTTCTGTCTGCAAAAGCCTTCCCTCGGCTCTTCCGTTTCGCTTTTTCTGCACCACAAAGGTTATCTTCTGTCCGGGAAGCACGTTTTTTACCACGCAGTTTCCCTCCGGTGTTTCCACAATTCCTTTATTCGGGAAATCCACCTGCTTTACAATTCCGGTTAATATATCGCCCTTTTTCATACCTGTCCTCTCTGATTCTTTGCAGTAAAACGGGATGTACAGAAGTGTACATCCCGCAGCTTTTTTTCATACTGATTTTCTTTATTCTGCTTCCTTAGCGGACTCTTCGGACTTCTCGGTTTTTTCTTCCGGAGCGTCTTCCTCGTCCTCAAAGAAATCATCATCAAAGTCATCGTCAAAATCGTCGTCGAAGTCTTCCAGATAATCAGGCGTAAAATAACGGTATACTGCATAAGCAATTGCCGCTACCGCTGCCACCGCGCCAATGATAGCCAGAACCCAAAGGAGCGTGTTGTCTTTCTTTTCCTCTTTATGATTCCAGTAATCTTTCAGTTCCTTCACGTCGTGGGTTTTAACGAAATCCATCAATTCTTCAATCTTGTTCCATGTATTCATTTGTGTATGCCTCCCTTTCCCGCAATACCTGCATTCGTTTTTAATAAAATGGCGTTTTGAATTATTATTTCCTTCCTGATTAATAATATAACATTTAACGAGAAAATTTACTACTCTAATTTCAAAAACTTAACAAAAAATTCAAATTTTCTCCAATCTTGCAAACCCGGCATACATGATTTTCTGACCGCCGTCGTCAAAATCCACGGTAACCTTGTAATCTCTCGGCCCCGGCTCCAAATCCATGACGGTTCCCTCTCCGTATTTCACATGTTTTACCCTGTTTCCTATATCATAATCCGGTTTCCCTCCGCTGACCGCGCCCACGCCTTTTTGGATTCCCGCTGCTTTTAGCGCCGCCGCTCCGCCGCCCGCTATAAAAGGCTTATTTTCGGCGGCAGTCCTTTTCGGCTTCAGAATGGCCGCCGGTTTGTA
>CAJTMZ010000122.1:0-5895 GCA_910577445.1 uncultured Lachnospiraceae bacterium | reverse complement strand
TGCCCCGCTCTCCATAAAGCCTGCCGGCCGGGCAGCTCCTTCCACTATTGTACGCTGCGCCGTCCCCCGTTGTTCCTGTTGCCTTCCCCGATTTTCCCCCGGACGGTTTTCCGCCTCTGGCTCTCCGTCGTCTAAAAGTTCTTCCGGAATCTCTGTGACAAAGCGGCTGACCGGGTTCATATAGGTCTCCCCTCTAATCATCCGCAGTCTTGCGCAGCAGAGGGTAAGGCTCTCCCTCGCCCTCGTAATTCCCACATAGGCCAGACGCCGTTCCTCCTCTATTTCTTCTGGGTCGTCCGACGAAATGGTCATATAGCTGGGAAAAACGCCGTCCTCCATTCCGGCCAGGTATACGTGGGGAAATTCAAGACCCTTTGCGCTGTGCAGGGTCATCAAAAGCACTCTGTTGCTGCCGTTTTCCACATTGTCAATGTCCGCCACAAGCGCCACTTCCTCAAGGAACTCCCGCAGGGTCGGCTGGTTATGGGTCTCCTCGAAAGACACAATCTTACTGATTAATTCGTCTATATTTTCGATTCTGCCCTCCGCGTCGTCATCGTCCGAGGCTTCCAGTTCCTTTACATAGCCGGAGGTTTCAATAATATCCCTGATTAAGTCGCTTAAACCGTAAAATTCCGCCTTTCCTCTGAAAGCCTGTATCATGGTTACAAAAGGTTTGATTTTTGCGGCGGTTCTCCCCATTCCCGGAATTTCCTCCACATGCTTAAGGGCTTCATAAAAGCTGATTTCCTCCCTGTCGGCATAGTCCTGCACTTTGACAATTGTGGTCATACCGATTCCTCTTCTGGGAACATTGATAATACGTTTCACCGCCAAATCATCCTGACCGTTGTCTATGGTTTTCAGATAGGCCAGCAAATCCTTGATTTCCTTTCGGGCATAAAAATTGGTTCCGCCCACCACATTGTAGGGGACTCCCTCCACCACGAAACGCTCCTCCAAAAGCCGCGCCTGCGCGTTTGTCCTGAAAAGCACGGCGCAGTCGCTGTAATCGGCCTCCTTTTTCCGACATTTCCGGGCAATATCGTCCACAATAAACTCCGCTTCCTCAAAGGCATTTAAAAACTGCTTAAAACGCACCTTTCCGCCCTCGCCCTTATCGGTCCAGAGGGTTTTGCTTTTTCTCCCTTTGTTATTGCAAATCACGGCGTTGGCGGCGTCTAATATATTCTGGGTGGAGCGGTAGTTCTGCTCTAAGCGAATCACTTCCGCTTCCGGATAAACCTGCTCAAAATCAAGAATGTTCCGGATATTGGCGCCTCTGAATTTATAAATAGACTGGTCGTCGTCCCCCACCACGCAGAGATTTCGGCTGCTGTCCGCAAGCAGTCTTATGAGCTCGAACTGAGCCGTGTTGGTATCCTGATACTCGTCCACCATGATATACTTAAAGCGGTTCTGGTATCCTTTCAGCACCTCGCCATCCGCCTTAAACAGTTCCACGGTTTTGACAATCAAATCGTCAAAATCCATGGCGTTGCTCTTTTTTAAGGCCGCCTGATACTCGCTGTAAGCCTGGGCGATTTTCTGCTTCCGAAAATCCCCCATTGCGGAAAGGGCGTACTCCTCCGGGGAAATCAGCTCGTCCTTCGCAGAGGAAATGGCGGAAAGAATACTTTTTTCCTTCATCATCTTCGTGTCAATCAAAAGCCGCTTGCAGACTTCTTTCATAACCGTCTTCTGGTCGTCCGTATCATAAACCGTAAAATTATTTTCATACCCCAAACGGTCAGCATAACGGTGCAGTATTCTGATGCAGGTAGAGTGAAAAGTCGTGACCCAGATGCTGTCCGAGCCCATCCCCACAATATTCTCCACCCGCTCCTTCATCTCACCGGCAGCCTTGTTGGTAAAGGTAATCGCCATGATGTTCCAGGGGTTGACCCCCAGCTCGTCAATCAGATAAGCGATTCTGTGGGTTAAAACCCTGGTCTTTCCGGAACCGGCTCCCGCCAGCAGAAGCACCGGCCCTTCCGTAGTAAACACGCCTTTTTTCTGCTGTTCATTTAAGGTATCATATATACTCATTTAAAAACTCCTTAACAGTATTACCGGCAAAGCCATATGATTAGCGCCAGTATGATAATGACGGCCGCCGACGCAATAATCACCTTTGGAACGGAAACCGGCGTCTTGCCGGATACCTTTCCCGTCTGCCCGTTTACCATGAACTGATAAACCTTTTCCTTATATTTATAACTGGATATCCATACCGGCAGTAAAAGATACTTATAGGTCAGATGGCTGAACCTGGTGGTTATTTTCAGGTTCCTAATCTGGTCCGCCTGATTCTTGCGTCTGATTTCACTTTCTATGTTATTTCGCAGTTTAAACCGGATGCTCTCCCTGCCCATCTCCCAGGCTTCCTTAATTCCCACGGCGTAGCGCTCCGCAGCAAACCCGGCCACATATTCCGGCTTGTAGGCTTTGTTCTCCGCCGTCCGGTAAGGCTCAATCCCCATCAGCATGGACTGGTTATGGTTGGTGGTTGCACAGACAAGTTCGTCGTCAAAGGCTTCCCGGTACTTGCCTTTTACCGGATACCAGGTGGTTTCCACCACACTCTCTCCCTTTGAATTTTTTTTCACCTTATCCCGGCCAAATTCCCCTTTATAGTCGGAATCGGTCTGGGCGTCAAAGGTCCAGTAGGGAAGATATACACCCCTAAAATGCTTTGCCTTTGCGCTTTCTTTGGCAAGCTTCGGGCAGAACCACTTTTTCTTTATCCATGAGCGGAACAAATCGGAAGCCTGTCTGTCCGTAACCTGAAACGGCACCACGCCTCCCGGCGCCATAATATCTTTGCCGGAAGCCTCCATCACCTGATTGGAGCCGCAAAAAGGGCATACCGCCGAAATCTCCAGAGAATCGTACACCGATTCCGCCCCGCAGGCTTCGCAGATAACCGTTTTCTTTTCCGTTCCCCAATCGCAGTTTTCCACGCTTTCCGCAGTGGAAAAATCCAGTTCTTCCGCCGCGGAAGGTTCTCCCGCATCAGAGGGAATTTCCTCCTTACGTCCGCAGTAAGGGCAGCAAAGCCCCCTGCTTGCAGGGTCATAATCCATCACCCCGCCGCAGGAAGGACATTTTCTGTCTGTTTCTTCCAGTGTATCCACTACCCCGGCGTCTAAATTTGTGTCGAACTCACTCATTGCTCTCCCCTGTCGTCATCCTCATTTTTATCTCGCTTTAACCCTTAACTTTACCTGATATCGTTTTCATTGAAAGGGTCGCCACACTCCGGGCAGAACCGCGGAGGATTTTTAGCGTCTTCCGGCTCCCAGCCGCATTTATCGCATTTATATAAAGGCTCTCCCGCCGGCTTTTTTGCGCCGCACTCGGAACAGAATTTCCCCTTGTTTACCACGCCGCAGGAACATACCCATCCCTCCGTTTTCGGTCTTGGCGCGCCGCACTCGGAGCAGAATTTTCCGGTATTTCCCGCATGGCCGCAGCCGCACGTCCAGCCCGATGCACCTTCTGCCGCCTGCTGCCCCGGATTTGCCTGCTGCACTATCCCCTGGCCACTTTGTACATTCTGAGCCGCCTGCTGCCCCATCTGGAAAAGCTGCTGGGCGTTCATTCCGCCCGCCGCAGAAGCCATATTCATTCCCGCAAAGGCCATCATAGGCCCTGCCGACTTGTTGGAAGCCGCCGCTTTCATTGCTTCCGCCTGCGCCCCGGCCAGCGTTGCCGCCGCCATATTGGGATTGCGCAGTACCGCGTTTTTCTGCAGCTCCTTAATCATCGCCTCGTCTTCCTCGGAGGCTTTCATGGCGTTTATACCGAAAGATACAATCTCAATGCCCCGAAGCTGCGCCCATTTTGCGGAGAGCACTTCGTTTAAGGCGTCCGCCAGCTCCATTGTATGCGCCGGGATTGCGCTGTAGCGCACACCCATAGCGGATATTTTCGCAAAGGCCGGCTGAAGGGCCGTCATAAGCTCCGTCTTTAACTGGCTGTCGATTTCTCTTCTCTCAAAATCGTCCGTCACGTTTCCGCATACATTCATGTAAAACAGCAGCGGATTTGTAATTTTATAGGAATATTCCCCGTTGCATCTGATGGAAATGTCAATATCAAGCCCAATATTTGCATCCACCACGCGGAAAGGAACCGGATTTGCCGTGCCGTATTTATTCCCCATGATTTCCTTTGTATTAAAATAGTAAATTCTCTGGTCCTTTGCCGTGTCGCCGCCGAAAGCGATACGTTTACCGATTGTGACAAACGTCTTTTTCACGTTTTCTCCAAGACTGCCGTAGAACAGGCTCGGCTCTGTGGAAGTATCATAAGTGAACTCTCCCGCTTCCGCACAAAATTCAACCACTTTTCCCTGGTCAACGATAATCATGCACTGTCCTTCGTTGACGGCAACTGCCGAGCCGTTGGATATGATGTTATCCTCTCCTTTGTTGTTTCCCCCGCTCCTTTTGCCGGTGCGCTTCTTTCCCTTTGCAACCAGCACGTCCGCGTCCAGCGAATCACAGTAAAAATATTCACGCCACTGGTCGGCCATAACGCCCCCCGCCGCACTGGTAACAGCTTTAATTAAACCCATTTCTCGTCCTCCTTCTTTTTGCTCCAACGTATATGAAAGTCATCTTCTTTTCCACTCTACGGAACATTCATAATAAATTGTCACTGCTTTATTATATATTTTTTGTCATTTATTGTCCATCAAAATAGCTTTTATCCAAAAAAGAAAATGGACAGGCGACTTTTCCTTCCGCCTACATAAGATAAAGCATCCATTACCGGTCAAACAAGGCCGGATTATTAATAAATCAACGGAGGTTATTATGAGGAAAAATCAAAGTTCACACTTACTTGGAAAAACCGTCTCGCTTCTTCTCGCCGTTATGCTTATTACCCTAAGCTTTACCGGATGCGGAAAGACGGAAAGCAAAAGCGAAAGCAAAACGGTCACTTTAAACGAGGTGGCCCATTCCATCTTCTACGCCCCCATGTATGTGGCGATTGAGGAGGGTTACTTTAAAGAGGAAGGCATCGAACTTAATCTGGTAACCGGATTCGGTGCAGATAAGACCATGACCGCCGTCTTAACCGACGAGGCGGATATCGGTTTTATGGGAAGCGAATCCACCATCTATACCTATGCCGGCGGAACCTCGGATTATGTAGTGAATTTTGCACAGCTCACCCAGAGAGCCGGAAACTTTCTTGTTTCAAGGCAGCCGATTGAAAATTTCAGTTGGGATATGCTAAAGGGCGCAAATGTGCTGGGCGGACGGGCAGGCGGTATGCCCGAAATGGTATTTGAGTTCATTTTAAAGAAAAACGGAATCGACCCGGCAGCCGACCTTTCCATCGACCAGAGTATTGATTTCGGCTCCACCGCAGCCGCTTTTTCTGGTGGGCAGGGGGAGTTTACCGTCGAATTTGAACCCCACGCCACCTCTCTGGAAGCCAAAGGCGACGGCTATGTCGTGGCCTCCTTAGGCGAAGACTCCGGCTATGTTCCCTACACGGCTTTCAGCGCGAAGAAAAGCTATATGGAAGAAAACCCCGAAACCATCCAGGCTTTTACAAACGCCCTCCAAAAAGGCATGGACTATGTTGCAAGCCATACGCCGGAAGAGATTGCGAAAATAATCCAGCCTCAGTTTGAGGAAACCGACATCGAAACCCTTACCACAATCATCACCCGGTATTACGAACAGGATACCTGGAAAGGCAATCTGATTTTTGAGGAAGACGCTTTCACCCTCCTTCAGAATATTCTGGAAGAAGCCGGAGAACTTCCCCAGCGGGTTCCCTATGAAGAATTGGTAAATACCGATTTTGCCAGAAACGCAGCCGGGACAGAAAATAAATAGAAATTTCGGCTAACCGGCAGCAAACACAGCCGGG
>CAJTMZ010000121.1:9586-11835 GCA_910577445.1 uncultured Lachnospiraceae bacterium | reverse complement strand
TATTCGGAAAAAAATAAAATTTTGGATTTTATAGATAAAAACTGGCAGAGAAATCATATATTTGTGCGATGGCCGGAGTTGTTTGACGATTATCATAAAAACGGAGATATGCTCAACTATATAGTTGCTGTTGAGCAGGGAAAAATATATGGTGTATGTGGATTTATTTATGCAAATAATAGGAGTGAGCCTGATATTTGGCTTGCATTGTGGAAGGTTATTCCGTCCGGGATTCCAAGTCTGGGGATGGATATTGTAAATACTTTAAAAAAAACATTAAATTGTAATGTATTGTCATGTTGTGGAATAAGAAAGGAAGTGAAGCGATTATACGAATTTCTAGGTTTCAAAACAGGAACCTTGAAACATTTTTACCGATTAAATAAAAAATGCAAATGCAGAATTGCGGTTGTTTCAAATACTGAAATGCCAGATTATATTGTTTCAAATGATATAGAGTTGGTATTGATTCGTTCCGAGAATGATTTTAAAAATATAATTAAATATGAAAGGGCTATATTTAAGGTAACGGCACCATGGAAAGACCGCAACTATGTAATTAAAAAGTATTTTTACAATCTGGTATATACATATCAGCTTTTTGCAGTAAAAACAAGTCGAGGCACAATTGATGCTATTTTTGTAACTAAAATTGTGGAAGCCAATAACAGCAAAGCAATGAGAATCGTAGATTTTCTGGGTGATGAAAGGGTACTGCGGTTATGTGGAAAATCGTTGGAACGCCTGATGGAAGATAATGAATGTGAGTATATAGATTTCTATGAATATGGATTGTCAGATGATTTTCTAAGGGATATGGGAATGAAGGAATTGAATGAAACAGATATGAATATTATTCCAAATCACTTTGAACCATTTGAACAAAGTAATATAGATATTCATTTTTTTACAAGTCAAATGGATAATTTTCGAATGTTTAAAGCGGATGGAGACCAAGAGAGGCCAAATCGTATATGTAGGGGAAAATATGAATAAATTAGAAGTCGTTATGTATCATTATGTGAGAGATTTAAAGAATAGCAGATATCCGAAAATAAAAGGTCTGGATATGGAATTGTTCAGACAGCAGATTGCATATATGGAAAGAAATTATACATTTGTTGGCATGCAGGAGGTGCTTGATGCTGTTTATGAAGGTAAAAGGCTTCCGGAAAATGCTATTATGCTGTCTTTTGACGATGGATATATAGAACATTACACCAATGTATTTCCTATACTTGCAAATAAAGGGATTTCCGGGCTTTTTGCAGTGCCAGGAAAAGTTTTGAAAGAAGGTAAGGTTTTGGATGTCAACAAAATTCATTTTATATTAGCATCGAAACCAATCGAACAGATAAAAAAAGAACTGTATATAAAGTTGAATGAATGCAGGAAACTCGGATTTTCGATACCTGATGATGAGGAATTGTATAATACATATGCAGTGGAAAATCGCTTTGATTCAGCAGATACAATTTTTGTTAAGCGTATACTGCAGAGTGCAATAGATGAGAATGCAAGAATTCGGATAGTAGAACAATTATTTGAAAAATTTGTTACTTACAATGAATTTGCTTTTGCCTCTAAGCTTTATTTGAACATGGAACAGGTGAAAACAATGAAGAAATACAATATGTTTTTTGGCCTGCACGGTTATGAGCATTATTCGTTCGACCATTTGTCAGAAAAAGAATATAAGAGGGATATTAATTCTGCATTAGATGTTCTGGAAGGCGTAATAGACTGTAATCATTGGGTATTTGCATATCCATATGGCAAGACGCAGGAAAAGCTGCTTTCTTATTGTAAAAGCATTCATTGTGTTGCAGGAGTGACAATAGAACCGAAGGTGGCAGATTTGGATAAAATTAATCCCTTGCTGATTCCAAGATTCGACACAAATGATTACCCGCCGAAGGTGGAAAAGCCAAAGAGCAAGGCATTTGAGATGTAAAGAAAAGGAATGCATATGAATATTCAATTTTGTGGCCAACAGTATAGTACAGGAGATTTGATAAGAAAAAGACGTGGGATAAAAAAATCTTTATTAGAAAAAGAAGGTTTGAGGATTTCCAAAAATATATTGATGCTTAGTGGTTCTACAATTGGAGAATTAGCGGAGCAATTAGATTTATTTTGTCTTTCCAGAGGAATTGAACTTACAATTTCACAAGGTGATTATGGCAGATATTATGAGGATGCTCTGTATGGCAACTCTCAAATTGAAAATAAAAAATATGATTTTATTT
>CAJTMZ010000121.1:353-9548 GCA_910577445.1 uncultured Lachnospiraceae bacterium | reverse complement strand
GCCAGAACCGTTTGAAGAAAAAAAAATAGTAGAGAAAAAGCTTCAAACAGAATTCGCCAGAATAAAGCAGGTTGTAAATGCATTATCAGAGAAATATGTTTGTCCGGTAATATGTAATAATTTTGAACTGCCATATTATCGGATAATGGGAAATCGTGAAATATGGGATACTTCAGGAACAGTTAATTTTATAAACAGGTTGAATATGCTAATGAATTCCCTGGCAGAAGAAAACAGTAATTTTTATATCAATGATATTAATTATCTGGCCGCCTATTATGGAGTGAAGGAGTGGGCATCTCCGTCTTATTGGTATAGATATAAATATGCAATGTGTATTGATGCAATTCCGCTAATTGCACAGAATTTATCTGCAATAATTGTATCATTATGCGGTTTAAATAAAAAGTGTTTGACACTTGATCTTGATAATACATTGTGGGGCGGTGCTGTAGGAGATGATGGACCGGAGCAGATTGTGATAGGGAATGATTCACCACAGGGCGAGGCATATATTGCATTCCAGGAATATGTGCGGAGGCTAAAGCGAACAGGAATCATTTTGGGGGTGATATCAAAAAATGATGAGAGTATTGCAGGTAGCGCATTTGAAAGAAGTGAAATGATGATAAAAAAAGAGGATTTCACCTCATTTATTGCAAATTGGAATCCTAAAAGTGAGAATCTTGTCAAGATGGCTTTGGAATTAAATCTTGGTGTAGACTCATTTGTATTCATAGATGATAATCCTGTTGAACGAGATGAGATAAAGAATAGACTGGATGCAGTCATAGCACCGGTTCTTACTAAAGTGGAGAATTACATAAATGAAATTGAAGAATGTCGGTTATTTGAGGTAACTACGCATACAGAAGAAGATGGCATAAGGACAATCTACTATTTGCAAAACGCTAAGCGAGAAGAAGAACAAAAAAATTTTCCCGATTATAATGAGTATTTGGAATCATTAAATATGATATGGACCTTTACCAACTTTGAGGAGGCTGCATTTGAACGGATTACACAATTAATTAATAAAACGAATCAGTTTAATTTAACTACTATGCGGCTAAGTATGAATGAAGTAATTAGAAGAGCAACAGACCCGGAAGGCTATTTGTGCATACAAGGACGAATGGCAGATAAGTTTGGAGATAATGGATTAATCACAATTTTATTAGGGAGATTTGCAGAGAAGACTTTATACATTGAGTTATGGCTTATGAGCTGTCGGGTACTTAGGAGAAATGGGGAGTATAAACTATTTGAATATTTGAAAAAGAGATGTAGAGAAAGGCAAGTAAAGAAAATAGTTGGGGAATATATTCCGACGAAAAAGAATGGAATCGTAAAAGACTTTTATGGATTGTTAGGTTTTGAACTGGTTAATATAGATGAGAATGGAAAGATAATGTGGGAATATTCTCTTTAGAGGGATACCGATTAATTGTTTGTTCAAAAAATATTCGATGAGCGTAAAGGGGCAGAGATATGTGTGATTATTTTGAAAGATGGAACCTAAATAGAGCTTGTCAGCGGCGAAATTGTAGAAGACCTGCTCAAAAGAAAGAATTATCTGTATCATATATGTTACAGCACGGATGATATAGATGTAAAAATATCTGAATTTGTAAATTATGGAGTAAAAGTGGTTTCGCAGCCGAATCTAACAAGGCTGTTTGACGGAAAAAGAGCAGCATTTTTGTTAACAAAGCTTGGTTTAATTGAGATTTTAGAGGACAAAGAAGATAATGAAAAGTAATTCATGTGTATAGGAAAATTCAAGATGGCTTTTATGGGAAAAGTATCATAGGTGTTCCATATTTTTCCCATCCTGCCCTTGACAGTGAAAAAGCCTTTTGATATTATAATTTCATAGCAAAGAAATTCTGACGAAAAGACGTTCAAACAATCTGATTATCTTTTATGCACATATTAAGTGCATTGTCTGTTGAACATTGAGAGCAGTTTACCACATGTACATTCAAATGTGATTATAAAACGCAATGTTTTGTATGCTGCTGACGAATGGAATCCTTGCTTACTATTCAACCAACTATTTATTAATAAGCAGGGAGCCGGACCTGAATGAAAGGATTTTTGCGGAATTTTCGCTGGTGAATTTTCTTTACAGTCATTGTTTTCTCTCTGCAAAGGGAAAGGAGAAAAACAATGAACCAAAGAAAACAGCCACGAAAGAAAACACAGACGAAAAAGAAGAAAAATAATCAAAGAAAAGCAAAACAGGCAATCAGGCCTTATATAACCTATAAGGACAGGGTTTTCCGGATGGTTTTTAAGGATAAGAGCAGACTGCTTGAACTCTACAACGCACTGAATGATACGGACTATACATCTCATGAGAAACTGGAAGTTAATACATTAGATAATGCTATTTTTATTAAGATGAAAAATGATGTGTCATTTGTTATAGACAATAATTTATGTCTGTATGAACATCAGTCTACCTGTTGTCCGAACATGCCGCTTAGGGGGTTTTTGTATTTTGCCGATTTATACAAGAAAATACTTGGAGACGTTGATTTAAGCAGTAACAGGAGAATTACAATTCCAATGCCGCATTATGTGGTGTTTTATAACGGAAAAGAGCGTAGGGAAGAAAAATTTATACAGAGACTGTCGGACTCTTACGAGATACCTGAGAAAGGAATATCTGCTGATAAAGGATGTATGGAGCTTACAGTGCAGACGCTGAATATTAATCTGGAGCATAATAAAGATTTACTTGACAAAAGCCCGTCCCTTTATGGATATGCTTATTTTGTAGCTGCGGTCAGAAAAAACATGGAAATTATGGAGCTGAAAGAAGCGGCAGAATCAGCGGTTGCGGAGTGTATTGAGAAAGATATTGTAAAGGACTTTTTTCTGGAACAGAGAAGCGAGGTAATTGCTATGTCAATCTATGAATATAATGAAGAGTATATCAGGAGAGAACTGCACGAGGACGGATACTGTGAGGGCGAAAAAGTCGGCTATGGCAGGGGGAAAGCAGACGGCCGCCGCAAGGGACTTACCGAGGCGGTAGATGTGATGGTGAAAGAATTTCATATAGATTTAAGAGAGGCCTGTGAAAAAGTGGGACTTAGTGAGAAAGACTATATGGATGAAAAGCAAAATATACCGATGGAACACATAGAAAGGCTATGAAACTCAGAATACATATCTATCAGGCCCTGGTCAACCGGGTGCCTGTCATTCAAAAAAAATATCACAGGCTGCGTCTTGAAAATCCGGGAGCGGTGGGCCGCTTGTACGCATGGGCCGCTCTTTTATGGATGAACCTTCTCTGGCTGGCCGGTTTCCGCGATATGCAGCGGGAAATCCTTTATCCTGACAGCAGGAAAAGCATTCCCGGACACCCGGAATCGCAGATGTCATTTCAAAAGACGCCAAAGGAGCTGGCGAAGGCTCTTTCCACGGCAGATATCATTTCGTTTGATATTTTTGACACCCTGATATTCCGTCCCGTTGCGGTGCCCACAGATTTGTTTTTCTTTGTGGGGGAAAAGCTGCATTTTATGGATTTTGAGAGAAGCCGCCGCATGGCGGAGCAGGAGGCGCGCCGGAAAGCTTTTGAAGGCACAGGAAGCTATGAGGTTACACTGGCGCAGATTTACGGGGAGCTGGAGAATAAAACTGGGATTTCTAAAGAAGCGGGAATGCAGGCGGAGATTGAAACGGAGATTGCGTTCTGTTACGCCAATCCATACATGAAGGAAGTATTTTTCCTGTTGCAGGAAAAGATAAAGAATACGGGGAAAAAGATTATCTGCACTTCGGATATGTACCTTTCCCCGGACATTCTTCAGGCAATGCTTGAAAAGTGCGGATATACCGGTATCGAGGAGATATTTGTATCCTGCCTCGAGCAGGAATCCAAGGCGGATGGAAAGTTATACAGGAAAATTGCCCGGCATTACGGGGAGGAACTACAGTATATTCATATCGGGGACAATCCCGAATCTGACGGAAAGCAGGCAGGGAAAGCGGGATGGAAGTCCATTCTTTACCGGAATGTCAATATTGCAGGTATGCCTTACCGGGCAGAGGATATGTCTGTTGTAACCGGTTCTCTGTACAGGGGCATCGTCAACGGCAGGATACATAACGGTCTTACCGAATATTCGGCGGATTATGAGCTTGGCTATATTTACGGCGGGATTTTTGCGGTCGGATATTGTCAGTTTGTGCATAATTATGCAATCGCACATAGCATAGATAAAATTCTTTTTTTGTCCAGAGACGGAGAAATACTTGATAAGGTGTACCGCAGGCTATTCCAAAAGAAGGGAGAAGCAAGTTCAGATATATCCTGTTGCAAGGCGGAATATGTTTACTGGTCAAGAACGGTAGCTGTCAGGCTTCTTGCAAAATATGACCGCTATGATTTCCTGCGCCGCTTTGTGGAACATAAGATTAACGGCGGCTATTGTCTGGCGGATATCTTCCGCAGGATGGGGCTTATGGATATGCTTGCGGATTTCTGCGGGGAGGCAAATGAGAGTGATAAAGCCATCGCGGAAAAGCGCAGCAGACTTGCGCCGGAAAGCCGTCTGACGGATAAAAATGCCGCTATAGTAAAAGAATATCTGATATCACATTGGTCAGAAGTACTTGCGCACTATGAGGATTCCAGAGTGGCGGCAGGGCGCTATTACCGCAGGGTTTTAAAAAACTGCCGCCATGCCGTTGCTGTAGATGTAGGCTGGGCAGGAAGCGGGGCGCTTTCTCTGGATTTGCTGGTAAGAAGGGAGTGGAAGCCGGATTGTGAGATAACCGGAATCATAGCCGGAACCAATACTTTTAATAACGGAGAGCCTAATGCGGCAGAATCCTTTCTTTATACCGGAAAGCTGGTAAGTTACCTGTATTCGCAGGAGCTAAACCGCGAAAACTGGAAATGGCATAATCCGGGAAAAAATCACAATTTACTTGTAGAGCAGCTTCTTTCATCAAAAGAAGGAAGCCTTGCAGATATTGTAATGGATAAGGAGAGAAAAGAAGGGTACCGGTTTTTATTCAAAGAACCTGATACGAAACCCCGGAGAGTGGAGCAGATACAGCAGGGGATTCTGGATTTTGCCAGGGATTATCAGAGATATATTCCTGAGTATTATCAGAAAATACACAGCATCTCGGGCGCAGACGCTTATGCAGTGCTGAAAATTTTGCTTCAAAGCAAAGTAAGTACGGAATTGGAAGCGGGAATTTGATGTTGTGATGACCCCAAAATGGAAAACGTGGTGTGGAAAAAATATCCCGACTAAATTATCAGACTTATAATCGTCTGTAATTTAGTCGGGATATTTTCATAATTAATTTTTTCTGTCTACGATATCAATATAATCCCGGCACGGACAAATAGGCTTATAGGCCGGGCGGATAATCTTCCCGTTATTGGCAAGCTCCTCCATGCGGTGGGCGCTCCAGCCGCAGATACGCGCAATGGCAAAGATAGGCGTATACAATTCCATGGGAAGTCCCAGCATGTGATAAACAAAGCCGGAGTAAAAGTCTACGTTGATGCTCACGCCCTTGTACATCTGCCTTTCGCCGGCAATGATTTCGGGGGCAAGCCTTTCCACGAGAGAGTACAGGGCAAACTCTTTTTCCAGTCCCTTTTCCATGGAAAGCTTTTCTACGAAAGTCTTGAAAATAACGGCACGGGGGTCGGACTTGGAATAAATCGCATGGCCCACGCCGTAAATCAGGCCTGCGTGGTCAAATGCCTCCTTATGCAGGAGCCGGCGCAGATAATTGCCAACTTCCTCCTCGTCCGTCCAGTCCTTCACCTCCAGCTTCATTTCCTCGAACATCTGGACAACCTTGATGTTGGCGCCGCCGTGGCGGGGACCCTTTAAGGAGCCGATAGCCGCGGCGATTACGGAATAGGTGTCCGTGAGAGAGGAAGTCACGACATGGGTGGTAAAAGAGGAGTTGTTACCGCCGCCGTGTTCCATATGAAGAACCAGGGCCACGTCCAGAAGCTTCGCCTCCAGGGGCGTGTAGGAGCTGTCAGGGCGCAGAATCCGCAGAATGTTTTCAGCGGTTGAAAGCGCCGGGTCAGGCTGGTGGATAAACAAACTCTTGCCGTCATGGTAGTGGCAGTATGCCTGATAGCCATAGATGGACAAAAGCGGAAACATGCTGATAAGCTGCAGGCACTGGCGCAGCACATTGGGCAGCGAAACATCGTCGGCACGCTCGTCATAGGAATAGAGCGTAAGAACGCTGCGGGCCAGGGTGTTCATCATATCGCTGCTGGGCGCTTTCATAATAATATCCCGCACAAAACTGGTGGGGAGAGAGCGGTAACCGGACAGCAGCGCCTGAAAACCGGCCAGCTCCCTGGCATCAGGAAGCCTGTCAAATAAAAGCAGATAAGTAATCTCTTCAAAACCAAAACGATTTTCATTGGTGAAGCCGCTGACCAAATCTTTGATATTATAGCCGCGGTAAAAAAGCTGTCCGTGGACGGGTACCTCAACGCCGTCCACCACTTCCTTGGCGCGGACGTCGGAGATATTGGTCAGGCCGGCTAAAACGCCTTTGCCGTTTAAGTCGCGGAGTCCTCTTTTGACATCGTATCTGGTAAAAAGCTCTGAGTCTATGATATCAGCCTGTTCGCTAAGCTTTGCAAGGCGCACGATATCGGGGGTGATTTCGGAAAATGAATTATAATCCATATGTAAATACTCCTTTCTATAGTGAATTGTCAATTGAAGTCCGGATTTCTAACAAAGAACAATGAAAAGCATTGTCAGTTAATTGCAAGAAAAAAAAGAACATTTCAGAAAAATGACATAATTATCTTAACATGTAAATGAATATTGAACAAGTAAAAATTAATTAGTTTACAAAATGTTTAGATTTTGTATATAAAAAATAACGAAGGGACTGCCGCGACAGTCCCTTTCGCAGTATGCTGCCAAAGTCATGCTGCGGTCAGCAATACTCCCGCAGATTGATAAAGGTGACGTAAGGAAGAGCGTTTCTGGTATATCCGCTGGTGCGTATATGGATATTTTTCTCATGCTCTTTCTCACAGGATTCGTCCAGTATTTCCGAGAAAATGCTTTTGCTCAGATGGCCGGACCTGTTCTGCTTGGACTGGTGTTTTTTCTCGTCGGAAAATGCTTTCCTCAGAGGCGGTATCACCGTGACCGCCTGAACTTTATAAAGCGCTTCATATCCGTATGCTTTGACAATCCCTCCCTGGATTAAAATTAATATGTTCTGCTTTATTTATCGGCAAAAAAGAGGGATTTCTGTAGGGCGAGGAGAATAAAATCCCTGAAAAACCGGCTGTAAATCATTTCCAGAACGAAAAACGCCGCCATGTTGTAAGAAGTCTTTTTTTGTGGGATAATAATTTGAAAGCAATGGAAGAGAGGTGACAGGCTATGTGTACGGCAGCGACTTATAAAACCAGGGATTTTTACTTCGGGCGCACATTGGATTATGATTTTTCCTACGGGGACGAAATTGTTGTGACGCCCCGCAGGTACTCTTTTTCTTTCCGGGACGGGGGCGCTATGGACAGTCATTACGCCATGATTGGAATGGCTCACGTAGAGGGCGGATATCCGCTGTATTATGAGGCGGTGAATGAAAAGGGACTTGGAATGGCGGGCCTTAATTTTGTGGGAAACGCCTTTTATGGGGAAAAATGTCCGGATAAATATAACGTGGCCCAGTTTGAGTTTATCCCGTGGATTTTGGGAGACTGCGCTACGGTTGAGGAAGCGGGAAAAAAGCTGGAAAAAACCAATCTTACGGCGGAACCCTTCAGCGAAAAGCTGCAGACCGCCCAGCTCCACTGGATGATAGCGGACAGAAACGGGGCGATAACCGTGGAGTGCGTGAAAGCCTCTCACGGGGCGTGCCTTAAGGTGTATGAAAATCCGGTGGGAGTACTGACCAACAATCCGCCTTTTGAGGAGCAGATGTTCTGGCTGAATAACTATATGAGTTTATCGCCGGGGGAGCCGGAAAATCATTTTTCGGACAGGCTGCCGCTTAAAACCTACAGCCGGGGTATGGGGGCTATCGGGCTTCCCGGGGATTTATCCTCAGGCTCTAGGTTCGCAAGGGCGGCCTTTGTAAAAATGAATTCGGTTTCCGGGGATTCGGAAGAAGAAAGCGTCAGCCAGTTTTTCCATATTCTGGGAAGCGTTGACCAGCAGCGGGGGTGCTGCCGGTTATCGGAGGGAAAGTACGAGACCACCATTTATACTTCCTGCTGCAACTGCGATAAGGGAATTTACTATTATAACACTTATGAAAACCACCGGATTTCCGCGGTTTATATGCACAAGGAAAATCTGGACGGATTAGAGCCCGTAAGGTTTGCTCCGGTTTACGGCGAACAAATCTACAGGCACAATTAAGGGGTTTCCTCAGGAGGATAGGGCGGTACAAGGTAGGCGGAAATGTTATACTGTTTCTCACCGCTGCTTTTACGGGCGGTGGAGGGCGTACAGCCATAAAGCTCCTTAAAGGAACGGTTGAACAGCTTCTGGTTTGTAAAGCCGTTTTCCTCCATGATTTCCGCCACAGGCTTATCCGTGCTTGTGAGGGCATGATAGCTGTGGGCAAGTCTGGTTTCCGTGAGGTAATTCACAAAGGAAATACCCATGTTTTTCTTGAAAAAGCGGCAGAAATACTCTTTTCCGACGCCGATGTGGGCGGCGATATCCGAAAGGGCTACAGGCTCCCGGAAATGTTCTTCCACATAGCTGATGATTTCCCGGATTCTGTCTCTTGTGAGAACGTCGGTGGCGTTAAATTCCGGGGCAGTGTTGACGGAAAAATCCCGAATCAGGCGGGCAAGTATCTGGAAAACAAGCCCCTGGGCCTCCAGTTGAAAGGCTGTTGCGTCCTCAATATAAATCCGGGTCAGGGTTTCCATCATCCGGCAGATTTCAAGGTAGGCGGGAAAGCGCTCGTCGGGAATTTCCTCGGGAAAACAGCGGATTTGGTACAGCTCGATATCGGGGAAAATTTTCTGCATATGCTTTTTCAAAATATGGATGCATAGGTACATGCTGGTATCCTTGTAAGAGTGGGTGCTGTGAACCTGACAGGACTCCACCGCTATGAGGTGTTTTTTCAAAAGACGGTATTTTTTTCCCTCAATGGTAAGGGAGGACTCCCCGTTTAAGGGGTAGAGGA
>CAJTMZ010000121.1:0-343 GCA_910577445.1 uncultured Lachnospiraceae bacterium | reverse complement strand
CTCCTCGTGCCAGTGCAGGGGCCTGTGGCCGCCGGTAACGGTCTGGTAGGCAATCAGAATGCCGGAAATTTCAACTTCCTTGTGGTTCATGCAGTAAGCTTGCTTCATGGGATACTCCTTTTTGGGCGGTGTTAGTTGTCATTATACATAGTTTTGGGGGAAGAGTCAAAGGTGGTGGGAAGCCACGTTCAGAAGGTGGGAAGCCACGCTCAGAAAGCCGCATTCTTCCTTAAGGAGCCCATATAAAAACGCCGGTGCTTAGCGAGGTTCCAAGCTGCCATGCAGCTTGCGAGCTTAGCATCCGCTGCGTTTTTATCTGAGCGCAAGCGTGGCGACGAAGGAA